>NZ_PDJI01000004.1:2751715-3057461 GCF_002563695.1 Georgenia soli | reverse complement strand
CGACGGCGTCGCCGGGCCCGGAGAAGGTGACCGCCCTGTCGTCCAGCAGGATCTGCCCGTCGTCGGGCTGGTACAGCCCGTAGAGCACGTTCATCAGGGTGCTCTTGCCGGCGCCGTTCTCGCCGAGCAGGGCGTGGATCTCGCCCGGCTCGACCACCAGGTCGATGTGGTCGTTCGCGACCAGGGACCCGAAGGTCTTGGTGATCCCGCGCAGTTCTAGCTTCACTTCCGAAGGCTCCATCCCGTTCAGCAGGCGCCGGGCTCACCGGTGACCGCGGGTCGCCACGGTACCGGGGCCAGCGCGTGACGGCCCGGCCACGAGGGCCGGGCCGTCACGGTTGTCGCGTTGTCAGACGGTCACGGAGCGTTCTTCGTCTCCACGACGATCTCGCCCGAGATGATCTGCTCCTGGAGCTTGGCCACCGCGTCCTTGACCTCCTGCGGCACCTGGCTGTCGAAGTCGTGGAAGGGGGCCAGGCCCACGCCCTCGTTCTCGAGGGTGCCGACGTACGGCTCGTTGGTGAAGTTGCCCTCGACGGACTCGGTGATGGTGTCCTCGACCGCCTGGCCGATCTTCTTGACCACGGAGGTCAGCACGATGTCGCCGTACTCGGTGGACTCGTACCAGTCGGAGTCGACGCCGACGATCTTGACGTCGCCCGCGGCCTTCGCGGCGGCGGCGGCACCGAGGCCGACCGGGCCGGCGACCGGCATGACGACGTCGGCGCCCTGGGCGATGAACTGCTCGGTCAGGGTCTGGCCGTTCGCCTGGTTCTCGAAGTCGCCGGTGAAGGAGCCGTTCTGGGCCTCCTTGTCCCAGCCGAGGACCTGGACGTCGGCGCCGTTGTCCTCGTTGTACTTCGCGACGCCGTCGACGAAGCCGTCCATGAAGATGGACACCGACGGGATCTGCATGCCGCCGAAGGTGGCGACGGTGCCGGACTCGGACACCGCGGCGGCGACGTAGCCCGCGAGGTAGGACGCCTCGGCGGTGTTGAAGAGGATCGGCTTGGCGTTGTCGAGCTCGACCGGCGCGAAGTCCGGACCGGAGAACGCCGAGTCGATGAGCGCGAAGTTCGTGTCCGGGTTCTTCTCGGCGGCCTGCTGGATCGGGTCCTCGAGGAGGAAGCCGACGCCGATGGTGAGGTTGCAGCCCTGCTGGACCATCGAGTCCACGTTCGGGCCGTACTCGGCGTCGGACTGGGACTCCGCGTCCGCCTCCTTGATGCCGAGGTCCTTGACGGCGGCCTGGAGGCCCTCGTACGCGGACTGGTTGAACGACTGGTCGTCCCAGCCGCCCTGGTCGGAGACGACGCAGGCGAGGAAGTCGGCGTTGTCTCCCCCGGCCGCGCTCGTCCCGGCGCCCCCGGTGGCGCCCGGTGCGGGCGAGTCCTCCTCCGGGGCTGCGCCACAGGCCGCGAGCGCGAGGGCGGCCGTGGCCGCCAGCGCCGTCGCGTAGATGCTCTTCTTCACGCGTATCTCCTGCATGTGTGTGGCCGAGGCTCGTGGTGGCGGGTCGCAGGCCCTGCTTCGGCAGAGCACCCGTGCGCCACGTCCTGGATCGGCGGCTGACAGGCCGACAGTAACCCGCCGCCGCATTCACACGAGTCACATCGTGAGATCCCCGCGAAAAGCGTTACCGAAATGTTTCCATGGGAGACGCAGGTCACGCGCCGCACCCGAGTCCTTGGTCCCGAGTTTCGGCTGGCACCGCCCCGGAAAACGCGGGACCGCCCCCGGAAAGACTGCACCGCCCCGCAAGGGGCTCAGGACGACGACGCGGCCGCCGCCGTCGTCGTCCTCGCCCCCTCGCCGATCTTGCCGTCGCCCGCGAGCAGCGCCGTGCGGACGAGCACCCGGGCGCCGATGCCGATGGCGCGCTCGTCGAAGACGATGTCGCCGCGGTGGAGGTCGTAGGCGGGCCCGCCCGGGGTGCGGGTGCCGAGCCGCACCAGGGCACCGGGTACACGGGTGAGGTACCAGGCGAAGTCCTCCCCGCCGAGCGACTGCTCGGTCAGGACGACGGCGTCCGGGCCGATCACGTCCTTGGCGGCGGCGTCGACCACACGCACGGCGCGCTCCTCGTTGACGACCGGCGGGATGCCCCGGGCGTAGTTGAGCTCCACCTCGACGTCGAACGGGGCAGTCACGTGCTCGACCGCTTCCTGGACGATCTTCGCGGCCCGGTGCCACTCGCGGCCGTCCAGGCACCGGATCGTCCCGGTCACCGACCCGGAGGCCGGGATGGCGTTGGCCGCCTTGCCGGCGTGCACCGCCCCCCAGGTGAGGTTGACGCCCGCGCGGGGGTCCATGCGGCGGCCGAGCACCGCCGGGAGCGTCGTGATGAGCTGCCCCAGGGCGAAGACGACGTCGCCGGTCAGGTGCGGCCGGGAGGTGTGCCCGCCGTCGGAGGTGACGGTGATGGTGACGGTGTCGGAGGCGGCGGTGATCGCGCCGATGCGCGAACCGACCTGGCCCACGGGCACCTTGGGGTCGCAGTGGAGGGCGTAGATCTGGTCCACGCCGTCGAGCGCCCCCTGGTCGATCACCGCGACGGCACCGCCCGGCATGACCTCTTCCGCCGGCTGGAAGATGCACCTGACGCCGACCGGCAGGTCCCCGGTGTCGTCGAGCTGCTTGAGCGTGAGGGCGGCGCCCAGCAGCGCCGTGGTGTGGACGTCGTGACCGCAGGCGTGGGCGTACCCGTCCCGCGCCGAGGCGAACGGCAGCCCCGAGCTCTCGGACACCGGCAGGGCGTCCAGGTCCGCGCGCAGACCGATGCGCCGGCGGCCCTGCGAACGGGGGTCGGCACCGATGTTCACCGTCAGACCGGTGCCCTTCAGCGGGTGCGGCTCCAGGCCGGCGGCCCGGAGGCGGTCGGCGACGTACGCCGTCGTCTCGTGCTCCATCCACGCCGTCTCGGGGTGGGCGTGCAGGTGACGGCGGATCTGGAGGAGCTCCGGCTCGAGCCCGGCGACGATGGCGGTGACGCGCCGGGCGACGGCCGAGCCGGTCGGGGCAGGAACAGGTCGCACGGAAAAGACCCTAGTCCGACGCCGGAGCGCCTGCTCGGTCGCGGAGCGCGCCGCCTCCGCGGGTCAGCGCAGGTGGTCGCGGGCCGTCCCGAGGCCCTCCACCACGCCCTTGACGCGCTGGGCGTGCTCGCGGGTGGTGACGAGCAGGGCGTCCGGCGTGTCGACAACGACCAGGTCCGGCACCCCGAGCACGGCGACCGTGCGCCCGGCCCGGGGCACCACCAGGGCTCCCTCGGCGTCGTCGGCCACGACGTGGCCGGCGTCACCGAGCACGCGGACGCCGTCCTCGCCGGAGGGCAGGAGGCCGGCGAGGTTGGCGAAGTCGCCGACGTCGTCCCAGCCCATGGCCGCCGGGACGACGGCGACGCCGCCCTCGGCGGCGACCGGCTCGGCGATCGCGTGGTCGATGGCGATCTTCTCCAGCGTCGGCCACACGCGCTCCAGCACGGCGGTGCGGGCGGGGGTGTCCCAGGCGTCGGCGATCTCGTCGATGCCGGCCCGCAGCTCGGGACGCTGCGCGGCGAGGTGGTCGAGGAGCACGTCGGCGCGCGCGACGAACATGCCGGCGTTCCAGCGGTACTCCCCCGTCGCGAGGTACTCGGCCGCGGTCGCGGCGTCGGGCTTCTCGGTGAAGCCGCGCACCTGGCGGGCGGTGGGCGCTGTGGCGCCGTCGGGAAGCCGGACCGGGTCGCCCGAGCGGACGTACCCGAAGGCGGTGGAGGGGTGGTCGGCCTCGATGCCGATGGTGACGACGTAGCCGGCGCGCGCGACGCCCACCGCCTCGCGCACCGCGCGGCCGAACGCGGCGGTGTCGGCGATGACGTGGTCGGCGGCGAAGGAGCCGACCACCACGTCGCCGTGACGGCGGCGCACGACGGCGGCGGCCAGGGCGATCGCGGCCATGGAGTCGCGGGGGCTCGGCTCGGCCAGCAGGTTCTCCTCGCCCAGGTCAGGCAGCTGCTGCAGGACCGCGGCGGCGTGCGCCGCCCCGGTGACCACGACGACGCCTCCGCCCTCGGTCAGGGGCCGGAGCCGGTCGTGGGTCTGCTGCAGGAGGGACCGGCCGGAGCCGGTGAGGTCGAGCAGGAACTTCGGCGCGGCGCGGCGCGAGAGCGGCCACAGGCGCGTCCCGGCGCCGCCGGCGGGGACGATGGCGTGCAGCGGCTCGGGCTGGGTCTCCGGCATGGGCCCAACCCTACGAGGTCGCGGGCGGGGCCCCGGCCCGGGCGGCGGGGTCGCCGTGCACCCGCGGGCCGGAGAGCACGAGCCGGGCGACGCTGCGCCAGACGCCGTCGTCACCGTGCTCGTACAGGCGCATGCTGCCCTGGGCGTAGGTCGCCTCGAAGCCGTCCACCGCCTCCATCGCCGCGTCCAGCACGTCGTCGTCGAGCTCGTGGGCCACGGTGACGTGCGGGTGGTACGGGAAGCGGAGGTCCTGGGCCAGCGGCCCGGTGCGCACCTGGCTCTCGAGGGCGGCGCACTCCTCGGCGCCGCGCACGACGTTGACGAAGACGACGGGGCTGACCGGGCGGAACGTGCCTGCGCCCCGCAGGGACATGATGAACGGGCTGCTGCGGCGGGCGATGACGGCGAGGTGCTCGGTGACCTCGTCCATCTGCTCGGCGTCGACGACCGTCGGCGGCAGGAGGGTGACGTGCGGCGGCACGGCGTGCGCCATCGGGTCGCGCAGGCGCGCGCGGACCGACTGCAACCAGGTCGAGTACGGCTGCGGGATCTGCAGCGAGACCCCGATGCGGACCTGTCCCGCGCGACGTTCCGGCAGGTGCATGGGCTCAGCGGTCGCGTTCCGCGAGGACCCGGGGCGTCGTCAGCACGACCGACATCCTGGCAGGTGCGGGGCGCTCTCCGCCATCGGCCGCACACGCCCCCGGCACGTCGTCGGGGCGGCTCGGGCCCACTGTTCGACGTTGTGCGTTTTTGTTTGGCCTGCGATGATCGATCCATGGTCACCGAAGGGGTCCCCCTGCTCGCCCGCCAGCGGCAGGACTACATCCTCGGCCAGGTCGCCCAGCACGGGGGCGTCCGCGTCGCGGAGGTGGTCGAGGCGCTGGGCGTCTCCGAGATGACGGTACGCCGCGACATCACCGACCTGGTGGCCCGGGGGCTGGTCGACCGGGTGCACGGCGGCGCCGTCGCCCCGGCCGGTGCCGCCGAGGAGCCGTACTTCCGGACCAAGGAGTCTCATCACCAGGCCGAGAAGGCTGCGATCGGGACCCTCGCGGCCTCACGGGTGCGGCCCGGCGACTCCGTCGCGCTCACGGGCGGGACGACGACGCTCGCCGTCGCCCGGGCGCTGGCCGCCCTGCCGCACCTCGGCACCCTCACCGTGATCACCAACTCCCTGCCCGCCGCCCAGGTGCTGCACGAGGCGACGGAGCAGGCGCGGTCCGAGTCCCGGGCCGCCCCGACCGTGGTCCTCACCGGCGGGGAGCGCACGCGGTCCGACGCCCTCGTGGGCCCCGTCGCGGTGGACACTCTCCGCACGCTCCGGGTGGAGTGGGCGTTCCTCGGCGCGCACGGCTTCGACCCGGAGATCGGACTGATGACCCCCAACCTCTCGGAGGCCGCCACCAACGCCGCGATGGTGGCCAGCGCCCGCACTCCGGTCGCCGTCGTCGACGCCTCGAAGTGGGGGGTGCTGGGCCTGCGGACGTTCTGCCCGGTCCAGGACGTCGCCGTCCTGGTCACCGACGCCGACCCCGGGGAGGCCACCCGCGAGGCCGCCGAGCGCCACGGCATCCTGCTCGAGGTCGCCGGGACCGCCGGGGGTGCGCAGTGAGCGCCGGCGCGGCGCGCGTGCGCCGCACCTCCACCAGGCTGGCGGACGGGCGCGAGCTCATCTACTTCGACGACTCCGAGCCCTACGTCTCCGGCGCGGCCACCCGCCGCCTGGACGACCCGCGCCCGCTGCCGGACCGGTTCGCCGACGTGGTGGACGAGGACGGCACCGCGCGCCCCGTGACCGCGCCCGAGATGCGCTACGACGTCCTCACCGGCGAGTGGGTGCCGATGGCCGCCCACCGGATGAACCGGACCTTCCTCCCCTCGGCCGAGACCAACCCGCTGGCCCCCGCCCGCCCCGGGGCCGCGTACTCGGACGGCGAGATCCCCGCCACCGACTACGACGTCGTGGTGTTCGAGAACCGCTTCCCCTCGCTCGTCGCCGTGCCCGGCGTGCCCGACGAGGTCAGGTACCTCGACGGCGAGCCGCTCTGGCCGACCCGGCCGGCGGCCGGGCGCTGCGAGGTCATCTGCTTCTCCCCCGACCCGGCCGGGTCGCTCGCCGGCGTCGGCACCCGCCGGATGCGCACCGTCATCGAGGCGTGGGCCGACCGCACCGCGCGCCTCGGTGCCCTGGACGGCGTCGAGCAGGTCTTCTGCTTCGAGAACCGGGGCAAGGAGATCGGGGTGACGCTCCACCACCCGCACGGGCAGATCTACGCCTACCCCTACCTCACCCCGCGCACGGCCACGATGCTGCGCCAGGCCCGCGCGCACCGCGAGCGCACCGGCCGCAACCTGCTGCGCGACGTGCTCGAGGCGGAGCTGCGCTCGGGGCGGCGGGTCGTCGCCGAGTCGGAGCACTGGGCCGCGTACGTCCCCGCCGCGGCCCGCTGGCCCGTCGAGGTGCACGTGGCGCCGCGGCGGGACGTCCCCGACCTGCCCGCGCTGACGGACCCGGAGCGCTCCGACCTGGCCCGGCTGTACCTGCGCGTGCTGCAGGCGGGCGACCGCTTCTTCACCTGGCCGGAGGACTCCCCGCGGGCCGGGGAGCCGATCCCGCTGCCGTACGTCGCCGGGTGGCACCAGGCGCCCGTGCGCGAGGGCCGGGACGACCTGCGTCTGCACCTGCAGCTGTTCTCGGTCCTGCGGGCGCCGGGGAAGCTGAAGTACCTGGCCGGCTCGGAGTCCGGCATGGGCGCGTGGGTCTCCGACACCACCCCGGAACGGATCGCGGACCGCTGGCGCGACGTGATGGCCGACGACGTCAAGGAGCCGGGCGCGTGACGGCCGACCTCCTGCCGGCCTGGGACGACGCAGCCGGGGCCGCCCGGGTCCGCCACCTGTTCGCCGGCACCTTCGAGGGCGAGCCCGAGGGCGTCTGGGCCGCCCCCGGGCGGGTCAACGTCGTCGGCGAGCACACCGACTACAACGGCGGGCTCTGCCTGCCGGTCGCGCTGCCGCACCGGACGTTCGTCGCCGCCGTGGCCCGGCCGGGAACCCGGCGCCTGCGGCTGGTGAGCGCGCAGGAGCCCGGGCCGCCGCGCGAGATCGACCTCGACGACGTCGGCCCGGTCGGCACGGCCGGGGAGGTCCACGGCTGGGCGGCGTACGTCGCCGGGGTGCTCTGGGCGCTCGAGGCGGAGGGTCTGGCAGCCGGCCTGCCGGGGCTGGACGTCGCCGTCGACTCGTGCGTCCCGGCCGGGGCGGGACTGAGCTCCTCGGCGGCGCTGGAGTGCGCCGTCGTCGTCGCGGTGGACGAGCTGGCCGGGCTCGGCCTGGCCGGGTCCGTGGACGCGCCCGACGACGCCGGCCGGGCCCGGCTGGCCGCGGCCTGCGTCCGGGCCGAGAACGAGATCGCCGGCGCCCCCACAGGGGGCATGGACCAGGCGGCCGCGCTGCGCGCCCGGGCGGGACACGCCCTGCTCCTCGACTGCCGGGACGGCCAGGTGGAGCACGTGCCGCTGGACCTGACGGTCTCGGGCCTGGAGCTGCTGGTGACGGACACCCGTGCGGAGCACCGGCTGGTGGACGGGCAGTACGCCCGCCGCCGGGAGGTGTGCGAGGAGGCGGCCCGCCGGCTCGGGGTCCCGGACCTGCGCACGGTCGCGGACGCCGTCATGGGCGGGGAGACCACCCTCGACGAGGTCCTGTCCCGGCTGGCGGACAGCGAGGAGCGCGCCCGGGTGCGGCACGTGGTCACCGAGATCGAGCGGGTCCGTCTCCTCGTCGCCCGCCTGCGCGACGACCCCGCCGGGCCGTTGCGCGGCTGGTCGCTCAACCGGGTGGCGGAGACGCTCGACGCCTCGCACGAGTCGCTGCGCGACGACTACGAGGTCTCCAGCCCCGAGCTCGACCTCGCGGTGGCCGCCGCGCGAGGGGCCGGGGCGCACGGGGCCCGCATGACGGGCGGCGGGTTCGGCGGGTCGACGATCGCCCTGGTGGAGGCGGACGCGGCCGGGGCGGTGACGACCGCCGTCGCGGACGCGTTCGGCCGGGCCGGCCTCGCCGCGCCCGGGTTCCTCCACGCGACGGCGTCGGACCCGGCGGGCCGCGTCCGGGGCTGAACCTGCCCGAAGCGGGGCCACCGGGAGTACGGTTCCGGCATGACAGGCGGAGCGAGGACTGACGAGACGATCCGCGAGCGCCTTCTCGAGCTGCGTGCCACCACCGAGGCACGCCTGGCGGCGCTGGACGGCAACTTCGAGGAGGTCGTCGCGGCGAGCGAGGACGCCAACTCCGACGACGAGCACGACCCCGAGGGGGCGACCATCGGGTTCGAGCGGGCCCAGGTGGCGGCGCTGACCGCGAGCGCCCGCCACACGCTCGAGGAGGTCGACGCCGCGCTCGAGCGGCTCGAGAACGGCACCTACGGCACGTGCCAGAGCTGCGGGCAGCCGATCGCGCCGGCACGGCTGGAGGCCCGGCCGACGGCCACGCTGTGCGTGAGCTGCGCGCAGCGGGCGGCCCGCTGACGCGGCTAGGTTCTCGCCCGCTCAGTCCTCGCCGGAGAAGCGCCCCCACGCCGACTGGCGCGTGATGCCCAGCGCCTCGCCGATGCGCGACCAGGTGACCCCGAGCTCCCGCAGCCGGGCGACGCACTCGTGCAGGCCGCCCTCCACCTGGTCCGACGCCGTGGACATCCGTGGCAGCAGCTTCAGCAGCTCGTCCGCGCCCAGGTCGTCCCACACCCGGAGCCTCGCCTGCCGGGAGGCGCCCTCGGGCGCCGGTTCCGGCTCCGGTCCGCGCGCGTGCCCGTCGAGGATCTGCTGGCACAGGGCCACGCACACGTTGCAGATGTAGACGCCCGGGCCGGCGATGATCTTCGCGACCTCCTGCTCGGGCCTGCCGCAGAACGAGCAGTGCAGCGTCCGCTCATCGGTTCCCGCCATGCCAGCTCCTCTCGCCGTGCGTCGCGTCAGGTCTGCCCTGACACCTTGTCAGGGCAGACCTTACAGGCGGCCGGGAGCCGACGCCGGACCCGGCGGGCGTGGCGCGGGCTCAGAAGTCGTACGTGGCCACCATCGGGGCGTGGTCGGAGAAGCGCTGGTCGTAGGAGGGCGCGCGGTCCACGACGGCGTCGCTCACCCGCCCGGCGAGCTCCGGGGTGGCGAGCTGGTAGTCGATCCGCCACCCGGCGTCGTTGTCGAAGGCCTTGCCGCGCCAGGACCACCACGTGTACGGACCGGGGCGCTCCCCCGCGACCTTCCGCGCGACGTCGACCCACCCGTCCGCGAACCACTTGTCGAGGTAGGCGATCTCCTCGTCCAGGACGCCGGAGACCTTGTTATGGTTGGCCTTCCAGTTCTTCAGGTCGAGCTCGGTGTGGACGATGTTGAGGTCGCCGCCGACCACGACGTCGCGCTCGCCGTCGCGGGCCTGGGCGGCGAGCTCGCCCAGCCGCCTGGTCACCTTCTCCAGGTGGGCGTACTTCAGGTCCATCTTCGGGGTGTTGGCGGTGCCGGAGTGGATGTAGACGGACACCACCGTCAGCGGCCGCTCGGACCCGGGGACGTCGAGGTCCATCTCGACCCAGCGCCCGGTGTCCACGGGCTCCTCCGCCGCGCCGTTCCCGAGGCCGACGCGCACGGCGGTGGCGGGCAGGCGCGAGGCGACGGCGACACCGGCCCGGCCCTTGATGTCGCACGCCTGGTGCGCGGTGGTCCACTCCTGGCCGAGGTGCTCCTCGAGCACGTCGTCCGAGGCGCGCACCTCCTGCAGGAGCATGACGTCCGGCCGGCGCTCCTCGAGCCAGGCCCCCATGCCGCGCCGGTAGGCCGCGCGGATGCCGTTGACGTTGACGGTGGCGATCTTCATGCCGACCATCCTCACCGATCCCGCCGACATCTCCGGACCGCCGCCGCCCGGTGGACGGTGAGACCTGCCACGTCCACCGGGCGACCCGCTCAGGCGGAGGCGGCGAGCCGCTCCGCGGTCTCCACGACGTTGGTGAGCAGCATGGCGCGGGTCATCGGGCCCACCCCGCCCGGGTTGGGCGAGAGCCACGACGCGACCTCGGCGACGCCGTCGGCCACGTCCCCGCGCAGCTTGGACCTCCCGGTGACCGGGTCGACCGTGCGGGAGACCCCGACGTCGAGCACGACGGCGCCCGGCCTGACCATGTCCGCGGTGACCAGACCCGGCTGCCCGGCGGCCGCCACGACGACGTCCGCCTCCCGCACGTGCCTGGCGAGGTCGCGGGTGCCCGTGTGCGTGAGCGTCACGGTGGCGTTGACGTCCTTGCGCGTGAGCAGCAGGCCGATGGAGCGGCCGACCGTCGTCCCCCGCCCGACGACGCACACCTCCTTGCCCGCGAGCTCGATGCCGTGGCGCCCGAGCAGCTCGAGCACCGCACGGGGCGTGCACGGGAGCGGCGAGCTGACCTCCTCCTTCACGCGGAGGACCAGCCGCCCGAGGTTGGTCGGGTGCAGCCCGTCGGCGTCCTTGGCCGGGTCGATCATCTCCAGGACCGCGTTGGTGTCGACGGCCTTCGGCAGCGGCAGCTGGACGATGTAGCCGGTGCACGCCGGGTCGGCGTTGAGGCGCTCGACGGCGGCCTCCACGTCGGCCTGCGACGCGTCGGCCGGCAGGTCCTCGCGGATGGAGGCGATCCCGACCTCGGCGCAGTCGCGGTGCTTGCCCGCCACGTACGCCTTGGAGCCGGGGTCCTCCCCCACGAGCACGGTGCCGAGCCCGGGGACGACGCCGCGTTCCCGCAGCGCGCTGACCCGTTCCGTCAGCTCCGCCTTGATCGTCGCCGCGGTGGCCCTGCCGTCCAGGACCTGGGCGGTCACTGCTGGAGGTCGGGGTAGAGCGGGAAGGCCTCGGTGAGCGCCCGGACGCGGGCCCGCATGCCCTCGACGTCCGTGGCGGCGCCGCCCACGAGGGTGGTGGCGATGATGTCGGCGACCTCGGTGAACTCCTCGGCGCCGAACCCGCGGGTGGCGAGCGCCGGCGTGCCGATGCGCAGCCCGGACGTCACGCGCGGCGGGCGGGGGTCGAAGGGCACCGCGTTGCGGTTGACGGTGATGTCGGCGTCGTGGAGGAGGTCCTCCGCCTGCTGGCCGTCGAGGGACGAGTTGCGCAGGTCCACGAGGACGAGGTGGACGTCGGTGCCGCCGGTCAGCACGGAGATCCCGGCGTCCTTGACGTCCTGGGCGGAGAGCCGCTCGGCGATGATCCGGGCGCCCTCGAGGGTGCGGCGCTGACGGTCCCGGAACTCCTCGCCGGCCGCGATCTTGAACGCCACGGCCTTGGCGGCGACGACGTGCATGAGCGGGCCGCCCTGCTGCCCCGGGAAGACGGCGGAGTCGAGCTTCTTGCCGAAGGTCTCCTTGTCCCGGGAGAGGATGAAGCCGGACCGGGGGCCGCCGATCGTCTTGTGGACGGTGGAGGAGACGACGTCGGAGTGCGGCACCGGCGAGGGGTGCAGGCCCGCGGCCACGAGTCCCGCGAAGTGCGCCATGTCCGTCCACAGGTACGCGCCGACCTCGTCGGCGATCTCGCGGAACGCGGCGAAGTCGAGCTGGCGCGGGTACGCGGACCAGCCCGCGATGATCACCTTGGGGCGCGCCTCGAGGGCGGCCTGGCGCACGGCCTCCATCTCGATCCGGTGGCTCTGCTCGTCCACACCGTAGGCGGCGATGTCGTAGAGCTTGCCGGAGAAGTTGATCTTCATCCCGTGCGTGAGGTGGCCGCCGTGCGCGAGGGATAGGCCGAGGACCTTGTCGCCCGGCGAGGCGATGGCGTGGAGCACCGCGGCGTTGGCCTGGGCGCCGGAGTGCGGCTGGACGTTGGCGTACTCGGCGCCGAAGAGGGAGGTCGCGCGCTCGATCGCGAGGTTCTCCGCGATGTCGACCTGCTCGCAGCCGCCGTAGTAACGGCGCCCGGGGTAGCCCTCCGCGTACTTGTTCGTCAGCACGGAGCCCTGCGCCTGCAGGACGGCGCGCGGGACGAAGTTCTCGCTGGCGATCATCTCGAGGGTGTCCCGCTGGCGGGCGAGCTCACCGTCGAGGACGGCCGCGATCTCGGGGTCCAGCTCGGCGAGCGACTGGTTCGCCACGGACGTCTCGGGCTTGGTCTGGCTCATGCTTCCTCCGCTGTCGGTCACGCACGGCGCGTGCGTGGATGCACTTCCGTTCGGTGACCCTCGGCCCAGGCGGACGACCTCGGGGGTCCTGCTCGTGTCGCTCCCCGGTGGTGACCCACCTGCTGGCGCCAGTCGCGACGCGGACGAGACTACCAACTTCGCGCACGGCACAGGCGCGCGCGGAGTCAGGCGTTGACGTCCCGCTCGGGCACGTCGGCCAGGCCGTCGGCCTCCGGGCCGTCCTCGCCGAGGATGCGGCGCAGGTACGCGTAGGTCAGGTCACCGGTGTGCTGGTCGTACTGGTGCTCGTAGCCGGCCTTGTTGTACATCGCCAGGTTGTGCTTGGAGTCCTGCCCGGTGAACACCCAGACCTCCTTGGTCTGCTCCGGCAGGTACTGCAGCACCGCCATGAGCAGCCGCGTCCCGATCCCACGGCCCTGGAGGTCCGGGACGACGGCGAGGCGGCCGAGGGTGGCCTTCTCCGCCTCCAGCTCCACCCGGACCGACCCGACGAGCCGGTGCCCGATCCAGGCGCCGAGAGTGACGACGTCGGCCCGGCGGATGTCCGCGACCAGCTCGGTCAGCGACTGGGTGAGCGCCGGGAGGTTGGGGTCCCCGTACAGCTGGGCCTCGGTGACGAAGGCGGCGCGGCGCACGGTGAGGAGCTCACCGGCCACGTCCTCCGTGATGAGGTCGATCGTGACGTCGTCCATGCCCACAGTCTGGCATCCACCGGGAGCGGCGGCGGGCCGTACCCGCGGAGCGGACCGGCGACTGTCCGTGTGACCGGCACCCGGGAGGCGGACCTGGACCCGCGCCCGGGGTCCGGACGGCTACCCTGCGGCCGGTGAGCACCCCGAAGGAGCACCTCGTCCTCGCGCTGTCCTGCCCGGACCGGCCCGGCATCGTGCACGCCGTCTCCGGCGCGCTCGCTGAGCACGGCGGCAACATCACGGAGTCCCAGCAGTTCGGCGACCCCTCCACCGGGCTGTTCTTCATGCGCGTGCAGGTGGAGACCACCGCGCCGCGCCACGAGGTCGAGGGCGCGCTCGCCGCCGTCGCCCACGACTTCTCGATGACGTTCACCCTCGACGAGGTGGGCCGGCCGGTGCGGACGCTGATCATGGCGTCGAAGGAGGCGCACTGTCTCTCGGACCTGCTGTTCCGCCAGCGTTCGCAGCGGCTGCCGATCGACCCGGTGGCCGTGGTGGCCAACCACCCCGACCTCGAGCCGATCGCGGCGTTCTACGGGGTGCCCTTCCACCACGTGCCCGTGACGCGGGAGACGAAGGCCGACGCCGAGGCGCAGCTGCTGCGGCTGGTGCACGAGCTCGACGTCGAGCTCGTGGTGCTCGCGCGGTACATGCAGATCCTGTCCGACGACCTGTGTACCGAGCTGGCCGGCAACATCATCAACATCCACCACTCGTTCCTCCCGAGCTTCAAGGGCGCCCGCCCGTACGCCCAGGCCCACGGCCGCGGCGTGAAGCTCATCGGCGCGACCGCGCACTACGTCACCGCGGACCTCGACGAGGGCCCGATCATCGAGCAGGACGTCGAGCGAGTCACCCACGCCGACGACGTCGAGGAGCTGGTGGCCCGCGGCCAGGACGTCGAGCGGCGCGTCCTCGCCCGCGCCGTGCGCTGGCACGCCGAGCACCGGGTGCTGGTGGACGGCCGGCGAACCGTCGTCTTCTCGTAGCACTCGCGCGCAGATGCGCCCGCCGTTCGACCTCCGCGACCTGCGGCAGGCAGTCGTCCACCTCCACGGCCGCCGGTTGTCACCTCCGACGACCGCCGCCCGTCCATATCCGCGACCGCTGGTCGACCCTCGCACCTGCTCGACACTGGCGGCAGCGTCCGTTAGGTTTTCTCCACCAGTGTGCTTATTTGCCCTGACCGACCACATCTTTTGGTCCAACGACGGACCGAAAAGGGGGATGCACGTGGGTCGCGCAGATCCGACCAGCTCACGAGCGCGCGGACGTACCAGACGCGCCGTGATCACCCTGCTCGCCGAGGGACCGCGCTCTCGCGCGGAGATCGCCCGCGAGCTGGGGATGTCGGCCACGACGGTCTCCAACCTCGTGGCCGACCTGGTGGCCAGCGGTGCCGCGGTCGAGCAGATGTCCGCAGACGGGCGCCGCGGGCGGCCCGCGAAGACCGTGTCGCTCGTGGCCGCGCCGGGGCTCGTCGCGGGCGTCGACGTCGGGCGCACGCACCTTCGTGCGGCCGTCGCCACCCGCCAGGGCGAGGTCGTCGCCGAGCGGGAGGTGGCGCTGCCCGAGGGGCACACGGGAGAGCAGACGGTCCCGGTCGTGCTCAACCTCGTCCGGGACCTCCTGCAGGAGGCGAGCCGCCCCGGCGGTGAGCTCGTCGCCGTCGGCGTCGGCCTGCCGGGACCGGTCGACGGACCCGACGGCACCGTGGGAGCCGGGACGATCCTCACCGGGTGGGCCGGCTTCGACGTCGCCGGCCGGCTGACCGAGGCCCTCGGCGTCCCGGTGGTCACGGACAACGACGCGACCCTCGGCATGCTCGCCGAGGCGCGCTGGGGCGCCGCCCAGGGCGTGGCCGACGCCGCCTACGTGAAGATCTCCACCGGCGTCGGGGCGGGGCTGCTGCTCGGCGGGCGCCTCCACCGCGGCGCCGGCGGCACGGCCGGGGAGCTCGGCCACACCCCGCTCCAGCCCGACGGGGCGGTGTGCCGGTGCGGGAACCGCGGGTGCCTCGAGACCTTCACGTCCGTCCCGGCGGTCCTGCAGATGCTGCGCCCGACGCTCGGCGAGGACCTGACGATCGAGCAGGTGGTCGCCGGCGCGGCCGCCGGCGACCCGCCCTGCCGCCGGATGGTGGAGGACGTGGGACGGAACCTCGGCCGGGGGATCGCGCTGCTCGGCAACCTCGTGGACCCGGAGGTGGTCGTGCTCGGCGGGCCGCTCGTGGCCGCGGGCGAACCGTTCCTCACCGCGGTCGGTGCGTCGTTGCGCCGGTCGGTCATCCCGTCGGTGGCGCGCCGGCTGCGCGTGGTCCCGGCCGCTCTGGGCGCGCGCACGGAGGTTCTCGGCGCGCTGGCGCTCGCGCTCACCAGCGGCCCGCCGCCCTACGCCCACCTGCTCGACTGAGCGATCGTGTTCGATCACGGAGGAGGAAGTGCGGTCCGGTGCCTCCCGATATGGCAGGATGTGGCTCACCAGATCACAACACGGCGACGATTTCCTCCAATGCTTCACGGAATGACGCCTCCGGGGCACACTGGGGAATCGGATGCCCGGCCTCCGCGGCCGGTCCCCTGGCCGGCAGCGGTTGCCGAGCCTGGTCGGGACGACGACGTTTCGAAGGAGAGACACGATGCGACGTACAGCGACGGTGGCCGGGTTCGCGGCCGCCAGCCTCATCCTCGCCGCCTGCGGCGGCGGCGGTGACGGCGGGAACGATGCGGCCACCGGCGGTGGCGGCGGAGGGGGCGGCAACCAGGTCGAGGTGTTCACCTGGTGGGCGCAGGGTTCGGAGAAGGCGGGGCTCGACGCCCTCGTCAAGGTCTTCAACGAGCAGCACCCCGACATCAAGTTCGTCAACGGCGCGGTGGCCGGCGGCGCCGGCTCCGCGGCGAAGGACATGCTCCAGTCCCGCCTGCAGGCGGGCGACCCGCCGGACACGTTCCAGGCCCACGCCGGCAAGGAGCTGACCGACTACATCAACGCCGGCCAGCTCGAGGACGTCTCCAACCTCTACGACGAGTTCGGCCTGAAGGACGTCTTCCCCCAGGACCTCCTCGACCTGCTCACCGTCGACAACGCCATCTACTCGGTGCCGTCGAACATCCACCGTTCCAACGTGGTGTGGGCCAACCCTTCCGTGCTCGAGGACGCCGGCATCGACCCCGCCGCCGTCCCGGCGGACATCGACGCCTGGATCACCGACCTGCAGAAGGTGAAGGACGCCGGCAAGACGCCGCTGTCGGTCGCCACCACGTGGACCCAGGTGCACCTGCTCGAGACGGTGCTCATGTCCGACCTCGGCGCCGACGGCTACAACGGCCTCTGGACCGGCGACACCGACTGGAACGGGCCGGAGGTGACCGCGGCGCTCGAGGACTTCCAGACGCTCATGGACTTCACCAACACCGACCGTGACGGCCTCGACTGGCCGGAGTCGACCCAGATGGTCATCGACGGCACCGCCGCGTACAACGTCATGGGCGACTGGGCAGTGGCGGCGTTCGAGGAGCAGGGCATCGAGCGCGGCACCGGCTTCGTCGACTTCCCGGTCCCGGGCACCGACAGCATGTTCGGCTTCCTCGCCGACTCCTTCACGATGCCGGTCGGCGCGCCCGACCCCGACGGCGCCAAGGCGTGGCTCGAGACCGTCGGCTCCCTCGAGGGCCAGGTAGCGTTCAACAAGGCCAAGGGCTCCATCCCGGCCCGGACCGACGCGGACCCCGCCGAGTTCTCCGAGTACCAGCAGAGCGCGATCGAGGCCTACGCCAAGGACACGATCGTCCCCTCGCTCGCCCACGGCGCCGCGTCGCCGATCGCCGTGCTGAACGGCATCTCCGACGCGACGAGCAAGTTCACCACCGGAGCGTCCGACCTCAAGACGTTCCAGAGCGAGCTGGCGACCGCCGCCGGCAGCTGACCACCCCGGTGGCGGGTGCAGCCCGTCCGCACCCGCCACCGCCATCTCCGGACTTCGCTGGGAGACACGAAGTGACTGCTGTGAAGCGCTGGGGTCCGCCGCTCCTGCTGCTGGCCCCGTCCCTCATCCTGATGGCCGTCTTCGTCTACGGCTTCATCGCGCTCAACTTCCAGACCTCCTTCACGGACTCGCACACTGCGCAGCAGGCCAACGGCGTCGCGCCGAGCGCGTTCGTCGGGCTGGAGAACTACTTCGCCCTGCTCGGCTCGGAGGCCTTCCAGCACTCGCTGAAGAACCTGGTCCTCTACACGGCCGTCTTCCTCGTGGGCACGATGGTGATCGGCTTCGTGTGGGCGTGGATCCTGGAGCGCCCCACCAAGGGAGAGGGCTTCTTCCGCTCCGTCTACCTCTTCCCGATGGCCGTCTCGTTCATCGCCTCCGGCGTCGTGTGGCGCTGGCTGCTGAACTCCAACCAGGGCGAGAGCGCGCTCGGCCTGAACCGGCTGTTCCAGATCGTCGGCCTCGACTTCCTGCAGAACCCCTGGTGGAACAACGTCACCTGGGGCATCGCCGCCATCGCCATCCCGGCGATCTGGCAGCTCTCCGGCTACGTGATGGCGCTCTTCCTCGCCGGGTTCCGCGGCATCCCCGACGAGCTGCGCGAGGCCGGACGCATCGACGGCGCCTCCGAGTGGCAGCTCTACCGCCACGTGATCTTCCCGCAGCTGTCCCCGGTCGCGCTGTCCGCGCTGATCATCATCGGCCACATGTCGCTCAAGGCGTTCGACCTGATCATGTCGATCTCGAAGCCGTCGAACTACCAGACCAAGGTGCCCGCCGTCGACATGTTCGTCTTCAAGTCCAGCTACGACTACGCCAACGCGGCGGCGGTGGGCTCGATCCTGCTGATCATCGTCGCGGTGCTCATCATCCCCTACCTCGTGCACACCTCGCGGAAGGAGGGTGGACGATGACCACCGCCGTCCCCGCCCCGGCGCCCGCCGACGTCGCGGCCGGCCGCCCCGTCCGCACGCCCGAGCGGCGCCCCGTGCAGCGGTTCTCCGTGGGCCGGACCCTCCGGTACGCGATCCTGCTGTTCTCCCTGGTCATCGTCCTGATCCCGGTGTACGTGCTGGTCGTGACCAGCTTCAAGGGCCCGGGTGACGCCTCCGCCGCCCGGGCGTGGGCGCTGCCGCAGCTGTGGACGACGGAGAACTGGGTCACCGCGTGGCAGACCCTCTCGCCGGCGATCTGGCGCTCGGTGCAGATGGTCGTCCCGGCGTCGATCATCTCCGCCTTCCTGGGCTCGATGAACGGCTTCGTGCTCTCGCGCTGGTCCTTCCGCGGTGCCAACATCGTCTTCACGCTCATCCTGTTCGGGATGTTCATCCCGTACCAGGCCGTGATGATCCCGCTGCTGCAGCTGCTGCTGGGCCTGGACATCCCGAGCGGCATCCCTTCCCTGATCCTGGTGCACGTCATCTACGGCATCCCGATCACCACGCTGATCTTCCGCAACTACTACGAGTCGGTGCCCAAGGAGCTCATCGAGGCGGCGCGGGTCGACGGCGCCGGCATGCTGCGGACCTACTTCTCGGTCGTCCTGCCGATCTCGGTCCCCAGCTTCGTCGTCGTCCTCATCTGGCAGTTCACCTCGGCGTGGAACGACTTCCTGTTCGCGGTGTTCTTCTCCTCGAGCCAGAACGGTCCGGTCACGCTGGCGCTGAACAACCTCGCCAACGGGGCGCTGCTGCAGAACTACGGGGTGTCCATGTCCGGCGCGCTCCTGGCGTCGCTGCCCACGCTGCTGGTCTACATCATCCTGGGCAAGTACTTCATCGGCGGGCTGATGTCCGGCTCCGTGAAGGGCTGACCCCCTATCGGGTGCGGGGAACCTGCGGGTCCCCCACGCGCCCGTGCGAGCATGGCGGGAACCGACGGGAGGTGCGCCCCGATGTCGTCAACGCCCCCGCCCGGCCGTGAGCCCCACGAGCCCGGGCCCGACGCCGCAGGCGCCGGTCAGGAACCTGCCGGCGGACCCGGCCCCACGAGCGAGCCCTACCGGGGCATCCCCTACCAGGGGCCGGGCAGCTCGTCCGGCGCCGCCGGCGGCGGCGGCTACCCGGAGCCTGGCTACGCGGACGCGGACTACCAGAGCAGCCCGGGGCAGCCGCACACCGGTGCCCCGTACCAGCGCGAGCAGTACGGGTCCGGCGCGTACGGGCAGCCTCAGCAGTACGTCGGCACCCCCTACGGCGGCAGCTACCAGGGTGGCTCGTACGGCGGCGGGCAGGGGCCGCGCAACGGCATGGGACTGGCGGCGCTCATCGTCGCGGTGATCTCGCTCGTCATCGCGTGGGTCCCGTTCCTCGGGCTCCTCGGCGGGCTCGGCGGCCTGGTCGCCGTCGTGCTCGGCGCGGTCGCCCTCGGCCGTGCCAACCGCGGGGAGGCGACCAACCGGGGGACCGCCATCGCCGCGATCGTGATCGGTGTGATCGCCATCCTGCTGGCGATCGCCTCGACGATGTTCGGGTCCTTCCTGCTCTCCGAGGTCTTCGGACCGCAGTTCCAGGCCTGCATGGAGCAGTACGGCGACGACCCCGCGGCGCTGCAGCGCTGCCTGGAGACCATCGGCTGAGCGGCGGGCAGGGGGACGGGACGGGCGCGGGCGGAACGGGCACGGGGATGCTGGCCCGGCTCGTCGGCAGCGGCGACCGGATCGCGCTCACGACGGCGCCCGTGCTCGTGGTCGGGCTCCTCCTCAACGTCGCCCTCCCGGCGGTGTTCGCCGTCGGCGGGCCGCCGGCCTGGTTGGCGGTGGTCTCGGTCGTGCTGCTGGTGCCGGGCGTGGTCCTCTGGCTCTGGTCGGTCGTGCTGATCCTGCGGCACGTGCCGCGGGGCGAGCTGATCACCCACGGGCCGTACGCCCTGGTGCGGCACCCGCTCTACACCTCCGTCGCCCTCCTGGTGCTCCCGTGGGCCGGCTTCCTGCTCGACACCTGGCTCGGGGCCCTGGTCGGTCTCGTCCTGTACGCGGCGACCCGGCGGTACGCGCCCGCGGAGGAGGCCGCGCTCTCGCGGGCGTTCGGTCCGCGGTGGGAGGCGTACGTCCGCTCGGTCCGGTTCCCGCGGGTCTGACGGCCGAGGCGCCGACGGCCGAGGCGCCGCCCGGGTGGGCGGCGCCTCCGTCGCTGCCCGATGCTCAGCGCCCAGGCTTCTCGGCCCGCGTGTGGTGCTTGCCGGGACGCTCGGCGTCGGGACCACGACCGGGGCGGTCGGCGGGCGGGCCGACCGGGGTGTCGGCGGGGCGCCCCGGGCCGGTGGGCCGGTCCGACGGCCTGCCCGTCCCGGGACCGGTCCCGGGCTCCGCCGGCGGTTCCGCCGTCACCTCCACCAGGACGGCGACGGTGCGCGCCGGCACGGTCACGCTGCCGGTGGCGGCGTCGTAGGTCGTGTCCTTCACGACGTCGTCGGCCCCCTCCGCCTGGACCGGCGAGAGGACGTACTCGCGGCCGGCCAGCTCCACGACCGTCTCCGTGACCGCCTCGGGCGAGGCGTTGAAGACGGTCAGCACCCCGTCCAGGGCCGGGTCGGCGTCCTCCCCCAGACGGTCGTCGACGTGCATGACGATGACGCCGGGCGTGGCGCCCGGACCGGAGCCGGGGAAGGTGACCTTCTCCCGGATCGCCTCGGCAGAGCCGAGCCGGAACAGGTCGGTGGAGGTGCGCAGCCGCAGCAGGTCCTGCGCCTGCGCCGCCGCGGCGTCGATGTCCGACGGCGCCGGACGCAGTTCCGGGTCGGCGAGCAGCGGCGCCATCACGTCCCACTTGTCCTCGTTGTCGGCCGCGGGCGGCAGCCCGACGCCGAAGTTGTTGGTCCGGCGCGACCAGTCGAGCAGATTGAAGTGGTCCCCGGAGTTGTAGCTGTTGCGGTCCAGCGACTTCGAGCGCAGCAGGTCCGCCCCGGCGTGCCAGAAGCTGGGGGTCTGCGACAGCGCCGTCGTCGCCAGGGAGAGCGTGCTCATCCGCACCCGGTCCGCCATCGGGGTGTCCGTGGGCAGCTTGAGGGTCAGGTTGTCGAAGAGCGTCTCGTTGTCGTGGGCGTCGACGTAGGTGACGACCTCCTCGGGGCTGTCGGCGTAGCCGGCGGGCCGGCCGTTGTAGTCCAGCTCCTCGCCGCGCTGGACGGTGCCGGCGCTGGTGAGGAAGGAGTACTCGCGCAGGTTCCCGGCCAGGCCGAGGCGGACCAGGTCGGTGAGGTGGGCGAGGCGCTGTGCCTGCTCCTCCGGGGTGCCGGCGGCGACGGCGTTCGGGTCCGTCGCGAGGCCGGAACCGAAGCCCTGGTGGACACGCTGGTCCTCGTCGAAGGGCCCGCCGCCGCGCACCGCGTCACGCAGCCGGTCCGAGAAGGTGCCGATGCCGGTCCCGCCGAGCTGGCCCTGCGTGGCCTGGGTGAAGCGGGCGTTGTCCGCCACCTCGCCGAAGTTCCAGCCCTCGCCGTAGAGGTAGACCGACCTGCCGTCGACCCCGTCCTCCTCGAGCGTCAGCTCGTCGAGCGCGGCGCGCACGGCCCGCATGTTCTCCACGCTGTGGTGGCCCATGAGGTCGAACCGGAAACCGTCGACGTGGTGGTCGGCCGCCCAGGTGACGACGGAGTCGACCATGAGCTTCTCGGCCATCTCGTGCTCGGTGGCCACGTTCTGGCAGCACGTGGAGGTCTCCACGGAGCCGGTGGCGCTGAGGCGGTGGTAGTAGCCCGGGACCACGCGGTCCAGCACCGACCTCTCCCCCTGCCCGGACTGGGCGGTGTGGTTGAAGACCTGGTCGAGGACCACCTGCAGCCCGGCGTCGTGCAGCCCGCCGACCATGGAGCGGAACTCGGCCACGCGCGCGCCGCCGTCCTGGTTGCCCGCCGACGCGTAGGAGCCCTCCGGGACCGAGAAGTGGTACGGGTCGTAGCCCCAGTTGAACCCGTCCTCGTCGGCGACGGCGGCCACAGCGGCCTGCTGCTCCGGCGAGTCCGGCCCGGCGTCCGCCGGGATGGCGGGGACGGCCTGGCGGGCGCGGTCCTCCTCGATCGTGGCGATGTCGAAGGTGGGCAGCAGGTGCACGGTGTTCATGCCGGCCTCGGCGAGCTCGCGCAGGTGCTCGGTGCCCGCGGTGCCCTTCAGCGCGAACGCGGCGTAGGTGCCGCGGAGCTCCTCGGGCACCGTGGCGTCGGCGATCGAGAAGTCACGCACGTGGAGCTCGTAGATCGTCCGGTCCACCGGGTTCTCGATCACCGGCGCGGGGGTCTCCTCCCAGAGCCGGGGCGCCCAGGCGTCGTCGTCGAGGTCGAGCAGCACGGAGTGCGTGGTGTTCAGCGTCAGGCCCACCGAGTACGGGTCCGTGACCACGTTGGTCTCCACCGCCCCGGTGGCCGGGACGAGCACGTCGACCTCGTAGCGGTAGGCGCGGTCCTTCCAGCCCGCGTCGCCGGTGACCGTCCAGGCGCCGTCGTCCTCGCGGGACATCTCGACCCGCTCGGGCTCGCCGCTCCCGGTGCCGTCGGCCCACAGGAGCAGGTCGACGTCCTTGGCGGTCGGCGCCCACAGGGCCAGCGACGGGACGCCGCCGGACCAGTCGGCGCCGAGTGCACGGTCCGCGGCGGCGTCGGCGTAGAGGTCGTCGAGCACCCCGGGCAGCTGGACGCCGGTGAAGGCCGAGGCGGCGCCGTCGGCCCCGCGCTGGAGCACGGCGATCTCGCCGCTCAGGATCTTCTCGACGGCGGAGCGGTCCAGGCCCTCGACGGCGAGCGCGACGTGGTCCGCCAGGTGCGGGAACCGATCGCGCAGCTCCTCCCCCAGGCCGCCGGCCGCGTAGGTGAGCGGGACGGCCTCACCGCCGGTGACGGCGCCCTCGGTCAGCTCGAGCCCGCCCTCCGGCGCGTGGTACAGCGACCACGTCAGCGTCGCGGGGTCGGCGCCGCCGAGCAGCTCGCGCGGCCAGGCGAGGGTGGTGGCGTCGAGCCAGTGGGCCCGCTGCTGACCCACCCCGGCCAGCGGAGGGTCGGTCACCTCGATCGTGAGGACATGGGTGGCGATGTCGTAGCTGAAGGTCACCGACTTCCCGGCCGTGGCGGAGAAGGTGTAGTTGGCGCCGTCGCGCGCGCCGCCAACGCCGTAGTTCTCGGCCCAGCTGCGGTTGTGGGCCACCTTGACCTCGTAGGAGCCGGAGGGCAGGGCGTCGGTGGTGAAGGTGAACGTGCCGTCCTGGTCGGGGTCGAGCATCCACGTGGCGAGGCAGTCGGGCTGCCAGTCGCCGGTGCAGCCCAGCTCGTCCTGGAAGGAGCCGGGCAGGGTGACGATCGGGCCCTGCGAGGTGTTGGTGAAGTCGTGGGTGACGGGATCGTAGAGGAACGTCACCTGGCCGCCGGGGTGGGTGTAGCGGACGTTGCTCCCGCCCGGGACGCCGCCGGCGCCGTAGTTGACGTCCCAGCTGCCGCCGACGGCGACCTTGTACTCGTACTCCCCGGCGGGGAGGGTGAAGGTGCCGACGTACTTGCCGGACGGCTCGTCCAGCGTCAGTGCCGCGGCGGCGCAGTCGGGCTGCCAGTCGCCGGGGCAGCCCATGGCGGCGTTGTGGCTGCCCGGGACCGTGACCAGGTCGCCGCCGACGGGCTCGTCGGCCGGGCTGCCCGAGACGTCCACGCCGACCGAGCCGAACGTCGACGCCGCCGCCCTGTTGCCGCCCGCGTCCACGGTGACCGCGCGGTACTCCACGAGCGTGCCGGTCGGAAGGTCCTTCGCGTCGTGGAAGACGCGCGGGGTGTCGTCCTCCGCGGTGCCGAGCAGCGTCCAGTCCTCCTCGCCGACGAGGCGGTAGGAGAACGTGGTCTCGGCCCACACGTCGTCGGCGACGTCGGCGCTCACCGGGGCGAGGCCCTCCACCTTCGCGCCGGGGCCCGGGCTGAGGGTGATCGGTCCGGCGTCGGCCGGTGCGCCCACGGTGCGGTCGGCCTGGAGGACGACGGCGGCCAGGGCCGGGACGGTGAGCGTCACGGAGCCGTCCGCGTCCGCCGTCGCCGGCTGGTCCGTACCGTGCAGCGGCGCGTACGTGGCGCCGGGGGTCAGGGTGGTGAGCGTGACGGTCTGGCCCGTCGCGGCGTTGTTGACGGCGACGAGGTGCTCGACCTTCTCCTCCCTGTCCACCCGGGCGAAGGCGTAGACGCCGGCGCCCTCGGTGGCGTGCAGCTCGATCTGGGCGCCCGCGTCGAGCGCGGGGTGGGCGTCGCGCAGGGCGGCCAGCGCGGCGATGTGCCCGTACAGGCCCGCGCCGGTGTCGAAGTGGTCGCCCGTGCCGAACGTGGTGCCGTCGAGCAGGGGCTGGTCGACGTACTCCTGGGTCTGCGAGGCGAACATGTCCTGCCGGGCGGACTTGTCGTTGCCCAGGCCGATGAAGCCCTGCTCGTCGCCGTAGTAGACGACCGGCTGGCCACGGGTGAGGTACATGAGCGAGTGGGCCAGCGCCGAGCGCTCCAGCTCGTCGCCGCTGCCCTGGAGCAGGTGGCCGACGCGGCCCATGTCGTGGTTGCCGAGGAAGGTGGGCAGCGCGTCGGCGCTCGAGTGCGCCGTCGTGTAGTAGTCGTCCGAGGTGAACAGGCCCGAGAGCCCGGCGGTGGTGAAGCCCTTGGCGAAGTTGAGGGCGGCCGCCTGGTAGGCGAAGTCGAGGACGGAGGACATGTCGGTGTCGCGCACGTACGGCGCGGTCAGCCGGGCGTCGGCGTCGTAGACCTCGCCGAAGGTGAAGAAGTCGGGGTTGGTGGCCTCGGCGTGGGCGTCGATCGCCGCGGTCCACTCCTCCCAGAACTCGAGGTTCACGTGCTTGGCGGTGTCGATGCGGAACCCGTCGATGCCGAGGTCCATCCAGGTGGTGTAGACGTCCGTCATCGTCTGCACGACCGTCGGGTGCTCGGTCATGAGGTCGTCGAGGCCGTCGAAGTCGCCGTAGGTGACCGACTCCCCGGACCAGGTCGAGTTGCCGCGGTTGTGGTACAGCCTGACGTCATTGAGGGCCTCGGGGACCACGTCGCCCGTGCGCTCGGGCGTGTACGGGAACGACGTCGCCGCGTCGAGCTCCGGGAAGTTGCCGGTGCCGGCGTGGTCGGCCGGGTCGAAGGCGTTCCCGGCGGCGTCCCGGTAGGGCGAGGTGGCCTGGTCGACGTAGGTGTACCGCTTCTCCGCGTAGTCGATCAGGTCCGCGGTGTGGTTGGTGATGATGTCGAAGTAGACCTTGATGCCGCGGGCGTGGGCGTCGTCGATGAAGTCCTCGAGCTCGGCGTTGGTGCCCAGGTGCGGGTCGATCTGGGTGAAGTCGGTGATCCAGTAGCCGTGGTAGCCGGCGGAGGCGTCGGCCCCCTCGCCCTGCACCGGGTTGTTCCTGAACGACGGCGTCAGCCAGATCGCCGTGGTGCCGAGCCCCTCGATGTAGTCCAGCCGCTCGCGCAGGCCGGCGATGTCGCCGCCGTGGTAGAAGCCCTTGTCCGTGGGGTCGAACCCGGTGGTGAGGCGGTCACCGTCGAGGCCGCCGGCGTCGTTGGCGGGGTCGCCGTTGGCGAAGCGGTCGGTGAGGACGAAGTAGAAGTTCTCCCCCGAGCCGGGGGCGCGCACCGGTTCGGCGACGAGCGCGTCGTCGGCGGCGGTGTAGTCGCCGGCGAGGTCCGGCAGCTCGAGGCTGACGCGGTCGGTGGTGTCGTCGAAGACGAAGCGCAGCGTCGCCGGCGCCGTCAGGTGCAGCGGGAGGTTCGCGGCCGGGTGGGACTCGTCCCAGGTGCCGTCGAGGGCGACCTTGTACTCGTACGACCCGGCCGGGACCTCGGCCTCGAGCGCGTAGACGTCCGGGACGTCCGTCGGCGTGAGCGTGGTGGCCCCGCAGGCGGTCTCCCAGTCGCCGGCGCAGCCGAGCTCGGACTGCAGGGAGCCGGCGAGAACGACCTGGCGGCCGGCCCCCGTGGGCGCGGCCGGGGCGGTCACCAGGCTGGGCGAGGTGGCGGCGGCCGGGACGACGGCGGCGGTCAGCCCGCCGAGCGCGAGCGCGCTGACGCTCAGCGCGGCCACGGCGGTGCGCGGACGATTCATGCTCGAGGACTCCTTCGTCGGCTGCGCCACGGCGCGCAGGTCGGCCCGACACTAGCGGCGTTTGCAACTTTGCAGCAAGGGTTGCAAATGCCATGACAGCAAGTCCCCGGTCGTCGGGGCGCAGACGCCCCGGACCACGGCGACGCCCGGCGCACGGCGAACGCCCGCCGCACGGCGAACGCCCGCCGCACGGCGACGCCCGCCGCACGGCGAACGCCCCGACACCTCGGAAGGTGTCGGGGCGTTCGGCCGGGAGGCTCCGCCGCCGTCGGGCAGCGCCGTCGGCGTCCGTCAGACGAGGCCGAGCTCCTTGACGGCGTCGCGCTCCTCGGTGAGCTCGGCGACCGAGGCGTCGATCTTGCCGCGCGAGAACTCCGAGACCTCGAGCCCCTGGACGATCTCCCACTTACCGTCCTTCGCCCGCACGGGGAAGGACGAGATGAGGCCCTCGGGCACGCCGTAGGAGCCGTCGGAGACGATGGCGGCGGAGGTCCAGGAGTCCTCGCCGGTGCCGTTGACCCAGTCGTAGACGTGGTCGATGGCCGCGTTCGCGGCCGAGGCGGCGGAGGAGGCGCCGCGGGCCTCGATGATGGCGGCGCCGCGCTTGGCGACGGTCGGGATGAAGTCCTCCTCCAGCCAGGAGTGGTCCACGAGCTCGGAGGCCGGCTTCCCGTCGACCGTCGCGTGGAAGATGTCCGGGTACTGGGTGGCGGAGTGGTTGCCCCAGATGGTGAGGTTCTTGATCGCCGAGACGGGCGCACCGGTCTTGGCGGCGAGCTGGCTCAGCGCGCGGTTGTGGTCGAGGCGGGTCATCGCGGTGAAGCGCTCGGCCGGGACGTCCGGGGCGTGCTGCTGGGCGATGAGGGCGTTGGTGTTGGCGGGGTTGCCCACGACGAGCACGCGGATGTCGTCCGCGGCGCCGGCGTTGATCGCCTCGCCCTGCGGCCTGAAGATGCCGCCGTTGGCCTCGAGGAGGTCGCCGCGCTCCATGCCCTTGGTGCGGGGGCGGGCGCCGACGAGCAGCGCGACGTTGGCGCCCTCGAAGCCCTGCTTCGGGTCGTCGAAGATGTCGATGCCGGCCAGGAGCGGGAAGGCGCAGTCGTCCAGCTCCATCGCGGTCCCCTCGGCCGCCTTGACGCCCTGGGGGATCTCCAGCAGACGCAGCTTCACCGGGGTGTCCGGTCCGAGCAGCTGGCCCGAGGCGATGCGGAACAGCAGGGCGTACCCGATCTGGCCGGCAGCTCCGGTCACGGTGACGTTCACCGGTGTCGTGGTCATCGACGCACTCCTTCTGGGGTGGGAGATATCTCGGCATCAAGATTACTCCCTGTGCCGTGCGCCACCCTCCGGCGTCCGAAGTCCGGCCCACGACGTCCCCCGACCCCGCCCACCAGCCAGCGAGACGTCAACTCCTCCTCGAGGCGTCACGACCTCCTCGAGGCGTCACTCCACGAGACGCCCCACCAGTTCTCGTACCGCTCCTCTCCGTCCGTCCGTCCGCGCGGCCGGCACGACGAGAACGCCCTCACCGCTCGAACCGCGAGGCGGACGAGCAGCGAGGGCGTTCTCGGCGACGCGGTGGCGTCAGCCCAGGCGGGCCTGCAGGTTCTCGTCGAGGGTCGCGAGGAACTCCTCGGTGGACTGCCACTCCTGGTCCTTGCCCACGAGCAGGGCGAGGTCCTTCGTCATCTTCCCGGACTCGACCGTCTTGATGACGACGTCCTCGAGGGCCTCGGCGAAGCCGGTGACCTCGGGGGTGCCGTCGAGCTTGCCGCGGTGCTTGAGGCCACCGGTCCAGGCGAAGATCGAGGCGATCGGGTTGGTCGAGGTCGGCTTGCCCTGCTGGTGCTGGCGGTAGTGCCGCGTGACGGTGCCGTGGGCGGCCTCCGCCTCGACGGTCTTGCCGTCCGGCGTCATCAGCACGGAGGTCATCAGGCCGAGCGAGCCGAAGCCCTGGGCGACCGTGTCGGACTGGACGTCGCCGTCGTAGTTCTTGCAGGCCCAGACGTAGCCGCCCTCCCACTTCATGGCGGAGGCGACCATGTCGTCGATGAGGCGGTGCTCGTAGGTGAGGCCGGCCTCGTCGAACTGGGCCTTGTACTCGTTGTCGAAGACCTCCTGGAAGATGTCCTTGAAGGCGCCGTCGTAGGCCTTGAGGATCGTGTTCTTCGTGGAGAGGTACACGGGGTAGTTGCGCTGGAGGCCGTAGGAGAACGAGGCCCGAGCGAAGTCCGCGATGGACTTGTTGTAGTTGTACATCCCCATGGCGACGCCGCCGTCCTCGCCGTAGTTGGCGACGACGTGCTGGATCGGCTCCGAGCCGTCCTCCGGCGTGAAGGTGATGGTCAGCTGGCCGGCGCCGGGCACCTTGAAGTTGGTGGCCTTGTACTGGTCGCCGTGCGCGTGACGGCCGATGACGATCGGCTTGGTCCAGCCCGGCACCAGACGCGGGACGTTGGAGATGATGATCGGCTCGCGGAACACCACGCCGCCGAGGATGTTGCGGATCGTGCCGTTGGGCGAGACCCACATCTTCTTGAGGCCGAACTCCTCGACACGGGCCTCGTCGGGCGTGATCGTGGCGCACTTGACCCCGACGTTGTGCTCCTTGATGGCGTTCGCCGCGTCGATGGTGACCTGGTCGTCCGTGGCGTCACGGTTCTGGATCGACAGGTCGTAGTAGCGCAGGTCCACGTCCAGGTAGGGGTGGATGAGACGGTCCTTGATGAACTGCCAGATGATGCGCGTCATCTCGTCGCCGTCGAGCTCGACGACCGGACCCGCCACCTTGATCTTCGTCATGGTCCCGCAACACTCCTGACCGCCCGGAAAGGGCGCAGATCGCTCCTCTCGCACCGGGGCCCCGGCGCGACAGCCAGATTACTCGATATCGAGATATCAGGCGGTGGGCAGGGGGCTGGGGCGTCGGATCTCCACGCGGTCGACCCGCCGGCCGTCCATCTCGGTCACCGTCAGCACGGTGTCGCCCCACGTCACGGCGTCGCCCACCCGGGGCAGCCGGCCGAGCTCGGCCATCACGAAACCGGCGAGGGTGTCGTAGGGCCCGTCGGGCAGCTCCTGCCCGAGGAGCCTGGCCACCTCGGCACGGCCCAGGAGCCCCGCGACGCTCTCGACCTGGCCGTGCCCGAGGACCTCGGGCGCCTCACGGTCGTACTCGTCCTGGATCTGCCCGACGAACTCCTCGACGACGTCCTCGAGGGTGACGATGCCGTCGGTGCCGCCGTACTCGTCCACGACGACGGCGAGGTGCGCGTGGCTCTTGCGCATCTCCGTCAGGGCGTTGAGGACGAGCTTGCCCGTCGGGAAGAAGAGCAGGTCGCGGACCAGGTCACCGATCGTGCGCACGTGCGGCGCGGGGCTGATGAGGTCGCGGACGTGGACGAAGCCGAGGACGTCGTCGCTGTTCTCCCCGCAGACCGGGTAGCGGGAGTGCTCGAGCGTGCCCACGAGGCGCTGCGCCTCCTCCACCGTCATGGCGGCGTCGAGGAACTCCACCTCGGTGCGGGGCGTCATGATCTCCTGCACGGTGCGCTCCCCCACCGAGAGCAGCTCGACGACCATGTCACGCTCCTCCGCCCCGAGGGACTCGTGCTCGGCGACGAGCGAGCGCAGCTCGTCCGTCCCCATCTCCTCGCGCTGGGCGCTCGGGTCACGGCCGAGCAGGCGCATCACGACGTCGACCGAGGCGCCCAGGAACCAGATCACCGGGCGCAGGACGGTCGCGATCCAGTCCAGCGGGGTCGCCACGACGAGGGAGAACTTCTCGGCGCTCTGCATGGCGAGGCGCTTGGGCACGAGCTCGCCGAGCACGAGGGAGAGGTAGGAGATGACCACGGTGGTGGCGATGAACGCGATGCCGTGCGCCAGGGACTCCGGCACCCCCCAGCCTGCGAGGACCGGGGCGATGACGGGCGCGATCTGTGCGGCGCCGAACGACGCGGAGAAGAAGCCCGCGAGCGTGACGCCCACCTGGACGGCGGAGAGGAACCGGTTGGAGTCCCCGGTCAGCTTGGCGACCCGCGCGCCTGCGCGCCCCCGGGCGGCCATCGCGCGAACCTGGCTCTCCCGCAGCGAGACGAGCGCCATCTCCGACGCCGCGAACACCCCGCCCAGCAGGATGAAGAGGAGCACGAGGGCGATGTCGACGGCTATTCCACTCACCGGTCCATTCTCCGGTCCGCCTCGCCGGGAGCCGCAGGATTATGCGGACGGCGAAGGTACGAACCTGTCGGGGCTGAGGTCAGGAGCTCTTAGCTCCCCGCGGGAAGGGTCGCGTTGCCCCACGGGCTGAGGTAGCCGAGGACGACGGCGAGCGCGAGGAGGAACACGACGTCGAACGTGCGGGTCCGTGCTCCGGGGACGACGGACTCCGGGACCACGGCGCGCAGCAGCGCACCGACCGCGAGGAACGCGGCGAGCGCGGTGACGCCGGTGCGCGCGTCCACCAGCACGGCGAGCGCGCACACGGCGACGATCGCCGCCGCGACGACGGCGAAGGCCGTCGTCCGGAGCAGGCGGGTGCTGGTCATCTCGAGGACGAGACTACCGTGGCAGCGTGCCCGCGCCCGCCGCCGACCCCGGTTCCGTCCCGCCCGACCCTGCCGCCCCGCCGAGGTCCGTGCTCGTCGTCGGCGCCGGGCTGGCGGGCCTGCGCACGGTGACCGAGCTGCGGTCCCAGGGGTTCGACGGCGACATCACGGTCGTCGGCGACGAGCTGACCGCGCCCTACGACCGGCCGCCGCTGTCCAAGGAGCTGTTCTCCCGGACGGAGCCGCTGTGGCTGAGCGGCGAGGGGTACGGGGACCTGGGCGCGCTCGCCGACCGGGTGCTGCGCGGCTACCGCGCCGTGCACCTGGAGGCCGAGGACGGCTGCGTGCGGGTGGTGGTGGAACCGGTCGACGCGGGCGCCGCCGCCGCGCACCCCGCGGGATCGGCAGCGGCTCGTCCGCCGGCCGGCGCCCGGGTGGCGCTCGAGGCCGACGCGGCCGTCCTGGCGGTGGGAGCGCACGCGGTCGCGCCGGGTGCCTGGACCGGCGCGGTGTTCCTGCACGAGGCGGCCGACGCCGACCGGCTCCGCACGATGCTCGTGCCGGGCACGCGGCTCGTCGTCGTCGGCGCCGGGTGGATCGGCGCGGAGGTCGCCGGCCTGGCCGCGGCGCAGGGGTGCCGCGTGAGCGTCGTCGAGGCGGCACCGACGCCGCTGGCCCGGCAGGTCGGCACCCGCGTCGGGGCGCTGACGGTGCCCTGGTACGCCGCCGCGGGGGTGGAGCTGCGGTGCGACGCGCCGGTCGCCGCGGTACGCCCGGGCGAGGTGGAGCTCGCCGGCGGGGAGGTGCTGCCCGCCGACGTCGTGCTCGCGGCGACAGGGGTCCGGCCGGCGACAGCGTGGCTGGCCGGCGCCCTGCCGCTGACGCCCCGCGGCGCGGTCCCGGTCGACGAGTCCGGCAGGGTGGTCGGCGGCCCGCCGTCGGTCCGGGCGGTGGGCGACTGCGCCGACATGGCCGTCGCCGGGGTCGGGACCGTCCCGGGCGGGCACTGGGACGCCGCGCTGACGCACCCGGCTGCGGTCGCCGCCGGCCTGCTGGGCCGCAACGCCCCCGGCACGCCCGCGCCCTACGTCTTCTCCACCCAGCTCGGGCACGAGCTGACGCTGGTCGGCCGTCCGCACGACGGCGAGGAGGTCGTGCTGCGCGGCGATCCCGCAACGGGGCCCTGGACCGCCCTGTACGTCACGCGGGACGCCTACCTGCCGGAGGACCCCGCGGCGGGTCCCGCCCGGCTCGTGGCCGGGTTCACGGTCGACCGTCCGCGGGACGTCTCCCCCCTGCGCAAGCTTCTCGCCGGCGGCGCCCGGCCGGTCCTGGACCTCGAGGCGGCGCTCGACCCGGCGGTGCCGCTGCGCCGGGCCGTCGTCCAGGGCTGAGGCGCAGTCGGCCCCCTCCCCGGCCGGTAAGTGCTCCTCCGCAGAGTGAGTCGTCCTGGGAGGACTGATCCTGCTCAGGAGCACTTACCGGACAGGGCGGTGAGCCGGCGTGCGGCTCAGTGCGCGAAGTGGCGGGTACCGGTGAAGTACATCGTGACGCCGGCCGCCTCGGCCGCCGCGACGACCTCCTCGTCGCGGATCGACCCTCCCGGCTGCACGACGGCGCGCACGCCGGCGTCGACCAGCACCTGCAGGCCGTCGGCGAACGGGAAGAACGCGTCCGAGGCGGCCACGGCCCCGCGGGCGCGCTCCGGGGCGGCGGCGCCGGCGACGTTCTCGGCCCCGCCGGCCGCGTCGACGTCGGAGGTCACCGGCGTCCCCAGGGTGTTGGCGCGCTCGACCGCGAGGCGGCAGGAGTCGACCCGGTTGACCTGGCCCATGCCGACGCCGACGCTCGCGCCGTCGCGGGCGAGCAGGACGGCGTTGGACTTCACGGCGCGCACGGCCCGCCACGCGAACTCGAGGTCCGCGAGGGTCGCCTCGTCGGCGGCGGGGCCGGCAGCCAGGGTCCAGGCGGCGGGGTCGTCGCCGGGCGCGTCGATGCGGTCGGTCGCCTGCATGAGCAGCCCGCCGCTGATCGGGCGCGTCTCGACGGCGCCGCGGGACGCCCCGGCGACGCGCAGCAGCCGGACGTTCTTCTTGCGGGAGAGGATCTCGACCGCGGCCGCCTCGAAGTCGGGGGCGAGGACGACCTCGGTGAAGACCGGGGCGAGCTGCTCGGCCATGGCCGCGGTGACCGGGCGGTTGGCTGCGACCACGCCGCCGTAGGCGGAGACCGGGTCGCAGGCGTGCGCCTTGCGGTGGGCCTCGGCGATGTCCTCGCCGGTGCCGATCCCGCAGGGGTTGTTGTGCTTGACGACGGCGACGGCGGGCCCGACGTGGTCGTGGGCGGCGCGCCAGGCGGCGTCGGCGTCCACGTAGTTGTTGTAGCTCATGGCCTTGCCGTGCAGCTGCTCCGCCTGGGCCAGCCCGGCCTCGCCGTACCCGCTGGTGTAGAGGGCGGCGCGCTGGTGCGGGTTCTCGCCGTAGCGCAGCACCGCCTGGCGGTCCCAGGTGGCGCCGACCCAGCCGGGGAAGCCGGTCGCGGTGCCGTCGACCTCGTCGTCGGGCGCGAGGACGTTGCCCATCCAGGAGGCGACGGCGACGTCGTAGGTGGCGGTGTGCCGGAACGCCTGGGCGGCCAGCGCCCGGCGCTCGACGAGCGTGAAGCCGCCGCCGGCCGCGGCGCGGGCGACGTCGTCGTACCGGGACGGGTCGACGACGACGGCGACGGACGGGTGGTTCTTCGCCGCGGCGCGGACCATGGTGGGCCCGCCGATGTCGATCTGCTCGACGCACTCGTCGACGCCGGCGCCGGAGGCGACGGTCTGCGTGAACGGGTAGAGGTTGACGACCACCAGGTCGAAGGGTGCGACGCCGAGCTCGGTGAGCTCCTCACGGTGGCTGGCGAGGCGGCGGTCGGCGAGGACGCCCGCGTGCACGCGCGGGTGCAGGGTCTTGACGCGGCCGTCGAGGCACTCGGGGAACCCGGTGACGTCCTCCACGGGCGTGACGGGCACGCCGGCCTCCGCGATGGTGCGCGCGGTGGATCCGGTCGAGACGATCTCGACGCCCGCGGCGTGCAGGGCGGTGGCGAGCTCGGTCAGGCCCGTCTTGTCGTAGACGGACACGAGCGCGCGGCGCAGCGGGACCTGGTCCCCGACGGGCTCGACGATGTTCTGGCTCATGGCAAAAGCTCCTGGGTCGACGGCGTGTGCAGCGGGCGTCGAGACGCCCGACCCAGGCACCCAGGCGTGCGGTGCCCCGACGGGAACTTCCGGCCGCTCCCCGGTGGTGTGCTCCACCTTCGCCAGTCACGGCCGGGGCCCACCTTACCGAACCGGCCGGCTCAGCCCCCGAGGCGCACGCGGCGGCCCTCGATGCGCCACCCCTCGCGGGCGAGGCGCCCGACCTGCTCGACGAGCTGGGCACGCTCGGCGACCTTGATGCGCTCGGTGAGCGTGTCGACGTCGTCGTCCTCGAGGACGGGGACGGCCACCTGGGCGAGGATCGCGCCGGTGTCCACCCCCTGGTCGACGAAGAAGAGGGTGGCCCCGGCGAGCTTCACGCCGTAGTCGAGGGCGTCGCGGGGACCGTGGATGCCCGGGAACGCCGGCAGCAGCGTGTTGTGGGTGTTGACGTAGCGGCCCCCGAAGCGCTCGAGGAACTGCGCGCCGCACAGCTTCAGGAACCCCGCGGAGATGACGAGGTCGGGCTCGTGGGCGGCCACCGCGGCGGTGAGCGCGGCGTCCCACGCGGCCCGGTCCGGGTAGCCCCCGACCCGCTCGACGAACGTGGGGATCCCGGCCTCCTGCGCCATCGCCACTCCCCCGGTGCCCTCCCGGTCGGCGCCGACGGCGACCACGCGGGCCCCGTAGGCCGGGTCCTGGGTGGCCTCGAGCAGCGCCGCGAGGTTGGAGCCGCCGCCCGAGACGAGCACGACGAGGCGGGCGGGCCTGCCGGGGTGGGGGTGGAGTCTGCCGGGCGCGTCGCTGATCACGCTGGCGAGGGTAACTGCCCGGTGGGGAATGATGGGGGGCATGCCCGATCAGCAGCTACGACCGCCCCGCCAGGGGGAGCCGCCCCGGCAGGGCCCCGGGACGCTGCCACCTCCCCGCGGCGGACGACCCGCGCCGGGACCGGTGGACGAGGCCGCGCAGGCGAACGCCCTGCGCTGGGTCCGGGTCTTCGGCCTCACGCTCGTCGTCGCGCTCGGGCTCGGCCTGCTGACCCTCCCCTGGCCCTGGCTGCTCCTGCCCGGCCTGCTGTGCGTCGCGGCACTGGCCGTGGGGATCGTCGCCCTGGTGAAGGTGCGCGCCGCGAAGGTCCGAGGCTCGGTCACCCCGGTGCTGATTGTCGGGCTGGTGCTGGCGGCGTTCATGGGCCTGGCCGCGTCCGGGCAGGCCGTGCTCTGGCGGGAGTACGGCGCGTACTCGGAGTGCATGGCCGGGGCGATCACCACGCAGGCGAAGGACTCCTGCGTCGCCCAGCTGGAGCACTCGCTCGACGAACGCATGCGGCAGGTGCTCGAGGGGGCGCGGCAGGGCTAGCCGAAGGGGGCTCCCCGCAGCGGGCTGCGCGGCCGGTCAGTCCCGTTCCGGGCTCTCCCAGTCGGACAGCGACAGCCCGGACCACCTGCCCGGAGCGGCCGACGGCGCACCGTCCCGGCCGGCGCGCCGGGGCGTAGCGGCTACCTCGCCGGGGGCACCCGGGCCGCCGGGGTCGGCAGGGGTCTCCGCGGAGGTCACGGCGTGCCAGCGGCCGGTGGGCCGGCCCGCCGGCTCGCGCGGCGCGGCGGTACCGCCGGCCGCCCCTTCGCCCTCGGCCGGGCCCGGGTGCCCGCTCTCGCGGCGGTCGCGGTGTGCGCCGGCGTCGTGCGCGCCGCCCTGTGCGCCCTCGTCGTCCGACTCGGTGTCCTGGGCGGTGTCGTGGGACGACGGCTCCTGGGCGGCGTCGCGTGAAGCGGTGTCCTCGGCGACGGTGCCGCCGGCGCGCCGGGCGCGTTGCCGGCCCGCCGCCTCGCCCACCCTCTCCCGGGCGCCCCGGACGCCGGCCACCACCAGCTCCGCGGTGCGCGGGTGCAGCGCCACGACCGTCAGGAACGCGCCCGCACCGACCTCGGCGACGACCATGCCGGCGACGGCGAGCGGGTCCGCCCCGACGTCGGCCATCCGCCCGGGGCCGATCGAGCCGGCCGCCGCGAGGACCAGCAGCCCGACCGCGAGCGCGGCCCCGAGGGCGGCGACCGCGGCACCGCCGGCCGCGCGGGCGAGCGAGGGCTCCCGGCGTCGGCGGTGCAGCAGCACCCCGACGACGACCCCCACCAGCACCGGCGCGACGACCACCCACTGCGGTCCGGGCGCCTCCGGGGACGGCAGGGCACCGAGGGCCGGGACGGCCGGCAGGGGCGCCGCGAGCACCTCCCCGGGGGCGAAGGAGGTCCCGGTCCCGACGGCGAAACCTGGACCGGCCACCCAGGACAGCGCCCACACGAGCAGGGTCGGCAGGTAGAGCAGCTGGGCGAGGACCATGACGACGGTGCTGACGACGTCGAGCACGTAGGCGTCCTGGACGAGGCGCACCCGGTCCCAGCCGACGGCCGTCCCCACCGCCAGCGCGACCACGGCCAGCACGACGAGCCCGGCCAGCGCCCAGCCCGCACCGTGCAGCCCCCCGCTCACCCACGCGGGCACCCGGTCCCGCCAGGTCGTCCACCAGCGCGGCGCGGGCGTACCCGCCCGGCGGACCCCGAGCCCGACGCCGAGGACAGCGAGCGCGGCACCTCCGGCGAGCGCCCCGACGTCGACCCCCGGCCCGGCGACCAGCGAGGCGACCAGCATGGCGAGGAGAAAGCCGAGCACGGCGCAGGCGCCCGTGACGTAGCTGTCCAGGCGCATGCGGCGGGTGGCGCCGTAGACCAGCGCCAGGCTGATCAGCGTCAGCCCGAGCGGCGGGAGCGACACCTCACCACCGCCGACGGTCACCGAGCCGCCGTGGGCGAGGAGCCAGAGGGCGGTTCCGGTGCGGGCCGCGGTCTGCCAGTCGGCGCTGCCGAGCGCCGGGGCGGCGGCGGTCGCGACGTAGGCGGCGACGGCCGGCACGACCAGCGTCAGCCAGCTCAGCACCGCCGCCTCCACGCCGCCGACCAGTCCCCGGAGCCAGCCCTCGGGCAGGCGTCGGGCGGGTGGTGTCGTCGTCGGCACGTCGATGACGTGCGGTACGCGGGTGTCGGCGGGCATCGCCTTCCATGGTCCGGCCTGCGGCGCCTCTGGGGCCGGTGCCGACGCGGCGTGTCGGCCCGGAGGACTCCGCCGGGGCCGCCTCGCGGCGGGCGTGGCGGTGCCCGAAGAACCTCCGGGACGACGACGGCGGCCGCCCCCGGTGGGGAACGGCCGCCGTCGTCAGGGGCGGGTGCGGATCAGGCCCCCAGCACCTCGCGGGCGAGGCGTGCGGTCTCGGACGGCGTCTTGCCGACCTTGACGCCGGCCGCCTCGAGGGCGACCTTCTTGGCCTCGGCGGTGCCGGAGGAGCCGGAGACGATGGCGCCGGCGTGGCCCATCGTCTTGCCCTCGGGGGCGGTGAAGCCCGCGACGTAGCCGACGACCGGCTTGGTCACGTTCTCCTTGATGAAGGCCGCGGCCCGCTCCTCGGCGTCGCCGCCGATCTCGCCGATCATGACGATGAGCTCGGTGTCCGGGTCGTCCTGGAAGGCCTGCAGCGCGTCGATGTGCGTGGTCCCGATGATCGGGTCGCCACCGATGCCGATGCAGGTGGTGAAGCCGATGTCGGAGAGCTCGTACATCATCTGGTAGGTCAGCGTGCCGGACTTCGACACCAGGCCGATGCGGCCGGGGCCGGTGATGTTCGCCGGGGTGATGCCCACGTTGGACTGTCCGGGGGTGATGATGCCCGGGCAGTTGGGGCCGATGAGGCGGACGCCCTTGGACTCGGCGTAGGTGAAGAACTCGGCGGTGTCGGCCACCGGGACGCCCTCGGTGATGATGACGACGAGCGGCATCCCGGCGTCGACGGCCTCGATCACGGCGGCCTTGGTGTGGGCCGGCGGGACGAAGATGACCGAGACGTCGGCGCCCGTGGCCTCGCGGGCCTCGGCGACCGAGCCGAACACCGGGACGGAGACGTTGCCGGCCTCGCGGGACTCGGCGCCCGGGCCGAGCGGCTGGACGTCGAAGTCCACGCTGGTGCCCGCCTTGCGCGGGTTCACCCCGCCGACGATCTGCGTCCCGGAGTTGAGCATCCGGGAGGTGTGGATCTGGCCCATCGCCCCGGTCATGCCCTGGACGATGACCTTGGAGGAGGAGTTGAGGAAGATCGACATGGTTGTTCTGTCCGTCCTTACTTCGCGGCCGCGAGCTCGGCGGCCTTGGCCGCGGCCTCGTCCATCGTGGGCACGACGGTCACGAGCGGGTGGTTCGCCTCGGCGAGGATCTTCCGCCCGGCCTCGACGTTGTTGCCGTCCAGACGCACGACGAGCGGCTTGGCCGCGGCGTCGCCGAGGATCTCGAGCGCCTTGACGATGCCGTTGGCGACCTCGTCGCAGGCCGTGATGCCACCGAAGACGTTGACGAAGACGGACTTCACCTGGGGGTCGCCCAGGATGACGTCGAGGCCGTTCGCCATGATCTCGGCGTTGGCGCCGCCGCCGATGTCGAGGAAGTTCGCGGGCTTGACGCCGTGCTCCTCACCGGCGTAGGCGACGACGTCGAGGGTCGACATGACCAGGCCCGCACCGTTGCCGATGATGCCGACCTCGCCGTCGAGCTTGACGTAGTTGAGGTCCAGGCCCTTGGCCTTGGCCTCGAGCGGGTCGGCCGCGGCCTTGTCCTCGAGCTCGGTGTGGTCCGGGTGCCGGAACGAGGCGTTCTCGTCGAGGCTGACCTTGGCGTCCAGGGCGACGATGGCGCCGTCCTCGGTGCGCACCAGCGGGTTGACCTCGACGAGGGTGGCGTCCTCGGCGTCGTAGACGCTCCAGAGCTTCTGGATGACGGAGGCGACCTCGTCGGCGACCTCCGGGGCGAACTTCGCGGCGTCGACGATCTCCTTGGCCTTCGCCTCGTCGATGCCGACGGTCGGGTCCACGGCGATCCGGGCGAGCGCCTCGGGGCGCTCGACGGCGAGCTGCTCGATCTCCATGCCGCCCTCGACGGACGCCATCGCCAGGTAGCGACGCTCGGAGCGGTCGAGGAGGACGGAGAAGTAGTACTCCTCCGCGATCCTGGCGCCCTCGGCGATCATCACCCGGTGGACAGTGTGGCCCTTGATGTCCATGCCGAGGATCTCGCCCGCGCGGGCCTCGGCCTCCTCCGGGCTGTGGGCGAGCTTGACGCCGCCCGCCTTGCCGCGGCCGCCGGTCTTCACCTGCGCCTTGACGACGACGGTCCCGCCGCCGAGCTGCTCCGCCGCGGCCTTGGCCTCGGCCGGTGTCGTCGCGACGATCCCGCGAAGCACGGGAACGCCGTGCTTCTCCAGTACGTCACGAGCCTGGTACTCGTAGAGGTCCACCCCGCTGCGTCCTTCCGTTGTCCGAACACGATGTTTCGACATCGAGACATTCGACGAAGAGACTATCGCGCCGGGAACGGTGGTCGCGTGACGGACAGGTCGTGAGACGCCCGTCTCAGGATGCAGGCGCGGCGGCGAGGCCCGCGGAGATCGCCCCGCCCAGGTCGGTGCCGACCCGGTCGGCGAGGAGGACGGGACTGCCCGTGAGCCGTTCCGACAGCGCCGCGAACGCCGACTCCACGACCTCGGCGTAGAGGTGGGCCCCCTCGATGCCCGGGTGGATGCGGTCGGACTGGAGGAGCTCGGGCTGCTGCGAGATCGCCCCGTGCCAGTCGGCGAGGATCGCGTTCGGGTAGTCGTCGACGATGCCGGCGAGGGTGGCGTTCGCCTCGGGGATCCAGTCGCTGCCGCCGTAGAGGTTGACGACCACCACCATGCGCTGCGGTCCGAGCTTGTCCATCACACGCCGCACCACGGACTCGTCCTCGATGCCGGCGTTGGTGCCGAAGTCGAGGAAGACGGCCCGGCGCACCGTGCCCTCGGCCAGGCGGGCGTCCACCGCGGCCTCGCCGTCGGACCACCGGCGGATCGACCTGGCGTCGAGCATGACGCCGGGGAAGCGGTACTCCAGCCCGTCGGCGCTCGTGACGACGATCGAGTCGCCGAAGCCGGTGATCTCCTCCCCCGTCGGCATGGACCAGTCGGCGTCCGCGGCCAGGTCCACCGCGGCCGCGTTGTCGGCGGAGGCGTCGACCGCCGCCTGCGCCGCCTCGATCTGCTCCTGGGTGCGGGAGCGCTCCGGGGCCACCGCCACGGCGGCGGCGGTGAGGAGCACGAGGACCACGCCGAGCGCGACCGCGGTCCGGGCGAGCCCCCGCCGTGCCGGGACCCGGCTGCCCAGGGCCTGGCGCAGCCGCGCCCAGGCGCCGCGGAAGCCGTGCTCCCGCACGGGCTGCTCGAGCCACCGGTAGGACGCGGCCGACACCACGAGGGTGACGACCAGCGCGAGACCACGCACCGCCCAGTGCGCCGGGGAGTCGTGCGCCGTCGGCAGGGCCTCGGTCAGGATGACGATCGCGGGCCAGTGCCACAGGTAGATGCCGTAGGAACGCTGGCCGACCCACTCCAGGGGCCGGAGCCGCATGAGCCGCTGGAAGGCGCCCGGCCGGCCGAGCAGAGCGGCGAGGAGCACGGCGGTGAGGACCGACGCCAGGAGGATGCCGCCGCGGAAGGTCCACCCGTTCGACTGCTCGGTGGTGAGCATGAGGACGACGAGCCCGCCCAGCGCGGCGAGTGCCGCGAGCTGCCGCCGGCGCAGCCATGCCGCGGAGGCGAGGAAGCCGCGCGGCTCCGACCAGGCGAACGCGAGCGCCACGCCGATCATGAGCCCGAACAGGTGGGTGTCCGTGCCGTAGTACACGCGGGTGGCGTCCTGGCCGGGTGTGTGCAGGACCGCCATGAGGACGGCGGAGACGGCGGCCGCGGCGAGGGCCAGCCGCACCCGCGGCCGGGCCGAGGCCGTGGCCGCCATGACGACGACGAGGACGATCGGCCAGAGCAGGTAGAACTGCTCCTCCACGGCGAGGGACCAGAAGTTGACGAACAGCTGCGGCGACGTCGCGGTGAAGTAGCTGGACCCGGCGGCGATCTCGAGCCAGTTGCTGGAGAAGGACAGCGCCCCCAGGGTCTGGCGGCCGATGCTCACGAGCAGGTCGGAGCTGACCGCCCAGGCGGCCGGGACGCTGACCACCACCACCAGGGCGAGCGCCGGGAGCAGGCGGCGGGCGCGCCTGACCCAGAACCGCGGCAGGTCGATGCGGCCGCGCGTACCGAGCTCACGGACGAGGAGCGTGGTGATGAGGAAGCCCGAGACGACGAAGAAGACGTCGACGCCGAGGAACCCTCCGGGGAGCGACTCGGGACGCAGGTGGTAGATCAGCACGGCGACGATCGCCAGCGCCCGCAGCCCGTCGAGCCCTTCGATCCGCCCGCCGCCGGGACGGGAGCCTATCCGCCCGGACGGCCTGCCGGCGCCGCGCGGTCCCCGGGTCCGGTCGGCCGTGCGCGACCGGGTGCGCGGCTCCTGCACCTGCGTCGCCATGGCCGCCTCCCGGGCTCACCTGTCCTGGGACGAGACTAGGGAGCGCCGGCGAGATCTCCGCGAAGGCGCGCGGAAAGTCCGCGCTACAGCTTGGTGACCGGGGAGTAGCGCAGCAGGAGCCGCTTGACCTGCCCGCCGCCGAAGTCGATCTTCGCGACGGCGGAGGAGCCGGCCCCCTCGAGGCCGACGACGGTCCCGAGCCCGTAGCTGTCGTGGGTCACCTTGTCTCCGACGTCCAGCCCGATGCCCTCGCCGGCGGGGCGGGGCGCGGGGTCCGCCGCTCCGGTCCTGGCGGACGTCTCCTTCACTCCCAGCTTGCCGGTGCGGACCGGGCCGCTGCGCGCCCCGGAGCCGCCCCGGACGTCCCGGTCCTGCCCGGACCCGCCGTAGGAGCCGGACCGGTAGGACCCCGACCCGTAGGACCCGGACCCGTAGGACCGGGAGCCGAAGCCGCCCGAGCCGTAGCCACCGCCGCCGGAGCCGCCCCGTCCCCGCCGCAGCGTCTCCATGGACGACTCGGCGCGGCGCCAGTCCACGAGCTCGGACGGGATGTCCTCGAGGAAGCGGGAGGCGGGCAGCTCCTGCGGCATCCCCCAGGCCGTGCGCACGGCGGCGCGGGAGACGTAGAGCCGCTCGCGGGCACGGGTGAGGGCCACGTAGGCCAGGCGACGCTCCTCGGAGAGCTCGTCCGACTCGGTCAGCGACCGCTGGTGCGGGAACGTGCCGTCCTCCATGCCGGTGACGAAGACGACCGGGAACTCGAGCCCCTTGGCGGTGTGGACGGTCATCAGCGTGACCTGCCCCTGGTCGACGCCGTCGGAGTCGGGGATCTGGTCGCTGTCCGCCACCAGGGCGACGCGCTCGAGGAAGTCGCCGAGCCCGCCCTCGGGGTCCAGCTCGGCGAACTCGGCCGCGACGGCGTGGAGCTCGGCGAGGTTCTCCACCCGGGTGGCGTCCTGCGGGTCCTCGCTGGCGCGCAGCTCGGCCAGGTAGCCGGAGCGGTCGAGCGCGGCGTCGAGGATCTCGGCGGGCGAGGCGCCCGCGGTCTCCATGTCGCGCAGCTCGGTGAGCAGCTCGTGGAAGGCCCGCACCTGGTTGCGGGCCCGGGTGGTCAGGCCGATGACCTCCGGGACCGTGTCGCGCTCCTCCCCGGAGGCGGCGGCGTCCGCGATCGCCTGCCCGAAGGAGACGCGCTCGCGCTCGGCGTGCGCGGCGAGCATCGCCTCGGCCCGGTCACCGAGCCCGCGCTTGGGCACGTTGAGGATGCGACGCAGGTTCACGGCGTCGTCCGGGTTCGCGACCGCCCGCAGGTAGGCGACGGCGTCCTTGATCTCGCGCCGCTCGTAGAACCGCGTCCCGCCGACCACCTTGTACGGGATGCCGGTGCGGACGAGGACCTCCTCCAGCGCCCGGGACTGGGCGTTGGTGCGGTAGAAGACCGCCACGTCGCCGGGCCGGACGCCGTGCTCGTCGCCGAGCCGGTCGATCTCCTCGGCGATGAACCGGGCCTCCTCGTGCTCGGAGTCCGCCACGTAGCCCACGATGCTCGGGCCGTCGCCGGACTCGGTCCACAGGTTCTTGGCCCGCCGCCCGGGGTTCTGGGAGATGACCGCGTTCGCCGCCGAGAGGATGTTCTGGGTGGAGCGGTAGTTCTGCTCGAGCAGGATCGTGGTGGCCTGCGGGTAGTCCTCCTCGAACTCGAGGATGTTGCGGATCGTGGCGCCCCGGAAGGCGTAGATCGACTGGTCGGCGTCACCGACCACGGTCAGCTCGGCCGGCGGGAGGTCGCCCGGGTCGCCGTCGGCGCGGCCGTCCTGGTCCCGGTCCACGCCCGCCAGCTCGCGCACGAGCACGTACTGGGCGTGGTTGGTGTCCTGGTACTCGTCCACCAGCACGTGGCGGAACCGGCGCCGGTAGTGCTCGGCGACGGCGGGGAAGGCCTGCAGCAGGTTCACCGTCGTCATGATGAGGTCGTCGAAGTCCAGCGCGTGCGCCTGGCGCAGCCGCTCGTTGTAGAGGGCGTAGGCGCGTGCGAGCGCCGAGTCGAAGGGGTTCGACTCGCTCACCGAGCGCGCGTACTCCTCGGGGTCGACGAGCTCGTTCTTCAGGTCGGAGACCTTCCGGGAGAAAGTCTTCGGCGGGTAGCGCTTGGGGTCGAGGTCGAGCTGGCGGCACACCAGGCTCATGAGCCGCTGCGAGTCTGCGGCGTCGTAGATCGAGAAGCTCGACCGCAGCCCGAGGACCTCGTGCTCGCGGCGCAGGATGCGCACGCACGCGGAGTGGAAGGTCGACACCCACATCCGGCCGGCGGCGGGGCCCACCAGGGTGCCGACGCGTTCGCGCATCTCGGCGGCGGCCTTGTTGGTGAACGTGATGGCGAGGATCTCCCCCGGCCGTGCCTGCCCGGTGGCGAGCAGGTGGGCGATGCGGTGGGTCAGCACCCGCGTCTTGCCGGAGCCCGCGCCCGCCACGATCAGCAGGGGGCCGCCCGTGTGGACGACGGCGGCGCGCTGCTGCGGGTTGAGGCCCTCGAGGAGCGCGGCCGGGTCCAGGCCTGGGCGCCGTGCGCCGTCGGAGCCGTCGCCACCGCCCGCGCCGCCGGCCGCACGGCGCCGCGCCCGCTCGACGGGGTCACTCGCGGGTGCGCCGGACGGGATCCCCGACTCTGTGCCGTCGTCGTCCCTGGGCGGGACCGCGGCGGGCAGGGGCGGGAGGCCGGCGCCGGCGAGGCCGGGCAGGGGCAGGTTGTCGAACAGAGAGATCATGTCGCAGCCATGCTAAGCGTCCGCGCCGACACCGGTGGCCCGCGTGCACAGTGGCGCTTCGCTCACGTGGGCGGGGGCCCCGCGACTCAGCCGGTGGCGAGCAGCCCGGCGACCCACACGCCGGTGGCGATCAGCGCGCCGGCGAGCTCGATGAGGATCGTCAGCCCCGTCGCCCTGATGGCGGCCATGGTGGAGCGCCACGCACCGCGGTGGTCGCGGTGGCGCCCCATCTCCGAGAGGTAGACGCCGAGGACGAAGCCGATCGGCAGGCCGACGACGGGGATGACGAAGAAGCCGACGACGCCGAGCACGCCCCCGACGAGGAGCGTGCGGTTCGGCACGCCGGCGCCCTTGAGGTACCGCCCGGCGTAGAGGTACTTCGCGACCCCCGCGACGGCGACCGCGAGGACGCCGACCACGGCCACCGTCCAGCCGATCGCCCCGCCGGTGACGACACCCCATACCGCCACCGCCGCGGCGACGATGATGCTGCCCGGGTAGATCTGGATGACGGCGCCGACCAGCCCGACGACGATGACGAGCCCGACGATCAGCTCAGCGATGGGGTCCACGGTGCCTCATCCTGCCGTGCCGGCCGGCGTCGCGCCGACTCAGCTCCAGAGGACGGCGACGGCGATGTTGAGCACCGTCAGCCCGGCGAGGCCGCCGAGGAAGCCGCGGGTGACCCGCTCCTGGTTCCTGGCGCCCCAGAACGCCATCGCGGTGATCACGAGGGCGACGACGAGCTTGACGGCGATCTTGATGTTGTTGACGTCGCCGCCGCTCATCTCGGTCAGCCCCACCACGATCACGCCGGCCACCAGCGCGGTGAGCGCACCGTGGGTGACGCCCCTGGCGATACGCGGTTCACGCATGTTGGTCAGGGCGCCGCCGAGCACGATGGCCCAGCCGATCATGTGGATGACGACGAAGATGCCGGCCAGGATGTCCATGCACGTGAGCCTACGGGTTGGCGACATGACGCCAGAAACCGGCGATCGGTGACGGCTCTCACAGGGGGCCCCCGACTAGACTGGCTGACCCGCCTCCTCCGGGCACCGGGGTCCGGCGGGGCGGAACAGGGAGGGATGTTGGCGGAGACTCGAGGCTCGTCGTCGGTATCGACGAGACGTGGACGGTGGCCGACCAGTCCCTCAAGGGCGACCTCGAGGTCAAGTACACGGTCGACCGGGCAGGGACCGAGCTCCTCCTCTACCGGGACTCGGTGGCGCCGGGGCTGCTCGTCCGCGACAGGCTCAGGGTGCTGCTCAGCAGGGCCCTGTACACGCTGCCCGCCCCCGCGCAGAGCGGCGCCGCCCGCCTGCGGGCCCGCGCGGTGGACGCGCGGGTCGCCGCCAGGTCCGCCGTGCACCGGGGTCGCAGCCGCCTCGGCCGGCTGGCGGACCGCGGGCTGGTGCCGGTCGGCCCGGCGCTCAGACCGCACGTGGCCGCCGCCGTCGGCACCTACGACGCCGCTACCGCGGAACGTGAGCTGCGGGAGCAGATCTTGACCACTCTTCAGGTCGGCGGGGTGGAGGCTGCCGTCGTGCCGGCGGTCGGCGCCAAGCGGCCGGTCGTCGTCGTCCGGGAGAAGGACCGGGACCGCACGTGCGCCGTCCTCGCCCAGGCGCTCGGCCGCACCTGGTACGTCGTCCCCCTGGACTCCGCCGCTGCGCGCCCCCGGTCGGTCACCGCCGCAGAGCTGCGACGGCAGTGCGCCCGGTCCGACGGCTTCCGCATCTTCCGCTACCTCGCGGACAGCCGGGGGGCGGTGCTCTCGGGCGCCTCGACGGGCTGCGACGTCGAGATCTGGGCCGCCCCGCGTCCTGCGCTGCTCGACCGGTCGGGCACGCCGCACGCCGTCGGCAGCCTCATCGCCCCGCGGCGCAACGACTGGGTCACCCGGCTGGCACCGGAGACGTGGACCCGGGCGAAGGACCGGCCCGGCAGGACCGTCGACGTCGGCTCCCACCCGCACATCCTCGAGGTGGCCGAGGAGGTCGACGTCGTCTACACCTGGGTCGACGACTCCGACCCCCGGTGGCGGGCGCGCAAGGCGCAGAGGCTGGCCGGGCGTGGTGGTACCGAGGTTGATCCCGAGGCCGTCGACGCGGCCCGGTTCCGCTCCCACGACGAGCTCAGGTACTCCCTCCGCTCGCTGGAGATGTACGCGCCCTGGGTCAACCGGGTCCATCTCGTGACCGACGGCCAGGTACCCGCCTGGCTGCGCACGGACCACCCCCGGCTGCGGGTCGTCGACCACCGTGAGATCTTCCCCGATCCCGCCGTGCTGCCGGTCTTCATCTCCCACGCCATCGAGTCCATGCTGCACCACATCCCGGGGCTGTCCGACCGGTACCTCTACCTCAACGACGACGTCTTCTTCGGCCGGCCCGTCTACCGCTCACGCTTCTTCCACGGCAACGGCATCGCCAAGTTCTTCCTCTCCTCGTCGGTGCTCGGGCTCGGACCGCGCACGGACAGCGACTCCCCCTTCGTCGCCGCGGCGAAGAACAACCGGCGGTTCGTCCAGGAGCAGTTCGGCCGGACGCTGACGAACGTCTTCCAGCACGCTCCGCACCCTCAGCTGCGCACGGTGCTCGAGCACATGGAGCGGGAGCATCCCGAGGTGTTCGCACAGGTGGCGGCGTCGCCCTTCCGGCACCCCGATGACCTCTCGATCGCCTCGGCGCTCCACCACTACTACGCCTACGAGCTCGGGAGGGCGGTGCCCGGCCGGCTGGAGTACCTCTACCTGGACCTCGCGCACCCTGGCGCCCCCGTGCGGCTCGAGCGTCTGCTCGCGCGCAAGGACTTCGACGTCTTCTGCATCAACGACACGGCGGTCTCCGCGGCCCAGGTCCGGCGGAACGCCCGCTACCTCGACCGCTTCCTCGAGCGGTACTTCCCTCTGCCGAGCTCCTTCGAGCGAGGTTGAGCGTCAGAGCAGGCGCCGGGCTGCCGCCCACCGGGTGAGCTCGTGACGGGAGGACAGCTGGAGCTTGCGCAGCACCGCGGAGACGTGGGTCTCGACCGTCTTGATGGAGATGAACAGCTCGCTCGCGACCTCCTTGTAGGTGTAGCCGCGGGCGATGAGGCGCATGACCTCGCGCTCGCGCGCCGTGAGGCGGTCGAGCTCGTCGTCGTGGACGGCGACGTCGGCGGCCGCGGTGCCGAAGGCGTCGAGCACGAAGCCGGCCAGCCGGGGGGAGAACGCGGCGTCCCCCGCCGCGACCCGCCTGACGGAGTCCGCCAGGTCGTCGGCGCTGATCGCCTTGGTGACGTACCCGCGGGCGCCCGCCCGGATGACGGCGACCACGTCCTCGCTGGCGTCCGAGACGGACAGCGCGAGGAACCTGGTCGTCGCGAGGCTGTCGGCGCAGGCCGCGACCACCTCGGCGCCCCCGCCGCCGCGGCCGCCCGGCAGGTGGACGTCGAGGAGGACGACGTCGGGCTGCAGCGCGTGCACGGCCGCCACGGCGCCCTCGACGTCCTCCGCCTCGCCCACGATCGCGATGTCGGCGGCGTGCCTGGTCAGCTCCGCGCGCACACCGGTGCGCACGAGGGCGTGGTCGTCGACGAGGAGGACCCGGATCTGCTGGTCGTTCACTGCTGCCCCTTCCGTGGCATGAGGAGGTGGACCTCCGTGCCGCCGGCGCGCGTGCGTACCTCGGCACGCCCGCCGTGGCGGTCCATCCGCCCGATGATGGACTGTCGCACACCGTGCCGGTCCGCGGGCACGGTGCCGATCTCGAACCCGTCGCCGCGGTCGCGCACGAAGACCTCTGTCTGCTCGGGCGTGACCTCGACGTACAGGCTCACCGGCGGGCGGCCGTGCCGCACGGCGTTGGAGAGCGCCTCGCGCGCCGCGGCGGCGAGCGCCTCCGTGCCGGCGTCGGGCTCGGCGTCGCCGGCGGTGACGACGTCGATCGGGACGCCGTGCAGATCCTCGACCTCGGCGGCCACCTGCCGCACGACGTCGGCCGTGGACGTCCCGGGCGCGGGCCGGTCGGTGTAGAGCCAGTCGCGCAGCTCACGCTCCTGGGCCCGCGCAAGACGCGCGACCTCCTCGTTGTCCCCGGCGCGGGAGCGGATCATCGACAGGGTCTGGAGGACGGAGTCGTGCAGGTGCGCGGCGATGTCGGCGCGTTCCGCCTCCCGGGCGCGGGCCTCGCGCTCGGCCCCGAGCTCGCGCACCAGCCGCAGCCCGAGAGGCGCGAGGACGACGGCGACCCCGGCCACCACCGCGAGCCCGGACAGGGTGGCCTGGACCAGCTCGAACGGCGACCCGCCCGGCCCGATGAGCAGGAGCGCGCCGACGACGGCGAGCGCCACTCCCCCGCCGACCCGCAGAACGATCCTGCTCCGGGTCGTCCGGGCGCCGTCGTCCTTGGACACGGCGGCCAGCTCGCCCCAGGCGAGCGCCGCGCCCGCCGCGACGAAGAGGGCCGGCACGAGCCAGCTCGACGGCACCGCGACGTCCGTGCGCACGAGGAGCAGGACCAGGGCGGCCAGCAGCAGGACGACGGCGATCGTCACGTCGCGGGCCGCGGTGGACAGCTGCCCCAGACGCAGCCGCGGGGCGAGGCGGCTGAGCCCGGCCGGTCGGACCGCCTCGAGGGGGTCGCCCACCGGGACGGTCACCCACAGCCACAGGTACAGCAGGGCCCCGGCTCCCGCACCGAGGGTGGTCAGCGCGAACGCGAGCCGGACCCAGTGGACGGGCACGCCCAGGTGGGCGGACAGCCCCGCGCACACGCCGGCGACCCACCGTCCCTCCCGGGGACGGCGCAGCGGCAGCCGGCGACCGACGCCGGGCACGGGGGTGGCACTCACGGGCACATCGTCACACGACTCACGCCCGTCACACCCGGCCGTCGGACCGGTTCCAGGGTCGCGGCCGGGGAAGTTCAGGGTCGGACCAGGGTGGTCCCCGATGGTCGCGGCCGCGCCCGAGGCGGTTGGCTGGTTCCATGACCACGAATGACAGCTCCCCCGAGCCGGGACGCCCGGACCAGCCGCCCGTCGGCGGCACCGGCGCCGCCGGCGACGTCCCGCCACCGGGTGCCGTTCCCCCGCACGGCACCGTCCCCCCGCACGGCGCTGTCCCGCCGCCCGGCGGGACTGCGCCCCACGGGACGTTCCCGCCGGCCGGCGGGGTGCCGCCCCACGGCACGTTCCCGCCGCCAGGCGGGGTGCCGCCCCAGCAGCCCGCGTGGACCGGGTCGCCCCGGCCCGAGAGCACCGCCGGCTTCTTCGACTCCCTGCGCCGCACCGGGGTCTGGCGCGGACAGGACCGATGGATCGGCGGTGTCGCCGCCGGCCTCGCCCGACGCCTCGACGTCGACCCGCTCCTCGTGCGCGGGATCCTCGTCGTGATGTCCTTCTTCGGCGGCCTGGGCCTGCTGCTCTACGGCCTGGCCTGGGCGCTGCTGCCGGAGGAGTCCGACGGGCGCATCCACCTTCAGGAGGCGCTGCGCGGCAACGTCGACGCGGCCCTCGCGGGCGCTGTCGCGTTCGTCGTCGTGGGCATCTCGCGACCCGCGACGTGGTGGGGCGGCTGGGACTACTGGAGCGGGGGCTTGTTCCCCTTCGGCCTCGCGATCCTGGCGCTGGTGGCCATCGTCGTCGTGGCGGTCTCCCGCCGCGGCTCCGCGCCGCGGCCCCCTGCGGGCCCCGGCACCGGTCCGTCGGCCCCCGCCGGCCCGTCCGGCACCACGGGCGCGCCGGGCACCGGTCCCCAGGCGGGCCCGGCCCCGCAGACCTGGTCCGCACCGCCGCCCCCGGCCTCGCCGTGGACCGAGTCCCGCAACGATGCCGAGCCCACCACCGCCTACGGGCGGGCGGCGTACGGCGGTCCGACGCCGAGCACCGGCAGCGGCAGCGGCAACGGCAGCGGCAGCGGAACCAGCTATGACGCTGGCACGGCCTCCGGTCCGGCGGTGCGTCCGGCCTTCGCCCCCGCACCCGGGGACACCGGCTACACCCCCGCAGCCCCGTACCCCGCACCGGCGGCGTACCAGGCGCCCGCCGGCCCGGCGCCCTACCCGGCCCGCCCTCGGCCGCCCGTGCCGCCACGTCCACGGACGCCGGGACCCGGGTCCGCCGTCGTCGCGGTCGTGCTGGCCCTGTGCCTGCTCACCACCGCGGGGCTGCTGCTGTGGGACCTCTACCACGGGCAGAGCTGGCTGCTCCCCGTCACGATCGGCGGCACGGTGCTGCTCCTGCTCGGTCTCGGCGTGATGATCTCCGCCCTGCGCGGGCGGCGCGGCGGCGCGCTGTCCTTCCTCGGTGTGCTGGTCGCGCTGGTCGTGGTCCCCGCGACGCTCGCCTCCACGTTCGCGCCCTTCCACGTGAACCTGGCCTCGGGAGCCGCCTTCGGTGACCGGAGCGTCGCCCCGACCACCGCCCAGGCCGCCTCCGACGGGTACCAGCTGGTGACCGGCGACCTCGACGTGGACCTCACCAAGCTGGAGCTGGGCGACGCGCCCGTGACCGTCCCGGTCGGGCTCGGCGCCGGTGACGTGCACGTCCTCGTCCCGAAGGACACTGCCGTTCGCCTGGAGGTCGAGCTCGGCGCCGGCCGGGTCCAGGGACGCACGTCCGGCGACTGGTCCGGCCCCATGGACGCGAGCCCGAGCTCGTCCGTCCCCGTCACCTGGTCCGAGGGCAGCGCGATCGACGCTACCTACCTCTCGCCCGAGGCCCAGGGCGGTGACGACGCGCTCGTCGTCAAGATCGCCGTCGGCGCCGGCGACATCACCATCGAGGAGCAACGATGAACGACACCCGCAACGACGGCGTGGACGACCGCGACCGTCCCGACACGGAGCAGCTGCCCGCGACGCCGTCCCCGGGCGAGACGAGCGTCCTGCCGACCTCCGGCGACACCTCCGCCTTCCCTGCCAGCACGGACACGGCCGCTCTCCCGGCAGCCCGGGGGACGACCGATCTCCCGACCGAGCCGGAGAGCACCGGCACGCGGGCGAGCGCGCCGACCCCCGAGCCGGCGTGGTCGACCTCGTCCTCGGACCCTTCCTGGTCGACCAGCTCGCCCGCCGAGCCGGCGTGGTCCACGTCCTCCTGGACGCCGGGTGACCAGTCGGTCTGGTCGGCCTCCGCCGGGTCCTACGACGACCCGCAGGTCTGGTCCGCGGCCACCACCGCCCCGGCCGAGGCACCGTCCCGCGGTGTCCGGACCGGCACCCTGATCCTCGGGCTCGTTCTGGCCCTCGCCGGCTTCGGGGCCCTCGCGACCGGGCTGGGCTTCCAGCTGGACCTGCAGCTGTCCGTGATCGTGGTGCTCGTCATCGCGGCGCTGGTGCTGCTCCTCGTCCCGCTCCTGCAGCGCGGCCGACGGGACGACGACCCGCTCACCTAGGAGCTGCCCCCGGACGCACCGGAGCCCCGCCACCGTGACGGTGGCGGGGCTCCGAGCGTGAGCGGGATCAGACCCTGGCGGGCACGCCGTCGTCCCGGCGAGCGGCGACGGTGGCCGGCGCGGCCTTGGCGAGGGAGTTGAAGGCGGCACCGAAGATCAGCAGGAGGACGCCCATGCCGATCACGAAGGCGGCCACACCGTAGGAGACGACCGAGGTGAACAGCGACGCCCGGAGGAACGAGGCGTTCATGACGGTGGTGCGCTGGCCCTGCAGCTCCTCGGCGCGGGCGGTGTCACCGGACTCCTCGGCCGCACGGACCTCCTCGCCGAGCTCGGCGTAGGTCTTGCCCTCGGTCGCGTGCAGCGCGTGCTCGTTGATGATCTGCGCCTGGGCGAAGGCGGAGAAGGGGCCGTTGACGTCGTCGCCCGGGAGCATCTTCGAGTCCTCGGCGACGGTGATGTTCTGGTCGGCGAGGTTGGAGGTGATGACACCCCAGGTGACCGCACCGGCGACGATGAAGATGATGCCGGCGATGATGGAGACGAGACCCGCGAGCTTGGCGGTGCCGTTCTTCATGGCAGATGCCCTTCGGACTAGGTGCCGGGTGCACCGGCGATTTTCCGGTTCGGGGGTTTTGCCCGATCCGTCCTGACATGAAGAACACTATTGGGGACAAAACGACCCGCGGCGAGCCCAAAGTCCCAGACGGCGGAGGGCGTCAGCGCCTGCCGCCGTGAGGTGCGTCTCAGACGAGCGACCGGGCCCGGTCGTAGAGACGCTGGGCCGCCGCGAGGACGTCCGGCCAGCCGACCGCGGGCGGGACGGCCCGGTTGTGGGCGAGGATCCGGCCCAGCAGGTCGCCGTCCTCGGCGAGCCGCACGAGCGCGTCCGTCAGGGCGGCGTCGGCGGCCGCGTCGTCGAGACCGGCTGACCGGTCCGGAGCGAGCAGCCCGTCCACGCCGTCGACCACGAACTCGGTGATCCCGGTCCCCCGCCCCGCCACCACGGCGAGCCCGCCGGCCCGGGCCTCGAGCGCCGCGATCCCGAACGCCTCCAGCCGGGACGGCGACAGGAAGACGTGGGCGCCGGCGTAGTGCCGGCTCAGCTCTGCGCGCGGGACCGTGCCGTGGAGGGTGACGACGTCGGCGACGCCCCGGCGCCGGGCCTCGGCCCGCGCCGCCGCGGCGGCCGGCCCGTCACCGAAGACGTCCAGCCGGACCCGGGGCGCGCCGCCGGCGCCGGCGCCCAGCCGCTCGGCGGCCGCGGCGACGATGCGCACGAGCGGCACCGCCCGCTTGCGGGGGGCCAGCCGCTGGGTCGCGACCACCCGAAGGGGACCCGACGGCGGGAGGTCGGCGGGCAGGTCGGGCCCGGCCGGCGCCCATCTCGTCAGGTCGAGCCCGTTGGGGACGGCGAGCACCTCCGCCGTCGGCCGGTCCAGGGCGGCGGCGACGCGCTCGGCGGCGACGGCGGAGACCGCGGAGACGGCCGCGGGCGCGTCGTCCCACCCGGTGGCCCGGGCGCCGACGCGCAGCGCGGGGACGATGCCGTCGAGCATGCAGTGCCAGGTGATCCCCAGCGGCAGGCCGAGCCGGCGGGCGGCGGTGGCGCCGGCGAACGCGAACGGCGAGACGACGCCGGCGTGGACGTGCACGACGTCGGGCCGCAGCTGCCGCAGGGCACGCGGCAGGAGCACGTCCTCGAGCGGGTGGAACGGCGCGCCGAGCGTCGCTCGGCTGGCGAAGCGGTGCACCCGCACGCCGTCGACGACGGAGCTGCCGCGTCGTCCGCCGCCCGGCAGGGCGGGGTCCGCCGTCGCCGTCAGGACGTGGACGTCCTCCCCGGCCGCGGCCTGGCGGGCGGCGAGGTCCCGCACCTGGGTCTCGATGCCGCCCACGCGGGGCGGGAAGCAGTCCGAGACGTGGACGACCCGCAGGCCGCTCACTCCCACTCGATGGTGCCCGGCGGCTTGGAGGTGACGTCGAGGACCACCCGGTTGACCTCCGGCACCGTGTTGGTGATGCGGTTGGAGATCGTCGCGAGCACGTCGTAGGGCAGGCGGGACCAGTCCGCCGTCATCGCGTCCTCGGAGGAGACCGGCCGGAGCACGATCGGGTGGCCGTAGGTGCGCCCGTCGCCCTGGACGCCCACGGACCGCACGTCCGCGAGCAGCACCACCGGGCACTGCCAGATGTCGCGGTCGAGGCCGGCCCTCGTCAGCTCCTCGCGGGCCACCGCGTCGGCCGCGCGGAGGATCTCCAGCCGGTCGGCCGTCACCTCGCCGATGATGCGGATGCCCAGGCCGGGGCCCGGGAAGGGCTGGCGCCACACGATGGACTCGGGCACCCCGAGCTCGAGGCCGACCGCGCGGACCTCGTCCTTGAACAGGGTGCGCAGCGGCTCGATGAGCTCGAACTGCAGGTCGTCGGGCAGGCCACCGACGTTGTGGTGGCTCTTGATGTTCGCGGTGCCCTCGCCGCCGCCGGACTCCACGACGTCCGGGTAGAGGGTGCCCTGCACGAGGTACTTCACCTCGCCCTCGTGCTCGCCGGCCTCGGCGACGATCTCGCGGGCCGCCTTCTCGAAGGCGCGGATGAACTCGCGGCCGATGATCTTGCGCTTGGTCTCGGGGTCGGTGACGCCGCGGAGCGCGTCGAGGAAGGTCTGGGAGGCGTCGACGACCTTGAGGTTCACGCCGGTGGCGGCGACGAAGTCCTGCTCCACCTGCTCGGCCTCGCCGGCGCGCAGCAGGCCGTGGTCGACGAAGACGCAGGTGAGCTGGTCGCCCACGGCCTTCTGCACGAGGGCGGCCGCGACGGAGGAGTCCACGCCGCCCGAGAGGCCGCAGATGACGCGGTCGGAGCCGACGGTCGCGCGGATCGCCTCGACCTGCTCGGCGATGACGTTGCCGGGGGTCCACTCGGGGGCCAGCCCGGCGCCGTCGTAGAGGAAGCGCTCGAGGGCCTCCTGGCCGAGCACGGAGTGCTTGACCTCCGGGTGCCACTGCATGCCGTAGAGGCGGCGGCGGCGGTCCTCGAAGGCCGCGACCGGGGAGCCGTCGGAGGTGGCGAGGACGTCGAACCCGTCGGGGGCCTCCTGGACGGAGTCACCGTGGCTCATCCACACGGTCTGCTGGGTGGGCGAGCCGGCGAGCAGCTCGCCGTTGCCCTCCACCTTCACGACCGTGCCGCCGTACTCGCGCGTGCCGGTCCTCGCGACCTTCCCGCCGAGCGCCCGGGCCATCGACTGGAACCCGTAGCAGATGCCGAGCACGGGGACGCCGGCGTCGAAGAGCTCCGGGTCGGTGACGGGCGCGCCCTCCTCGTACACCGAGGACGGTCCGCCGGAGAGGATGATCGCCGCGGGGTCCTTGGCGAGGATGTCGTCCACCGGCGTGGTGTGCGGGACGATCTCCGAGTAGACGTTCGCCTCGCGCACGCGGCGGGCGATGAGCTGGGCGTACTGGGCCCCGTAGTCCACCACGAGCACCGGGCGCGGCGCGGCCGGAGAGGTCTCCCCCGGCTCGGTCACGGGGGCGGTGTCGGTGGGCGCCGGGCTGGGCTGCTCTGGGGTGCTCACGCCCGCCAGGATAGACGCCGTGCGCATCAGCGCGTGCGGGCGGCCAGCCGCTGGAGGACCGCGGGCAGGTCCGCGTCGAACCAGCGCTGCGCGCGCCGCTCCATGACGAACGAGAGCACCGGGACCACGCCGCCGGCGATGAGGACGACCACCCGGCCGAAGCCCCAGCGCATCGTGGACCACAGGTTGAAGACGGTGACCGCGTAGATCACGTAGATCCACCCGTGGACGATCGCGATCCAGGTGCCCAGCACGGGCTGCCCGCCGTTGAACCCGTACTTGAGGATCATCTCCAGGCAGAGCAGGAGCAGCATCCCGCCGGTGACGAACGCCATCACCTTGTAGTTGCGGAACGCGTTGCGGGCCTTCCGCTCACGCTCGACGACGGCGGGCGCGGCAGGGGTCGTGCGGTCGGTGCTCATGGGGTCCTCTCGGGTGGTTGTGCCGTCCCAGTCTCTCAGGTGCCGCGGCCGGTCGTGCGGCCGGGTAATTCGGTCGCTGGGTGTGGGTGCGGACGCGTAACCTGCACCTTCGTGCTCGACGTCCCCCGGGGTCATCCCGGACACCCGCCGCTGACCCGCCCCGTCGCCCTCCTGGGGTGGCTGGCGCGGCGCGAGGCCAAGGTCCTCGCGTTCGCCGTGGCGCTCGGCGTCGTGGAGTCCGTCTCCCTGGCGGCCGTGCCCTACCTGCTCGGCGTCGCCCTCGACGCGGGCCTGGCCGAGGGGCTCTCCCCCGGCCTGCTGCGCGCCTGCGCGCTGCTGCTGCTCGTCGGCCTGGTCGGGGCAGGCGCCTCCGCGCTGGGCCACGTGGGCGAGATCGGCGCGTGGCTGCACGGCGCGTTCCGCACCTCCCGACTGGTCGGCCACCACGTCACCCGCACGGGCGACGCGATCTCCGACGAGCTGCCCACCGGCGAGGTCGTCTCGACCGTCGCGTCGGACGCCTTCCACATCGGCAACATGATGGAGGTCTTCCCGCGGTTCGTCGGCTCCGTGGTGGCCTACGTGGTGGTCGCCGTCGTCGTGCTGCAGCAGTCCGTGCCGCTGGGTCTCGCGATCCTCGTGGGCCTGCCGCTGACCACGACCGTCCTCGCCGTCATGGTCCGCCCGCTCCACACCCGTCAGGCCGCGCACCGCGAGGCGTCCGGGCGGCTGACGACGCTCGGCTCGGACACGGTCTCCGGGCTGCGGGTGCTGCGCGGCATCGGCGGCGAGGACGTCTTCGCCGCCCGCTACGCCGAGCAGTCCCAGCGCGTCCGGGCCGCCGGCGTCGGCGTCGCGAGCACCTCGGCGATCCTCCAGGCGCTCCAGGTGCTGCTGCCCGGGCTCTTCGTCGCCGGCGTCGTCTGGTTCGGCGCCCACCTGGCCCTGCGCGGGCAGATCAGCGCCGGCCAGCTCGTCGCCTTCTACGGCTACACCGCGTTCCTGGCCGAGCCGCTGCGCAACGCCACGCAGTTCGTCCAGATGTTCACCCGGGCGCGCGTGGGGGCGCGCAAGGTCGTCGCCGTCCTCAAGGTGCAGCCGGCCGCCGGCAGCATCGCCGAGTCCGAGGCCGCCGACGCCGCGGTGGACGACGCCGGGGACGAAGGCGCGGTCGCCCCGCCCTCCCCCGCCCGGCCCGCCGGCGACCTGGTCGACCTCAGCTCCGGCGTCCGCATCCGCCCGGGCCGGACGACGGCGATCGTCTCGGCGCGCCCCGACGACTCCGCCGCCCTGGCGAGTCGCCTCGGCCGACTGGACGACGCCGCGGGCGCCGTCACGCTCGACGGCACCCCGCTCACCGACCTGCCGCTCGCCGAGGTCCGCCGGCGCGTCGTCGTCGCCGGCGCGACGCCCCAGCTGTTCACCGGGCGGCTGCGCGAGGAGCTCGACGTGCGCGACCGCGGCGACGAGGCGGCCCTGTACCGCGCCCTCGAGGTCGCGGACGCCCACGACGTCCTCACCTCGATGCCCGAGGGCCTCGACGGCGAGATCACCGAGAAGGGCCGGTCCCTCTCCGGCGGCCAGCGCCAGCGCGTCGCGCTCGCCCGCGCCCTGCTCACCGAGGCGGAGACCCTCGTCCTGGTGGAGCCGACGAGCGCCGTCGACGCCCACACGGAGGCCCGGATCGCCGCCCGCCTCGCGGAGAGCCGGGCGGGGCGCACCACCGTCGTCGTGACCGCCTCGCCCCTCGTGCTGGAGCACGCCGACGAGGTCGTCCTCCTCGACGGCGGCCGGGAGCGCGCCCGCGGCACGCACCGGGAGCTGCTGGCCAGGGCCGTCGCCGGCGACCCCGACGCCGCGGCCTACCGCGGCGTCGTGACCCGGCAGGCCGCCGCCGACGAGCCCGCCGCCGAGAAGGAGGAGGTGCGCTGATGCTGCTCCCCGTGGCCGACGCCCGGACCGTCCGCCGGCAGGCCGGAGCCCTGCTGCGCCGCTACCGCGCCCGGCTCACCCGCGTGGTGGCGGTCCAGGCCCTCGCCGCCGTCGCCGCGCTCGCCCTGCCCTGGCTGCTGGGCGACCTGGTCGACGCCGTCGCGACGGGCACCACGGCCGGCTACATCAACCGCACCGGCCTCGTGCTCGTGGCGGTCGTGCTCGCGCAGACCCTCCTGATCCGCTACGCGCACCGTGACGCGATGGTCCTGGGCGAGGAGATCTTCGCCCGCCTGCGCGAGGACTTCCTCTCCACCGTCACGCACCTGCCGCTCTCGACGGTCGAGCGGGCGGGCACCGGGGACCTGCTCGGGCGGACGACCAACGACGTCGACCGCGTCCAGTGGATGCTCCGGTTCGGCGTGCCGCGCGTGCTCGTGACGGGCGCGACCATCCTCCTCACGATCGTCGCCGCCTTCCTCGCCTCGCCGGTGGTCGCGCTCGCGCTGCTGGTGGGGGTGCCGATCATCGTCGTCTCGGTCCGCCGCTACCTGCGCGTCGCGACCCCGGCCTACCTGCGCAACTCCGAGGCCTACGCCCGGCTGAACGGGGTGCTCACCGAGTCGGTGGAGCACGCCGCCACGGTCGACGCCCTCGACCTGGGCCGGCGCCGCCGCGCCCGCACCGACCGCGCGGTGGCCGAGGCGTGGGACACCGAGGTCGTCACCCTCCGCATGCGGGTGAGCCTGTTCTTCTGGCTCGGGATCTCCTTCACGCTGCCGGTGGCCACCGCGCTGGTCTGGGGCGCCTGGCTGGTCCAGCACGGGGCGGCCTCGCTCGGCGCGGTCACGACCATCGCGCTGTACGCGATGCAGGTGCGCCCGTTCGTCTCCGAGCTGCTCTTCTGGGTCGACGAGCTGCAGGTGGCCCTGGCGAGCCTGTCCCGGATCTTCGGTGTCGGCCTGGTGGAGCCGGACCGCACCCCCAGCGGCGAGCGGCCGGGCGACGAGCACGTCGAGGCGCGGAAGGTGCGCTACGCGTACCGCACCGGCCAGGACGTGCTGCACGGCGTCGACCTCGACCTGGTGCCCGGGGAGCGGCTCGCCGTCGTCGGCCCCTCCGGCGCCGGCAAGTCCACGCTGGGACGCATGCTCGCGGGCATCCACCCGCCCACGGGCGGGACGGTGACCGTGGGCGAGGTGCCGCTGGTGGACCTGCCCGAGGAGGAGCTGCGCTCCCACGTGGCGCTGGTGACGCAGGAGCACCACGTGTTCGTCGGGACGCTGGCGGACAACCTCCGCCTGGCCCGGGCCGACGCCTCCGAGGAGGACATGCACGAGGCGCTGGCCGCCGTCGACGCCCTGGACTGGGTGGGGCGGCTGGAGCACGGGCTCGGGACGGAGGTGGGCTCCGGCGGGCTGGAGCTCACCCCCGCGCAGGCCCAGCAGATCGCCCTCGCCCGCCTGGTCCTGCTGGACCCGCACACCCTCGTCCTCGACGAGGCGACGTCGCTGCTCGACCCGCGGGCGGCCCGGCACCTGGAGCGCTCGCTCTCGGCGGTGCTCTCGGGCCGCACCGTGGTGGCGATCGCGCACCGGCTGCACACCGCCCACGACGCCGACCGGGTCGCCGTCGTCGAGGACGGCCGCATCGTCGAGCTCGGGCCCCACGAGGAGCTGGTCGCGTCCGGCGGCGAGTACGCCGCCCTGTGGCGGTCCTGGCAGCAGGACTGAGGGGTCAGGAGCGCGCGGACCGGGCGAGCGCCTCGACCCGGCCGCGGTCCAGGTCCGGCCGGCCGCCGAGCTCGTCCACCGCGAGCGCGGCCGCGGCCGACGCCCACCACGCCGCGGTGGCCCGGTCGTGTCCGTCCAGCAGGGCGGCGACCAGCCCGACGACGAAGGCGTCCCCGCCGCCCGTGGGGTCCGTCGGCCGCTCGCCGAGCAGGGGCATCACCACGTTGCCGCCCTCCCAGACGACGACGTTGGCGTCGCCGACCGCGAGGGCCACCACCGACGGCCCGGCGGCGAGCACCTCCGCGGCGGCGTCGACCGCGGCGGGCACGTCCTCGACGGGGCGCCCCGCGAGCGTGCGGACCTCCGACGCGTCCGCCCTGGCCACGTCGGCGGCCGCGAGCAGCTCTGCCCTCGCCGCCGGGTCCGCCGTCGCGCCGTCGAGCAGGACGAGCGCCCCCGCGCCGGCGGCGGCCCGGGCGGCCGCCAGAGCCGGGCGAGCGGGTTGCTGCAGGTCCACCAGGACAGCCCGGGCGGAGCGCAGCACCGGCTCGGCAGCCCGCACGTCCGCCTCGGTGAGCAGCACCTCCTCCGGCACGTGCTCCAGGAGGCGGTGGCGTCCGCCGGGCTCGACGACGTCGACCACCAGGGCCGTCGGCACGCCACGGCGGCGCGCGGTCCCCGTGACGTCGATGCCGTCCCGGCGGGCCTGCTGGAGCACCGCGGTGCCGGCGTCGTCGTCCCCCACCACGCCCGCCACAGCCGCGGTCAGCCCCAGCTGCCGGCACCCCACGGCCTGGTTCGCGGCGCCGCCCAGCTGCTCGCGGCGCGTCGTCACGGGGGCCGACCCGCCGGCGTCGGGCAGCGCGTCGACGGCCACGACCAGGTCACGGGTGACCAGCCCCACGACCGCGACGTCCAGCATGCGTCCCCCTTCGGTGTCCCGGGCGTCTCCGTGCCCGCGTGCCGTGCCGTGCCAGCGTGCCGCGGGCGTCGCCGGGCCGCGAGTGCAGCGGATCTCAGACCAGGCCGGCGTCCTCGCGGCGGTTGCGGACGTCGTCGCGGAGCATCCGCACCCACAGGGCGAGCGCGAAGCCGCCAAAGATGACCCACTCGACGGCGTAGGCGAGGTTCTGGATGTTCAGGCCCGTGTCCTCGGCCGCGCCGGGCGGGGGCGCGTGGTGGAGCCCGGTGGGCGAGACCTCGGACCGGCCCTCGGGCGTCGTCGTGAACTCCACGACGTAGCCGCTCCAGGTGGGCCCGCCCCAGAGGTTGGCGAGCTCGGCGGAGCTGACCGCGCCGACCATCCCGGGGGGCAGGTCGCTCCCCCGGCCGGCCTCCGAGTCCTTGAGGTACCCCGTGACGGTGACCTCGCCCTCGGGCACGGCGAGCGCAGCGGCGACCGCGGCGTCGGCGGGTCCGGCGACGGGGTCGGTGGTGAGGTCCTCCGGGGGCAGCCAGCCGCGCAGCACCGGCATCATCGCGCCGGCGTCGGGCCCCTGGGTGACCCATAGGGCGGTGACCACGAGCACGGCGTCCTGGCCGTCCACGACCCGTCCGGGGACGTAGATCTGCTGGTCGGCCCGGTAGGTCCCGGTGACCTCGACGGGGACCCCGAGGTGCTCGGCGCGGAAGGACGTCTGCGGGGCGAGGACGTCCGCCACCGGGACGACGTCGCGGGCGAGGACCTCGGCGTGCGCGGCCTCCGCCTTCTCGGCGCCGCGCAGGCTCGCGCGGTCGAGCTGCCAGGCGCCCAGCCGCACGCACACGACGGCGGCGGCGAGCAGGAGCACGAAGAGGCCGATCATGCGCGGGGTGAGGGCGGCCCGCCAGTAGTCGCGGGCGGTGCCGTCGGCGTGCGGTCCGGGCGCCTGCTCCGGTCCGCGGTCGGCGGCCTGCCCGGCGGCGTCCTCCGGGTCGGCCTCGCGGCGGGTCGGCGCGACGTCGGCCGGGTCCGGCTCGACGGCGGGGCGTAGGTCCACGGTCCCAGGTTACGTGCCGGGCCCCGTGCCCGGCCCCTGTGCCCTTGGGCACAGGAGCCGGCCCTGTCGCCGCCACCGGGCACCTGCCCACGCGAGAAACGGGCAGATGGAGGAGACTGGGGCCCGTTGGAATGCAGGCCTCGACCCGGCCCTTCCCACGTGCTCCGGGCCGCATCGGCCCGAGGCACCCGGGAGTGCCTGTCGGTGACGATGAGACTGAGGAGATCCGCATGACCACCACGTCCGCAGCGACCACGGCCTGGCGCACCCGCGCCGACGCCACCTCGCAGCAGCTCGACGACGCCACCCTGGAGCTGGTGGACGCGTGGTGGCGCGCCGCCAACTACCTGTCCGTCGGGCAGATCTACCTTCTCGACAACCCGCTGCTGCGCCGGCCGCTGAGCCGGGACGACGTCAAGCCACGCCTGCTCGGCCACTGGGGCACCACCCCGGGGCTGACGTTCCTCTACGCGCACATGAACCGCGCCATCGCCGAGCGCGAGCTCTCCGCCATGTACGTCACCGGCCCCGGCCACGGCGGCCCCGGGCTGGTCGCCAGCACCTACCTCGAGGGCACGTACACGGAGACCTACCCGCACATCACGCAGGACGAGGAGGGGCTGCAGCGGCTGTTCAAGCAGTTCTCCTTCCCCGGCGGCATCCCCTCCCACGTCGCCCCGGAGACCCCCGGCTCGATCCACGAGGGCGGCGAGCTGGGCTACGCCCTCTCCCACGCCTACGGCGCGGCGTTCGACAACCCGGACCTCCTCGTCCTGGCGGTCGTCGGCGACGGCGAGGCCGAGACCGGCCCGCTGGCGACCTCGTGGCACTCGAACAAGTTCGTCAACCCCAAGCGGGACGGCGTCGTCCTTCCGGTGCTCCATCTCAACGGCTACAAGATCGCCAACCCCACGGTGCTGGCCCGCATCCCCGAGGAGGAGCTCGCGGACCTCATGCGCGGGTACGGCCACAAGCCGCACTTCTTCACCGGCGGGTTCGACGGCGAGGACCCGGCGGTGTTCCACCGTCGCTTCGCCGAGCTGCTCGACACCGTCCTCGACGAGATCGCCGAGATCAAGACGCGCGCGGAGGAGACGCCCGAGGACGAGCTGGAGCGGCCGCTGTGGCCCATGATCGTCCTCCGGTCCCCGAAGGGCTGGACGGGACCCAAGGAGATCGACGGCAAGCGGACCGAGAACTCCTGGCGCTCCCATCAGGTCCCCCTCGCCAGCGCCCGCGACACCGACGAGCACCTGCACGACCTCGAGACCTGGCTGAAGAGCTACCGCGCCGACGAGCTCTTCGACGAGTCCGGCCGACTGCTGCCCGAGATCGCGTCCGTCGCCCCCACCGGGCACCTGCGCATGAGCGCGAACCCCCACACCAACGGCGGCCTGGTCCTGCGCGACCTGCGCCTGCCGGACTGGCGCGACTTCGCCGTCGACGTCCAGACGCCCGGCGAGCCCATCACCGAGGCCACCCGGGTGCTGGGGAGCTACCTGCGCGAGGTGGTCCGGCTCAACCCGGAGAACTTCCGGATCTTCGGCCCGGACGAGACGGCGTCGAACCGGCTGCAGGACGTCTACGACGTCACGGACAAGCAGTGGAACGCGGAGTACCTGCCGACCGACGTCGACGACCACCTCGCCCGCGCGGGGCGGGTCATGGAGATGCTCAGCGAGCACCAGTGCCAGGGCTGGCTCGAGGGTTACCTCCTCACCGGCCGGCACGGGCTGATGAGCTCCTACGAGGCGTTCATCCACATCGTCGACTCGATGTTCAACCAGCACGCGAAGTGGCTGAAGGTCACCGACGACATCGCGTGGCGCCAGCCGATCGCGTCGCTGAACTACCTGCTCTCCTCGCACGTCTGGCGCCAGGACCACAACGGCTTCTCCCACCAGGACCCGGGCTTCATCGACCACGTGGTCAACAAGAAGGCCGACATCATCCGCGTGTACCTGCCGCCGGACACGAACACGCTGCTGTCGACCTGGGACCACGTGCTGCGCACGAAGCAGTACGTCAACGTCGTGGTCGCCGGCAAGCAGCCCGCGCCCGACTTCCTGAACGTCGACGAGGCGATCAAGCACTGCGCCCGCGGCCTGGGGATCTGGGACTGGGCCGGCACGGAGGTCGAGGGCGAGGAGCCCGACGTCGTCCTCGCCTGCGCCGGCGACGTCCCGACGCTGGAGGCGCTGGCCGCCGCGGACCTCCTGCGCAAGAACGTGCCCGACCTGAAGGTGCGCTTCGTCAACGTCGTGGACCTCATGCGCCTGCAGGACGAGAAGGAGCACCCGCACGGCCTCTCCGACCGCAGCTTCGACACCATCTTCACGACGGACAAGCCGATCATCTTCGCCTACCACGGCTATCCGTGGCTGATCCACCGCCTCACCTACCGCCGCAACGGCCACGGCAACCTCCACGTGCGCGGGTTCAAGGAGGAGGGCACCACCACCACGCCGTTCGACATGGTCATGCGCAACGACCTCGACCGGTACCACCTGGTGATGGACGTCATCGACCGCGTGCCCGGGCTCGGCCAGCGGTACGGCCGGCTCAAGCAGAAGATGATCGACGCCCGCCTGGAAGCCCGGATGTACGCCTACGAGCACGGCACGGACATCCCCGTCGTGGCGGACTGGGTGTGGCCCGACGTCGGCGAGACCGCCACGGAGCAGGGTGGCCCCAGCGCCACCCTCACCACCGGCGGCGACAACGAGTAACGGCCACCACCGGCGGCCCCGGCACAGGGGGCACCACGCCCCCTGTGCCGGGGCCGCCGGGTACGGTCACCCCGGGTGACCGGAGCGTCCGGGTGACCGGGCGCCGCACGGATGCCGGCTGGGGCCGGCCAACGGAAAGAGAGGGACCCGCGCGTGGCGCGCAGCATCTACATCGCCTCCGCCGAGGGGCACACCGGGAAGTCCGCCGTCGGACTGGGCCTCGTCGACCTGTTCGCCCGGCGGGTGGAGAAGGTCGGGATCTTCCGGCCCGTCACCCGCAGCCGCAGCGAGCGGGACACCGTCGTCGAGCTCCTGCTGGGCCAGGGCGGCGTCGACGTCGGCTACGAGGACGCCATCGGGGTCACGTACGAGGAGGTGCACTCCGACAACGAGGCGGCGCTGAGCCGGATCGTCGAGGCGTACCGCCGGGTCGAGCAGGACAACGAGGTCGTCATCGTCGTCGGCTCCGACTACACCGACGTCGCGACCCCCGCCGAGCTCGCCTTCAACGCCCGGGTGGCCGCGAACCTCGGCGCACCGGTGCTGCTCGTGGTCTCCGCCCTCGGGCGCACGCCCGACGAGGTCGCCCAGGTCGCCGAGCTCGCCATCGCCGAGATCGGGCAGGAGCACGCCACCACGGTCGGGGTGCTCGCCAACCGGTGCGACCCCGACCAGCTCGGCGCCGTGCGCGAGCGGCTCGCGGAGGACGGGCTGCCGGCCTGGGCACTGCCCGAGGTGCCGCTGCTCTCCGCGCCCGTGGTGCGGGACCTCATGACCGCGCTCGACGGCCAGCTCCTCATGGGCGACGAGGCCCTCCTCGACCGCGAGGCCGAGCACATGCTCGTCTCCGGCATGAACACCGAGCACATCCTCGAGCGGCTGCGCGAGGGGCAGCTGTGCGTGGCGGCCAGCGACCGCCCCGAGGTGCTCATCACTCTCGTGGCCGCGCACGCCTCGGACAGCTTCCCCTCCCTCGCCGGCATCGTGCTCAACGGCGGCTACCGCCCCTCCGACCAGGTGGTGCGGATGGTCGAGGGCCTCGGCCAGCGCCTGCCGGTGATCACCACCCAGCACGACACCTACGAGTCGGCCTCCATCGTGGCGCGCACGCGCGGGCAGTTCTCCCGCGGCACCCAGCGCAAGCGCGACATCGCCCTGGGCCTGTTCGAGCAGCACGTCGCGCCCGAGCAGATCATGCACCTCCTCGACGTCCCGCCCTCCGACGTCGTCACCCCGCTGATGTTCGAGTCCCGGCTGCTCGAGCGCGCCCGGTCCGCCCGCAAGCACATCGTCCTGCCCGAGGGTGACGACGACCGGATCCTGCGGGCCGCCTCCACCCTCCTCTCGCGGAAGGTGGCGGACCTGACGCTCCTGGGCGACGAGCCGCGGGTGCGCGCCCGCGCGGCCGAGCTGGGGCTGAACCTCGAGGAGGCCAGGGTCGTCGACCCGGCCACCTCGGACCTGCTCGAGCCGTTCGCCCAGGAGTACGCGCAGCTGCGCGCCCACAAGGGCATGACGGTGGAGCGCGCCCGGGAGATCGTCCGCGACGTCTCCTACTTCGGCACGATGATGGTGCACACCGCCGCGGCCGACGGGATGGTCTCGGGCGCCCGGCACACCACCGCCCACACGATCCGGCCCTCCTTCGAGATCATCCGCACGCGGCCGGGCACGTCGATCGTCTCCTCGGTCTTCCTCATGTGCCTGGCCGACCGGGTGCTCGTCTACGGCGACTGCGCGGTCAACCCGGACCCGACGGCGGAGCAGCTCGCCGACATCGCGATCTCCTCGGCGGAGACGGCCGTGCAGTTCGGGATCGAGCCGCGGGTGGCCATGCTGTCCTACTCCACCGGCCAGTCCGGCTCCGGGGCCGAGGTCGACAAGGTCCGGACCGCCACGGCGCTGGTGCGCGAGCGGCGCCCGGACCTCTTCGTCGAGGGGCCGATCCAGTACGACGCCGCCGTGGACGCCTCGGTGGCCGCGACGAAGCTCCCGGGCTCCGACGTCGCCGGCCGCGCCACGGTGTTCGTCTTCCCGGACCTCAACACGGGCAACAACACCTACAAGGCCGTCCAGCGCTCCGCCGGCGCGGTCGCGATCGGGCCGGTCCTGCAGGGCCTGAACAAGCCGGTGAACGACCTCTCCCGCGGCGCGCTGGTCCAGGACATCGTCAACACCGTCGCCATCACGGCCGTCCAGGCCGAGGCCGACACCGAGACGGCCGAGGCCGCCGTCGTCGCCAACACCGAGGGGAACCGCGCATGAGCTCCACCGTCCTGGTCATCAACTCGGGGTCGTCCTCGATCAAGTACCAGCTGATCGACCCGGCGTCGGGCGAGTCCCTCGCCTCCGGGCTCGTCGAGCGCATCGGGGAGCCCGAGGGACGCGTGGAGCACCGCACCGGCGGTCGGACCACCGAGCAGCGGAACCCGGTCCCGGACCACGCCGAGGGCCTGCGGACGGTCCTGAACCTCTTCGACGAGGTCGGGCCGGCGCTGGCCGACGCCGGCGTCGTGGCGGTCGGGCACCGCGTGGTCCAGGGCGGGCGGTACTACGACAGCGCGGTGCTCATCGACGACGAGGTGGTCGACGTCATCGACCGCCTCGCACCGCTCGCGCCGCTGCACAACCCGCCGAACCTCACCGGCATCCGGGTGGCGCGCGAGCTGCTGCCGGACGTGCCGCACGTCGCCGTCTTCGACACCGCGTTCTTCCGCAACCTGCCGGAGGCCGCGGCGACCTACGCGCTCGACCGCGAGGTGGCCGAGCGGTACAACGTGCGCCGCTACGGCGCCCACGGGACCTCCCACCAGTACGTCGCCCTGAAGGCCGCGGCGATGGTCGGCCGCCCCTCGGCGGAGCTGCGCCAGGTGGTGCTGCACCTGGGCAACGGGGCCTCCGCGTCCGCCGTCTACGGGGGCCGTGCCGTCGACACCTCCATGGGCCTGACGCCGCTGGAGGGCCTGGTCATGGGCACCCGGACGGGTGACATCGACCCCGCGGTGGTCTTCCACCTCGCCCGCAACGCCGGCATGAGCATCGACGACATCGACGACCTGCTCAACAAGCGCTCCGGCCTGAAGGGCCTGACCGGGTACAACGACATGCGCGAGGTGCACCGGCTCGCGGACGGGGGCGATGCCGAGGCCATCCTGGCCGTCGAGGTCTACGCGCACCGGCTGCGCAAGTACATCGGTTCCTACGCCGCCGTCATGGGCGGGATCGACGTGCTGAGCTTCACCGCCGGCGTCGGCGAGAACGACGCGCTCGTCCGGGCCGACGCGGTGGCCGGGCTGGAGTTCCTCGGCATCGAGATCGACCCGGAGCGCAACGTCGCCCCCTCGCGCGAGGCGCGGTACATCTCTCCCGACGGCGCACGGGTGGCCGTGCTCGTCGTGCCCACCAACGAGGAGCTCGCCATCGCCCGTCAGGCGGTCGCCCTCCTCTGACCCCAGCAGCCACGCGCGAGTCGTCAAGTTCTCCGCGAGTCGTCACAACCTCCGCGAGAAGTCATCACCTCACCGAGCGGTCAAGTTCTCCCCGAGAAGTCACGAGCTCACGAGACATGACGCGCTCGCTGAGAGGTCGGCTCCTCCAGCGGCGCGCCTCGGCCCGCAGCAACGGAACGGCGCCCCTCTCCCACGGAGAGGGGCGCCGTCGTCGTCAGGAGGCCACGTCCCGGGGGTCGGCACAAGAGTGCTGTCCCGCCGGCCGGGTCACGAACACCTCCACCCACGGAGTACTTGACGACTCAGGGAGAACTTGACGACTCACGGAGAACTTGACGACTCGGGGAGAAGTTGACGACTCGCGGGTGTGTGGGGAGGGGTGGGTCAGGCCTGCTTCGGCGCGGTCATGGAGCGCACGTCCAGGGCGGCGTCGAGCTGCTCCGGGGTGACCTCCCCGCGCTCGACGTAGCCGAGGTCCTCCACCGCCGCACGCACCGTGATGCCCCTGGCCACCGAGTGCTTGGCGATCTTCGCGGCCGCCTCGTAGCCGATGACCCGGTTCAGCGGGGTGACGATCGACGGGGAGGACTCGGCGAGCTCGAGGCACCGCTCCTCGTTCGCGATCAGTCCGTCGACCGTCTTCTCGGCCAGCACGCGCGAGACGTTGCCGACCAGCGTGATGGACTCGAGCAGGTTGCGGGCCATGACCGGGAGCATGACGAGCAGGTCGAAGTTGCCCTGCGCGCCGGCGAACGCGATGGCCGCGTCGTTGCCGATGACCTGTGCGGCCACCATGACGGTCGCCTCGGGCACCACCGGGTTGACCTTGCCCGGCATGATCGACGAGCCCGGCTGGAGGTCCGGCAGCTGCAGCTCGCCGATACCGGCGCGCGGTCCGGAGCCCATCCAGCGCAGGTCGTTGGCGATCTTCGTCAGCGACACCGCGACGGTGCGCAGCGCGCCCGAGGTCTCCACGAGGGAGTCCTGCGCCGCCTGGGCCTCGAAGTGGTTGCGGGCCTCGACCAGGGGCAGGCCGGTGTGCTCGGCGATCAGCTCGATCACCCGCTGCGAGAAACCGGCCGGGGTGTTGATCCCCGTCCCGACGGCGGTCCCGCCCAGCGGCAGCTCCGCCAGGCGCGGCAGGGTCGCGTTGACGCGGTCGATCCCGTAACGGATCTGGGTGGCGTACCCGGAGAACTCCTGGCCGAGGGTGATCGGGGTCGCGTCCATCAGGTGCGTGCGCCCGGCCTTGACGACGTCCTTCCACTCCTCGGCCTTGCGCTCGAGGGACGTCGCGAGCACCTCCAGGCCGGGGATCAGCTCCTCGACGACCGCCTGCGTGGCGGCGATGTGGATCGAGGACGGGAAGACGTCGTTGGACGACTGCGAGGCGTTGACGTGGTCGTTCGGGTGGACCGGACGCCCGAGCCGCGCGGAGGCGAGGTTGGCGACCACCTCGTTGGTGTTCATGTTCGAGGAGGTGCCCGAGCCGGTCTGGAAGACGTCGACGGGGAAGTGCGCGTCGTGCCGGCCGGTGATGACCTCCTCCGCGGCGCCCACGATGGCGTCGGCGACGTCCTGCTCCAGCACGCCCAGCTCCGCGTTGGCGATGGCGGCGGCACGCTTGACCTGACCGAGCGCGGAGATGTGGTGGGACGAGAGCCCGCGGCCCGAGATCGGGAAGTTCTCGACGGCACGCTGCGTCTGGGCCGAGTAGAGGGCGTCGCGCGGGACCCGCACCTCTCCCATCGTGTCGTGCTCGATGCGGAAGTCCTCCGCGGTGCCGGGCTGCTGCTGGCTCACTGCTGCTCCATGCCTCTCGTTCGCGTCGGCCGACGCGACCGCGCGCCGGCTCGTGGTCATCCTCTCGCACGCCGGCGGCCTGGTCCCAACCCCGGCCCCGGGCGCGTGGTCGGTCAGGCGCTCCCCGGCCTGACCGCTCAGGCGTCGAGGTCCTTGGACAGCAGCTCCACGAGCTCGTCCAGGACGCGCTCCGCGCCCTCCCCCTCGGCGGTGAGGAGCACCTCGTCACCGTGGCCCGCACCGAGGGTCATCACGCCGAGGATGCTCGCCGCGTCGACGGGCTCCGCACCCTCCTTGGCGATGGTGACGGGCACCCCGCTGGCGGCGACGGCCTTGACGAAGACGGCGGCGGGACGGGCGTGGAGGCCGACCTTGGAGGCGACGACGGCGCTGCGCTGGGCCATGGTGTTCCTTCCGTGCAGGACGGTGCGGCACCTGCGCCGCACCTCGTTCCCCGACAGTATCGAGGCATCCGCACGGGTCCGAAATCGCCTTGCCGGAACCGCCGCGCCGGACCGGTGCGGCGCGGCGGGACTCGCGCGTCCCAGATCGTGGGACGTGGACGGGTCCAGCGCGCACCACCGCCCGAGCGATGCGTACCGTTGCCCATTGCTTGCCGACGGCGTCTGCCGGTTCGGCAGCGCCCTCACCGACCTGCAGCCGAGGTCGGTCCACGAAAGCTCGGTGAAGGGCAGAACCGTGTCGGACGACGATCCCACGGCGGAATTTCTCCACAGTCTTGTCAACGAACGCCCGGACGACCCGAGACTGGTGTGCTCCGCCAGCCGCCGGGACCGATGGGGCCGCGGGGTCGCTCAGTGCTCGTTCGAGCCGGGTCACGAGAACGATCATCGCGACGTCCACGCCGGACGCACCTGGACGTAGCGGGGCGGGCGGCTCAGGCCGCCCGCCGCGCGAGTCCCAGCGTCCGGACGGCCCGCGCCCGGGCCGCCGCCGTCAGAACGGCGGGCCGCCGCCGTCAGAACGGGTTGTAGGGCGGGCCGCCGCCGTCAGAACGGCGGGCCGCCGCCGTCAGAACGGGTTGTAGGGCGAGACGACGACCTCCACGCGCTGGAACTCCTTGACGTCGGAGTAGCCGGTGGTGGCCATGGTGCGCCGCAGCGCGCCGATGAGGTTGACGGTCCCGTCCGCGGAGCTCGACGGGCCGTGGAGGATCTCGGCCAGGGTCCCGACGGTGCCGACGTGCACCCGCTCGCCGCGGGGCAGCTCGGGGTGGTGCGCCTCCGAGCCCCAGTGCCAGCCCTGGCCGGGGGCCTCGGAGGCGCGGGCGAGCGCGGCGCCCAGCATGACGGCGTCGGCCCCGCAGGCCACGGCCTTGACCAGGTCGCCCGAACGGCCCACCCCGCCGTCGGCGATGACGTGGACGTACCGGCCGCCGGACTCGTCGAGGTAGTCGCGCCGGGCCGCGGCGACGTCCGCGACGGCGGAGGCCATCGGGGCGTGGATGCCGAGCGAGCGCCGGGTGGTGTGGGCGGCGCCGCCGCCGAACCCGACGAGCACGCCGGCCGCGCCGGTCCGCATCAGGTGCAGGGCGGCGGTGTAGGTGGCCGCGCCGCCGACGATCACGGGCACGTCGAGCTCGTAGATGAACCGCTTGAGGTTGAGCGGCTCGGCGCGCGAGGAGACGTGCTCCGCCGAGACGGTGGTGCCGCGGATGACGAACAGGTCCACGCCCGCCTCGACGACCGTGCGCCAGTGCTCCTGCGTGCGCTGCGGGCTCAGGCTGCCGGCGACCGTCACGCCGGAGTCGCGGATCTCGCGCAGCCGCTGGGTGATGAGCTCGGGCTTGACCGGCTCGGCATAGATCTCCTGCATGCGGCGGGTGGCGTCCCCGTCCGCCAGGCCGACGATCTCCTCGAGCACCGGGTCGGGGTCCTCGTAGCGCGTCCACAGGCCCTCGAGGTCCAGCACGCCGATGCCGCCGAGCCGGCCCAGCTCGATCGCCGTCGCCGGGCTCATGACCGAGTCCATCGGGGCGGCCAGCACGGGGAGGTCGACGTGGTACGCGTCGATCTGCCAGCTCACCGAGACGTCCTCGGGGTCACGGGTGCGGCGGGACGGGACGACGGCGACGTCGTCGAAGCTGTAGGCGCGGCGGGCGCGCTTCCCTCGGCCGATCTCGATCTCGTTGGTCACCGTTGCAGGCTACCGGCAGCGGCCGGGCGGACGCTGGCGCACCCCAGGACCGGGGGGTGGATGTGGTGGGCCCCACCCCTCAGAGCTCGGGCACCCAGACCCGCCCGCCGTGCTCGCGCCTCATCGTGACCTCCTGCCCGGGGTCCCACTCCTGCGCCCAGCCGAGCTCGGACAGGACGTGGTCCAGGAGGTTCGCGGTCATCCCCCACACGAGCCCGTCGGGCAGGAGGAAGCCGGCGGTCCGCCTCCCGAAGATGTTCACGCTCCTGCGCGTGGCCGGGTCGACGAGCGTGCCCACCGAGACGCGGATCGTGTGCAGCACCTCGCCGGGCTCGACGTGCGTGGCCTCGTCCGCACGGTCCGTCCAGCCCAGCACCGGGGTGACGACGAACCGGGTGACGGGCACCATGACGGGCGCGAGCTCGCCGAGGACGTCCACGTGCGCCGGGTCCAGGCCGATCTCCTCGTGCGTCTCGCGCAGCGCCGCGTCGACAGCGTTCTCCCCCGGCTCCAGCCGTCCGCCGGGCAGGGCGATCTCACCGGGGTGGTTGCGCAGCTCGCGGGAGCGCTGGACGAGGAAGAGGTCAGGCTCCGCGCCACGGTCGGGCGGGGCGAAGAGCAGGAGCACCGCCGCAGGGCGGAACTCGCGCGCCACGTCGGCGTCGTAGGCGTTGACACCCCGCAGGGGCGTCACCGAGCCGGCGGCCGTACGCGCGCCCAGCTCGAGCAGCGAGGCCCGGCGCACCTCCCACGGGTCCTGCGTGCGTCCCACGTGCTTCCCTCCCTGCGGCGTGCCCTGAGGCATTCGACCACACGACGACGGGGCCTGGCTCCCTGCGTGGGTCGCCGGGGCCTGGAGCCCGGTCACCGGAGGACTCAGCCGGCCGGCTCGGGCGACCCAGGCAGGCCCGACCACGCGGCCAGGTCCTCGGCGATGTGGGCGGCGCCTGGCAGAGTGCTGCGCAGCCAGGGAGGTTTCATGAGCAGCTGGGCCGACGGTCCGTTCCTCGGGTTCGACACCGAGACCACCGGGGTGGACGTGACCTCGGACCGCATCGTCACGGCCGCCCTGGTGCGCCGCGACGCCGGGGCCACGACGGTCCGGACGTGGCTCGTCGACCCGGGGGTGGACATCCCGGCGGGCGTGACGGCGATCCACGGCATCACCACCGAGCACGCCCGCGCGCACGGCCGGGGCCCGGCCGAGGCGCTGGAGGAGATCGCCGCCGAGATCGCGACGGCGCAGGCGGCGGGGGTCCCTCTCGTCGCCTACAACGCGGGCTTCGACCTCGCGCTCCTCGAGCACGAGCTCGCCCGGCACGGCCTGGCGGGCCTCGAGGAGCGTCTGCCCGGCGGGGTGCGCCTGGTGCTCGACCCCCTCGTGCTCGACCGGCACGTGGACGGGCCACGGAAGGGCCCGCGCAAGCTGGTCGACCTGTGCGAGCTCTACGAGGTGCCGACCGGCGACCTGCACACCGCGGAGGTCGACGTCGTCGCGACCCTGGACCTGCTCGCCCGGATGGCCGCGCGCCACCCGCAGCTCACCGCCGCCACGCCCGCGCAGCTGCACGCCACCCAGGTCCGCGCGCAGGAGGACTGGGCGCGCTCGTACAACCGGTGGCGGGCCCGGCGGGGACTGCCCTGGCCGGGCGCCGACCACGGGTGGCCGCTGCCGGCGCGGCCCGGCCCGGCCACGCGCCTGGCTCGGCGCGTGTCCTGGCACGTCAACCGGGTGCTCGGGCTCCCGCGCCGGCTCGCCCGGCGGCGCCGTCAGCGCGAGGAGTAGTTGGGCGCCTCGACGGTCATCTGGATGTCGTGCGGGTGGGACTCCTTCAGGCCCGCGGGCGTGATCCGCACGAACTTCCCGCGCTCCTTCAGCTCGGGGATCGTGCGGGCGCCGACGTAGAACATCGACTGGTGCAGCCCGCCCGTGAGCTGGTACGCGACGGCGGAGAGCCGGCCCCGGTACGGGACCTGGCCCTCGATCCCCTCGGGGACGATCTTGTCGTCCGTGTCGACGTCGGCCTGGAAGTACCGGTCCTTGGAGTAGGAGATCCGGCCGCGTGAGGCCATGGCGCCGATGGAGCCCATGCCGCGGTACTGCTTGTACTGCTTGCCGTTGACGAAGACCAGCTGCCCGGGCGACTCCTCGCACCCCGCGAGCAGCGAGCCGAGCATGACGGAGTCCGCCCCGGCCACGAGCGCCTTCGCGATGTCGCCGGAGTACTGCAGGCCGCCGTCGGCGATCAGGGGCACGCCGGCCGGCCGGCACGCCTGCGCGGCGAGGTGCACCGCGGTCACCTGCGGCACGCCCACGCCGGCCACGACGCGGGTGGTGCAGATCGAGCCCGGACCGACGCCGACCTTCACGGCGTCGACACCGGCGTCGACGAGCGCCTGGGCGCCCTCGCGGGTGGCGACGTTGCCGCCGATGATCTGCACGCCCGAGAAGGCCTTGTCCTTCTTCATCCGGGTGATCATGTCCAGCAGCAGGCGGGCCTCGCCGTTCGCGGTGTCCGCCACGAGGACGTCGGCACCGGCCTCGGCCAGGGCGGTCGCCCGCTCCCAGGCGTCGCCCCAGTACCCGATGGCGGCACCGACCATCAGCCGGCCCTCGGCGTCCTTGGTGGCGTTCGGGTGCTGCTCGGACTTGACGAAGTCCTTGACCGTGATGAGGCCGCAGAGCTTGCCGGCGTCGTCCACGAGCGGCAGCTTCTCGATCTTGTGCTTGGCGAGCAGCGCCGCCGCGTCCTCGGAGCTGATGCCCACGGGGCCGGTGACCAGCGGCATGGGCGTCATGGCCTCACGCACCCGCCGGGTGCCGAACTCCGAGCCCGGGATGAACCGCAGGTCGCGGTTGGTGATGATGCCGAGGAGCACCCCGGCGTCGTCGACGACCGGCAGGCCGGAGACGCGGTACTGCCCGCACAGGGCGTCGAGCTCGGCGAGGCTGGCCTCCGGGCCGATCGTCACCGGGTCGGTGACCATGCCGGACTCCGAGCGCTTGACCACGGTGACCTGGTGGGCCTGGTCCTCGATGGAGAGGTTGCGGTGCAGGATGCCGATGCCGCCCTCGCGTGCCATCGCGATCGCCATGCGCGCCTCGGTGACGGTGTCCATGGCCGCGGAGATCAGCGGCATTCTCATCGAGATCTCGCGGGTCAGCCGCGCCGTGGTGTCCACCTCGGAGGGGATCACGTCGGTCGCACCCGGGAGCAGCAGGACGTCGTCGTAGGTCAGGCCTACGAGGGAGAAGGGGTCGGCGGTGGGGTGGGGCTCGGTCATCCTGAGATCCTACGTGCGCGCGGCCGGGGTGGGCAGGGGCCTCCCCCGGGTCGTGGCACGTCCCACATCCCGGCGCGTCAGCCGTGCATCACCGCAGCGATCTCCTCGACGGCCGCCATCGGGGTGCGCACGCGGTGCACGTTGGGCAGCCACAGCTCCGGGGCGTCGGAGCCGAGGAGGAAGACGTCGACGTCGCCGCGCTCGGAGACGGTGCGCACGAGCTCCTCGGCGCCGTCCGGGCTGCCGAGGACCGCGAGCACGCGAGCGTGCCGCTCCTCCACGGCGCGGAGCACCTGGTCCCCGCCACGGACCTGCTCCGCCCGCAGCACCCGCGCCCTGACCCCGCGCTCGGCGAGCCCGCCGCCGATCACGTGGGCCCGGACGCGCCGCTCCTCGCTCGCGCACAGCAGGGCGGTCCCGGTCGACCCGTCGGGCGAGGGCTCGTTCGCGACGACGTCGCGCACGGCGGCGAGCACCGCCCCGACGAGCACGGCCTCGGGGTCGGCGCCCGGGCGGTCGGAGCGGTCCCGCTGCCCGAGCATCGACAGCGCCGGCTTGGCCAGCGTGGTCCAGGCCCGCACGATGCCCTTCTCCCCCACCTCCTGGTCGAACATGCGCTGCACGCGGGGCGGGTCCGGCTCCACCGCCGCGGCGGCGAGCGAGAGCGGGTCGACGAGGACCCGCTCGTGCGGCTCGGGGCGGTGCCGCCCGCCGGCCGACTCCTCCGGCGGGGGCGCCGCGGTGGGGTCGGCCGGGTCGTACGCCGCCGCGGCGCGCGCCGCGTCCGCGGGAGCGACACCCTGGAGCGTGAGCTGACGCATCCGCTCGAGCCGGGCGACGTCGTCCGGCGAGTAACGACGGTGCGCCCCGGCCTCGTGGGCCGACGGCCCGAGCCCGTAGCGCCGGTCCCAGGTGCGCAGGGTCGACGCGGCCACACCCAGTCGGCCGGCCACCGCGGCCACGGTCAGCGGGGCGCCGCCCGGCGCGTGCGCGCGGGACCGCTTCGGCGCGCGGCCGGCGCCGTCGGGCCTGCCGCCGCGAGTGCCCGACCGCTCCCGCTCACCGATGTCCGCAGCGTCCTCGGGCGCGGACGGGCCGGCGCTGCGCTCCATCCTCATGAAGCGATCTTGACGCGGTAGGAGGTCCCCTGCCACTCCGGCGCGCGGCGCGTCATGGACGACTCACTCCTGAATCAGTTCCGGCAGGGTCTTGAACAAGTTGTGCATCGCTTGCTAGGTTGCTCACAGCGTTGTTCACAGCAACGGTTCTCGAATCGATTTCCGACGACGGAAGGACAGGCGACATGGCTGAGCTCTCGAGGCTTCCCGGACCCGTGATGGACCTGTGGGAGTGGCAGTACGAGGGGGCGTGCCGCGAGGCCGACCCGGACCTCTTCTTCCACCCGGAGGGTGAGCGTGGCGGCACCCGCCGACGCCGCGACGAGGCGGCCAAGGCGATCTGCGCCACCTGCCCCGTGATCCAGCAGTGCCGGGAGCACTCCCTCGCCGTGCGCGAGCCCTACGGGGTGTGGGGCGGCCTCAGCGAGGACGAGCGCCAGGCCATCCTCGCCCGCCCAGTGCGCAAGGCCTCCTGAGCATCTCGGGAGCCAGGCTCCCGAGCACGGCCTCGGCGCGCGGCTCCGACCTGCGCGAGCACGCGCCCCGGCCTGAGCCTTCCGAGCACGACGAAGCCCCGGTCTCCTCAGGGAGACCGGGGCTTCGTGCGTCAGCTAGCGGCTGATCACTTCTCGACGACCGCGAGGATGTCGCGCGCGGAGAGGATGAGGTACTCCTCGCCGGCGTACTTCACCTCGGTACCGCCGTACTTGCTGTAGATGACGACGTCGCCGACGGCGACGTCCAGCGGGACGCGGTTGCCGTTGTCGTCGACGCGGCCCGGGCCGATCGCCAGGACGGTGCCCTCCTGGGGCTTCTCCTTGGCGGTGTCCGGGATGACGAGACCAGAAGCCGTGGTCTGCTCGGCCTCGAGGGTCTGAACGACGATACGGTCCTCGAGCGGCTTGATGGAGACCGACACTGCGGACCTCCCCTTCGCGTGAGAGTTGGACGGATGAAGGTTGTGTCACCTTCGCCGCCGCGCCCGCCGTCGCGGGGGCCGGACGCGTCGTCTCCGGTGAACGTCGCCGCGACCCCGAAGGGTCGCGCCTGGCACAAATCTAGGCGGCGGTTAGCACTCGGTCAAGGTGAGTGCCAATGGCGGCGGACGACGCGGGGACTGGCAGTATCGAGCGGTGGACGAACGCTCCCTGACCAAGCTCCTCGCGCCGGAGGGCTGGGCCCTGCTCTCGCAGCTCCCGCCCTACTCGGAGGAGGCCGCGCTGCGGATCTCCACCGGTCTGCACGAGCGGGGGATGGACCCTGACCTCGTGGCCGCGGCACTGACGCAGTCACGACTGCGCGCCAGGGCGGTGGGCAAGTTCGGCGACTTCGCCGCCGGCATGCTCTTCACCCCCGCCGGCCTGGAGCAGGCCACCCGGCTCAGCGTCGCCGCGCACCACGCGCGCCGCTACGCCGACGCCGGAGCCACCCTGGTCGCCGACCTCGGCTGCGGCCTGGGCGGGGACGCCATGGCGCTCTCGGCGCTCGGGGTCCCGGTCCTCGCGGTCGAGGCCGACGAGGCGACGGCGGCCCTCGCCACCGTGAACCTGCGCTTCTTCCCCTCCGCCACGGTCCGTCACGCCGACGCCATGACCCTGGACCTCGCCGCCGAGGGGGTCGACGCGGTCTTCGCGGACCCGGCCCGGCGCACGCGCGGCGGGCGGCGCGTGTTCGACCCGGGCGCCTACACCCCGCCGCTGGACGCGGTGCTGGCGCTCCGCGCCGACGTGCCGGCCCTCGGGATGAAGGTCGCACCGGGGATCCCCTACTCCTTCCTGCCCGGGGACGCCCACGCCCAGTGGGTGAGCGTGGACGGCGACGTCGTGGAGGCCGGCCTCTGGTTCGGCCCCCTGGCACCCGAGGGCCCGGGGCGCTCGGCCCTGGTGCTCGCCGGGGACGACGCGCACGTGCTCACCGAGAGCGAGCAGGTGCGCGGCACGCCGGCCGGGGCGCCCGACGCGCCCGCGCGCTCCGCCGTCGTCCGTGAGGTCGGCGAGTACCTCTACGAGCCCGACGGCGCGGTCATCCGGGCCGGGCTGGTGGCCCGCGTGGCGGAGGACCTCGACGCCGGCGTGGTGAGCGAGGACATCGCGTACCTGACGGGCGACACCCTGACCCCCACGCCGTTCGCCCGGGCCTACCGGGTCCAGGACCACTTCGTCTTCAGCCTCAAGCGGCTGCGCGCCTACCTGCGCGAGCGGGACGTCGGGCGGGTCGAGATCAAGAAGCGCGGCACCGCCGTCGAGCCGGAGCAGCTGCGCCGCCAGCTCTCCCTGAAGGGGTCCGCGGCCGCGACCGTGGTGCTGACGCGGCTGGGCGGCCGCCAGAGCGTCGTCGTCGTCGAGCGGGTGTAGCGGCGCAGGACCGCACCCGCCGGCCGCTCGAGACTGCCGATCCGGTCGTGCAGTGCGACCGGATCAGCAGTCTCGCCGCGCCAGGTCCCGCCCCGGCACGCCGCGTCAGCCGGAGATGACGACCTTCAGCGCCTTGGACTCGGCGGCCTTGGAGAACGTGTCGTAGGCCTCGAGCATCTGGTCGAAGGTGAAGCGGTGCGTCGCGAAGTTCTCCGCCGCGAGCTTGTGCTGGGCGACGAGCTTGAGGAGCATCGACGTCGTCGAGGTGCTGACCAGGCCCATCGTGATGGCGATGTCCTTGATCCACATCTCGTCCAGGGGCAGCTCCACCCCCTTGCCGTGCACGCCGACGTTGGCGATGGTGCCGCCCGGCCGGACGATCTTCGTGCAGGCCTCGAAGGTCGCGGGGATGCCGACCGCCTCGATCGCGACGTCGACGCCCAGGCCGTCCGTCATGCCCATGACCTTCTCGACCCAGTCGGCGTCGCCGCTGTTGACGCTGTCCGTGGCGCCGAAGCCCTTCGCCTGGTCGAGCCGGTTGTCGTCGAGGTCGACGGCGATGATCCGCGCCGCCCCGTAGAGGCCGGCCGTCATCATGGCGGCGAGGCCGACAGGACCGGCCCCGATGACGGCGACGACGTCGCCCGGCTTCACGCGCCCGTAGCGCACGCCGATCTCGAAGCCGGTCGGCAGGATGTCGGACAGCATGACGGCGGCCTCGTCGCTGACGCCCTCGGGAACCTTGTAGACGGAGTTGTCGGCGAACGGGACGCGGACGTACTCCGCCTGGGTGCCGTCGATGAGGTGCCCGAAGATCCAGCCGATCCCGGACGCGCCCTCCTCGGCGAGGCAGTGGGCGTACAGCCCCTGGTGGCAGTACGAGCAGGAGCCGCACGCGCTGATGCAGGAGATGATGACGCGGTCGCCGACCGCGACGGTGGAGACCGCGTCGCCGACCTCGGTCACGGTCCCGACACCCTCGTGGCCGAGGATGCGGCCGTCGGTCACCGCGGGGACGTCCCCCTTGAGGATGTGCAGGTCGGTGCCGCAGATGGTGGTGGTGTCGACCTTCACGATGATGTCGGTCGGATCGATGATCTTCGGGTCCGGGACCTCGTCCCAGGACTTCTTCCCGGGGCCGTGATAGACGAGCGCCCTCATGACAACCTCCTTGTCGTCGGTCCCGGCCCGTCGGGCCGGCGGCGCGGTTCGCGCCAGGTCCACCGTGCCGCGACGATCGCGCCGTCGCGTGGGACCACGGTCCCCCTCGTCACCCGGGCCTGCAAGCCCTTTCGGCTCCCTTCGCGAGCCGGATCTCGCCGTCCCACGGACGCTCGCCCACGGCCCCCACGAGCGCCCGCCACGAGCAGGTTCGCGCGGCCCCGGCCGCGGCGGCAGACTCTGAGGCGTGAACCTTCCCTTCGCCCCGTCCGGGCGGTCCTCGGTCGGCATCGAGTGGGAGCTGCAGCTGCTCGACGCCGACTCGGGCGATCTGCGCCAGGCCGCCGAGACGGTCCTGGCGGGGGTCGCCGGACCGGAGGGCCGGCCGCATCCCCACGTCCACCCCGAGCTCCTGGTCAACACCGTCGAGGTGGTCTCCGGCGTGTGCCGCACGGTCGGCGGGGCGGCGGCGGACCTGCAGCGCGCGATCGACGACCTGCGCGCCGTGACCGATCCCCTCCGTATCGAGCTCGCCAGCGCCGGCTCCCACCCGTTCGCGCGCCCCGCGTACCAGCGCGTGACCAACCGCGAGCGCTACGCCACCCTGATCGACCGCACCCGCTGGTGGGGCCGGCAGATGCTGCTGTACGGCGTGCACGTGCACGTCGGCATCGAGGACCGCTCCAAGGTGCTGCCCATCATGCAGGCCCTGCTCACGCGGTTCGCGCACCTGCAGTCGCTGTCCGCCTCCTCGCCGTTCTGGGGCGGTGAGAACACCGGTTACGCGTCCAACCGCGCCATGATGTTCCAGCAGCTGCCCACCGCCGGCGTGCCCTACCAGTTCGACCGCTGGGAGGACCTCGAGAGCTACGTCGACGACATGACGCGCACCGGCGTCATCGACACCTTCTCCGAGCTGCGGTGGGACATCCGCCCCTCCCCCTCCCTGGGGACGATCGAGGTCCGGGTGTGCGACGCCGCGACCAACATGCAGGAGCTGCGCGCCACCTCGGCCCTGACGCACTGCCTGGTGGAGCACTACTCCGACATGCTCGACCGTGGCGAGCAGCTGCCCACCGCTCCCCGGTGGTTCGTGGTGGAGAACAAGTGGCGCTCCGCCCGGTACGGCATGGACGCGATCCTCATCCGGGACGGCTCGGGGGACGAGGAGCTCGTCACCGACACCGTGGCGGCCATGCTCGTCGAGCTGGAGCCGGTGGCGGAGCGCCTCGGCTGCGCCGAGGACCTCGCCCTGGTCGGGAAGATCCTCGACGACGGCGCCTCCTACCAGCGTCAGCTCCGCGTCGCCCAGGGTGCCGACCTCGATGCCGTCGTCACCTCGCTCATCGAAGAGATGCGCGCCGGCCGCCCTCTCTGAGGCCGGTCGGCGGAGCAGCACCACCTCCGCGCGCTCCGCACGCGACGCCGGGCGGTCGGGCTCGACGCCGGGCGGTCGGGCTCGACGCCGGGCGCTCAGGACTCGACGCCGGGGCGGTCGGGCTCGACGCCAGCGCGGTCCGGACTCGACGCCAGGGTGTACGGGAGCCCGGCCCGGCACCGCATCTCTGTACTCGCCGACACCTGCTATTTGCTGATACCGAGTAGCGCCTATAGCCTGCGTCCATGGCAGAACGCCCCCCGGCCACCCGGGACCCCCAGCTCCTCAAGGGCGTCCTGCCCATGCTGGTGCTCGCCCTGCTCCGTGAGCAGGACTCCTACGGCTACGAGCTCGTGACACGGCTGCGGGACTCGGGCCTGACCGACGTCTCGACGGGGTCGGTGTACCCCGTGCTGACACGGCTCGAGCGCGACGGCCACCTGGCCTCCTACCTCGTGCCTTCCGCGCAGGGGCCGGCGCGGAAGTACTACACCCCCACCGACGCCGGCCTCACTCACCTCAGCGTCCAGCGACGCAGCTGGCAGCAGCTCGGCGACGTCGTCGCCGTCGTCCTGACCCCCGGCCCGCGCCGGGCCCGACCCGCCCCGGAGGCACGACCATGACCGCACCCACCCCGGCCGCCCCGGCCGTGCCCCGTCCAGGTCTGCGCGACCGGCTCCGCCGCGAGCGGTACCTGCTCGCGCTCGTGCTGTGGCTGGACGACGACTACCCGTCGGCGCAGCGCCGGGCCCTCGTCGAGCAGCTGCGCGGCGACCTCGACGCCGCCGCCGCGGACACCTCCATGCACGAGGCGATCCGGTCGCTCGGCCCGGCCCGACGGCTGGCCGCCGAGTACAGCGAGCTGCTCGACCCGCGGCGGCCCCGCTGGGGGCTCGGCGCGGCAGCCGCCGCCGGGTGGCTCACCGTCTGGCTGCTGGCCGCCGCGGTCTTCGCCTCCGCACTGTGGCAGGTTGCCCCGGCCGCGGGAGCCGACGGCGCGACGGCGCGCCTGCTGTGGGCCGAGCTCACCGTCGTCAACACACCGCGGGAGACCTCCGTCGGGTGGCAGGAGGGCTTCCCCTGGACCCTCGTCGTCGCTCTCGCGGCCTTCGTCGCGGCCGCACGCCCGTGGCGGGCGGTGCCGGCACTGCGCGGGCGCGCCGGGAGAGCCACCGGGCAGAGCTGACTCTCTGACGCCGCGGCGCCCCGAGCCGCCCCGGGCACCCTCAGCCGGCGTGGGGCAGGCGTCCTGCTCTCAGACCCGCACGAGCTCCAGCGGCATGCCCGAGTCGGTCGGCAGGTCCAGCGGCGACGGCGCCGCGCCGGACCGCACGAGCGCCGAGCCCAGTGCCGCGATCATGGCCCCGTTGTCGGTGCAGTAGCGGATGGGCGGGATCCGCACGGTGATGCCACGCTCCGCCGCCCGCTCGGCGGCGAGCTCGCGCAGCCGGGAGTTCGCGGAGAACCCTCCGCCGATGACGAGGGTGTCGCACCCGCTGCGTTCGCAGGCCGCGAGCGACTTGGTGACCAGCACGTCGGCGACGGCCTCAGAGAAGCCTGCTGCGACGTCGGCCGCGGGCACCTCCTCCCCGCGGTCCTGGCAGGCCTCGACGTACCGCGCCACGGCGGTCTTGAGGCCGGAGAAGGAGAAGTCGTAGGGGTGGCGCGCCTTGTCCTTGCCCGAGGTCAGGCCGCGCGGGAAGCGGATGGCGTCCCGGTCGCCCTCGCGGGAGAGCCTGTCGACGTGAGGGCCGCCGGGGTACGGCAGGCCCAGGAGGCGGCCGACCTTGTCGAACGCCTCGCCCGCCGCGTCGTCGAGGGTCTGCCCGAGCTCGACGACGCCGGTGGCGATGTCGTCGACCAGCAGCAGGGACGTGTGGCCGCCGGAGACCACCAGCGCGACGAACCGGTCGGGGAACGGGCCGTGCACGAGCTCGTCGACGGCCGCGTGGCCGATGACGTGGTTGACCCCGTAGAGCGGCTTGCCGGTCGCGAGCGCGAGGGCCTTGGCGCCGGAGACGCCGACGGTGAGCGAGCCGACGAGGCCCGGCCCCGCCGTGACGGCGATGCCGTCGAGCTGACCGAGGTCGACGTCGGCGGCCTCGAGCGCGGCGTCCAGGGTGGGGACGAAGGCCTCCAGGTGGGCGCGCGAGGCGACCTCCGGGACGATGCCGCCGTACCGGGCGTGCTCCTCCATGGAGGACGCGGTGACGTCGGCGAGCAGCTCCCGGCCACGCACGACGGCGAAGCCGGTCTCGTCGCAGGAGGTCTCGATGCCGAGGATGAGAGGTTCGCTCACCGGACCAGGGTAGTCGCGCCCGCGCGTGCCGCCGACCGGTGCCGTGGCCGTCAGGCGGAGCCGACCGCGATCCGCGGGATCGCGGCGATGAGCCGCTTCGTGTACGGCTCCTTCGGGTCGTCAAGGATCTCACGCGTGCTGCCCTGCTCGACCACCCGGCCGTCCTTGAGCACGACGGTGCGCTCGCACAGCGCCGCGACGGCGCTGACGTCGTGGGAGACCATGACCACGGTGAGGCCCTTCTCCCGCTTGAGCCGCTCGAGCAGGCCGATGACGCCGAGCCGGGTGCTGAGGTCGAGCGCGCTGACCGGCTCGTCGGCCAGCAGCACCTGGGGCCCGGTCACGAGCGCCCGGGCGATGGCGATGCGCTGGCGCTGACCGCCGGAGAACTCGTGCGGGTACCGGCCCGCGACGTCCGCCTCGAGGTCGACCGACGCCAGGGCGTCGAGCACCGCGGCCCGGGCCGCCCGGCCGCGGCTGAGCCGGAGCGAGACCAGCGGCTCGGCGACGATCCGGTCCACGCGCTGGCGCGGGTCCAGCGAGGAGTAGGGGTCCTGGAACACCACCTGCACCCGCCGGCGGAACCCGCGGCGGCGCCCGCTGTCGGACAGGTCCAGCGGCGCGCCGTCGAGCAGCACCCGGCCCGCCGTCGGCCGGGCCAGCCCCAGCAGCAGCGAGAGGGCGGTGGACTTCCCGGACCCCGACTCCCCCACGACGCCGAGGCTCACCCCCTCCTCGACGGGGAGCGTCACCCCGTCCAGGGCGGCGGCGTGCGCCCCGCGGTAGCGGTAGGTCACGTCGTCGAGGCCGAGCAGCGCGGTCATCGGTGCTCCACCGCCGTCGCGTCCCGTCCCGCGGCGGGCGGTCGCCCGCCGAGCGTGGCGTCGAGCGTCCGGGCGCTCTCGACGAGCCGCTGCGTGTAGGGGTGGCGCGGGGCGGCGACGAGCTCGGCGACGTCCCCCTCCTCCACGACCGCGCCGGACCGCATGACGATGACCCGCTGCACCACCTGGGAGACCACCGCCATGTCGTGCGAGACGAACACCAGCGCGGTTCCGCGCTCGCGCACCACGCGCAGCAGCAGCTCGAGGATCTCCGCCTGGACGGTGACGTCGAGGGCGGTGGTGGGTTCGTCGGTGATCAGGACCGTGGGGTCGCACGCGAGCGCCATCGCGATCGCCACGCGCTGGCGCTGACCGCCGGACATCTCGTGCGGAAAGGACCTGGCCAGCCGCTCCGGCTCCGGGAGGGAGACCTCGGCCATGAGGTCGAGCACCGCCGCGCGCAGCGCCGCCCCGCGCAACCCGCGGTGGCGCCGCAGCGGGCCGCCGATCTGCCGACCGACCCGCATCAGGGGGTCGAGGGCGGTCAGGGGCTCCTGGAAGACGAGGGCGACGGCGGAGCCTCGCACGCGGTTCAGAGTCGCCTCGGGCGCGCCCACGACCTCCGTGCCCGCGAGGCGGACCGAGCCGCGGGCGGTGAGCCCGGGCGCGAGCAGTCCGGCGACGGCCAGGGAGGTGAGGGACTTGCCGGAGCCGGACTCGCCGATGACGCCGAGCCGCTCCCCCGGGTGCAGGGTGAAGGAGACGTCGTCGACGAGGCGCTGTCCGCCGTCGGCCTCGACGGTGAGGCGGTCGACCGCGAGCACGGGGGCGCCGTCGTTCATCGGTTCCCCCTCCGGGCCGGGTCGAAGCGGTCGCGCAGGCCGTCCGCGAGGAAGTTGGCCCCCAGGACCATGGCGACGATGACGAGTCCGGGCGCGATCGCGGCCCACGGCGCCGTGGTCACGGTGCCCTGGGCCTCCTGCAGGAGGCGGCCCAGCGAGGCGTTCGGCGGCGGCACGCCCAGTCCGAGGTAGGACAGGCTCGCCTCGGCCAGCACGGCCACGCCGAACAGGACGGCGACGTTGACCACGAGGCTCGGCCAGATGTTCGGCAGCACGTGCCGGACCACCAGCCCGAGGGTGCCGGTGCCGGACGTGCGGGCGGCGGTGACGTACTGCTGCGCGAGCACACGCCGGCTCAGGATGCGGGTGAAGCGCGCCGCGATGGCGGAGGAGCCGATCCCGATGGCGAGCACGACGGTCCACATGCTCGAGCCCTGCGCGGCGACGACGAGCATGGCGAGCAGGAGCGTCGGGAACGCGATGAGGATGTCGAGGGCGGAGGCGACGGTGTCGTCGAGCCACGGCGGCGTGAGGGCGGCGAGGACGCCGACGAGCACCCCGATCACGATCGCCACCGCCGTGGCCCCGAGGCCGACGGTGAGCGCGATGCGGGTGCCGACCATCGTCTGGCTGAACAGGTCGCGGCCGAGCGTGTCCGTGCCCAGCCAGTGCTGCGGGCCGGGCGGCTCCAGCCGCCCGCCGGAGGTGTCGGAGAGCTCGTAGGGCAGCCAGACGAGCGACACCAGCGCCACGGCGGTCACGACGGCGAGCAGCACGAGACCGATGACCAGGGTGGGCGAGCGGCGGCGCCGGCGGCGACCGGCGCCCGTGGCCCCCGTGCCCGCCGGACCGGCGGCGGGTGCACCCTCGGCGGGGTCGACCGCGACGGGCTCGAGATCCGGCGTCGTCATGCCGCCCTCCCCGCCGTGCGGGCCCGCAGCCGGGGGTCGACGACCCGCTGGAGGACGTCGGCGGCGAAGCCGATGAGGAGCACCAGGAGGGTGGTGACGAGGAGGACGCCCTGGATGCTCGGGTAGTCGTGCTGCGCGATCGCGCGGACGAGCATGCTGCCCAGACCGGGCAGGGAGAAGACGCTCTCGACGACCACGGCACCGAGCAGGGTCGTCGCCAGCTCCACCCCGAGGATCGCGATGACCGGCACCGAGGCGTTGCGCGCCCCGTGCCGCCAGAACGCGCGCGGGAGGCTGCTGCCCAGGGAGCGGGCGGTGCGCAGGTAGTCGCTGCCCAGCGCGTCCTGGGAGGCGGAGCGCACGTACCGGGCGAGGGAGGCGGTCATCACCGTGACGATGGTCGCGACCGGCAGGGCGAGGTAGCGCAGCGTCTCGGCCGGCTCCTCCCAGCCCTCGCGCGGGTAGCCGCCGGAGGGGTACAGGCCCAGGGTCAGCGCGAAGACCCACACCAGGATCATGCCGACCCAGAACACCGGGACCGCGATGCCGAGCTGCGCCAGCCCCGAGAGCGCGATCCCGTACCACCGGTCCGCCCGGTAGGCGGCCACGAAGCCGACGACGCTCGCCAGGACGGCGGCGATGACGAAGGAGATGAGCGTGAGGGGGATCGTCACCGCGAGGCGGTCCACGACGTCGGGCAGCACCTCGCGCCCGCTGATGAACGACGTGCCGAGGTTGCCGGAGAGAACCTGCCCGACCCAGGTGGTGAGCTGCGTGAGCACCGGCTCGTCGGCCCCGACCTGCTCACGGGCCGCGGCGATCTGCTCCGGGGTCGCGTCGATCGAGAGCAGCGCGTTCGCCGGGTCGCCGGGCAGCAGGCGCAGCAGCGCGAAGATCACCACCATCGCGACGGCGAGGGAGAGCACCAGGAACAGCGTCCGCCGGGCGACGTAACGGGTCACTGGAACCTCCTCTCGTCGTCGTGGCCGCGTGGCGCGGACCGGACGCCCCGGGGCGCCGGTCCGCTCGGTTGTCAGGCTGTCAGCTCTTGGTGATGTCGTAGACGAAGAACTGGGAGTTCAGGCCGTTGACCGGGTAGCCGGTGACGTCGCTGGAGGAGACGACGATCTGCGGGTACAGGTACAGCCACGCGCTGGCCGCGTCCTCCGCGATCTGCCGGTTCACCTGGAGCAGCTTCGCGGTCTGCTCCTCCGGGGTCTTGGCCTGCTCGGCCTCCTTCACCCACGCAGTGACCTGCGGGTTGTCGTAGCCCCAGTAGAAGTCGGGGTTCCCGTACCAGACGACGTCGCGGTCGTTGACGTGCTCCTGGAGCGTGGCCTCGAAGTCGTGGTTCTGGAAGACCTTCGTGTACCACTCGTCGGCGGAGATCGGGTTGATCTTCACGGTGATGCCCACCTTGGCCAGCTCGCTCTGCACGAACTCGGCCACGGTCGGGTGGGGGTCGTAGGTGGGGGTGTCGAGCGTGAAGGAGAACCCGTCCGGGTAGCCCGCCTCGGCGAGGAGCTTCTCGGAGAGGGCAGGGTCGTAGGGGTTGACGTCGGTGAGGTCCTCGTACCAGGGGTCCGTCGGCGGGACCATCGAGCCGATGAGCGTCCCGTAGTCGCCCCAGATCGAGCTGAGCAGCTTCTCGCGGTCGATCGCCGAGTAGACGGCCTTGCGGACCTGGACGTTGTCGAACGGCGCGACCCGGTCGTTGAAGGCGAGGAGCTCCTTGGTGGTGGAGGTGCCCTCCGCGATCGTGTAGTCCGGTTTGTTCTCGAACTGCGCCAGGGCGTCGGGGCTCTGGACCGAGGTGAGGACGTCGACCTCGTTGGTCAGCAGGGCGTTGCCCATGGCGCTGGCGTCGGTGAAGTAGTGGAACACGACCTCGGCGTTGGCCGCGGGGTCGCCCCAGTACTCGTCCCACCGGTTCAGCGTCAGGCTCGAGCCGCGGGTCCAGTCCCCGACGGTGTAGGGCCCGGTGCCGTCCTCCTGCGTCTTGAGGTCCCCGGCGTCGGTGTTGACGATCCAGACGTAGCTGAGGTTGTAGGGGAAGGAGATCGAGGGCGTGTCGAGCGTGAAGACGACCGTCCGGTCGTCGGTGGCCTCCACGGAGGCGAGCGGCTCGAACGAGGACTTCCGGGCGGACTGGGAGTTCTCCGCGACGACCCGCTCGACGCTCTTGCGAACGTCCTCGGCGGTGAGCTTCTTGCCGGAGTGGAACGTGACGCCGTCGCGGAGGGTGACGGTGTAGGTGAGACCGTCGTCGCTGACCGTGTAGTCCTCGGCCAGGAGGTTCTCGACCTCGCCGTCGTCGGTCAGCTTGAACAGGCCCTCGTACACGTTGCCGTTGAGCGCCTCGGTGACGCCCTGGCCCCCGCCGTCCACGTTGCTCAGGTTCTGCGGCTCGTACAGCGAGCCGACGTGGATCTCGGCGTCGGAGGCGCCTCCCCCGGTCGCGTCGTCACCACCGCCCCCGGACCCGCAGCCGACGACGAGTGCCATCGTGGCGAGCAGGGCGGCGACGGCCGGAAGGGTCCGGCGGTTGGTTCTCATCGATCGAAGTTCCTCTCACGACGGCGGACGCCCCGCCGTTCCTCAACCTAACCCCGACGACGGACGCGCGCCCACGTGGGCCGGCGCGGGTACCACGCCGTGAGACGGCGCGCGGGGCTCGTGCACGCGGCCCGGGCGCCCTCGCCCGAGCACGTGCGGTACGCGACGGCCGCCGCCCCCCGACCGCTGGGCGCGCCTGCGGAGGGGCACCCAGGTACCAGGCCCTGAGACGGCGCAGGCCCCCGGTCCGAGGACCGGGGGCCTGACTCGCGGGCGGATCTCCCGCGGGGGCGGCTGCCACGCGGGGCGGCGGGGCGCCGCACGCGGGGCCGGTGCTACTTGTTGCGCACGAGCGCGTGGCCGAGGTCGGCGTTGAGGGTGCTGATGACGTCGAGCGGGATCTCCTTCGGGCACACCGCGGCGCACTCGCCGATGTTCGTGCACCCGCCGAAGCCCTCGGCGTCCTGCTGCTGCAGCATGTTGACCACGCGGGCCTCACGCTCCGGCTGGCCCTGAGGCAGCAGGCCGAGGTGGGTGACCTTCGCGGCGGTGAACAGCATCGAGGAGGCGTTCGGGCACGCGGCCACGCAGGCGCCGCAGCCGATGCAGGCGGCGGCCTCGAAGGCGCGGTCCGCGTTCTCCTTGGGCACCGGGGTGGCGTGGGCGTCCGGGGCCGCGCCGGTGTTGACGGAGATGTAGCCGCCGGCCTGGATGATGCGGTCGAAGGCCGAGCGGTCCACGACGAGGTCCTTGATGACCGGGAACGCGCTGGCGCGCCACGGCTCGAGGGTGATCGTGTCGCCGTCCTTGAAGGAGCGCATGTGCAGCTGGCACGTGGTGGTGCGCTCCGGACCGTGGGCCTGGCCGTTGATCATGATGCCGCACATGCCGCAGATGCCCTCGCGGCAGTCGGAGTCGAACGCCACCGGGTCCTCGCCGCGGGCGGTGAGCTCCTCGTTGAGGACGTCGAGCATCTCGAGGAACGACATGTCCTCCGTGACACCCAGAAGCTCGTAGGCCACCAGGCGCGGCTCGGCGTGCGGGCCGGCCTGGCGCATGACTTTGAGGGTGATCTTCACTTGTAGCTCCGCTGCTTCATCTCGACGTACTCGTAGTTCAGCTCTTCCTTGTGCAGGACCGGCGCGCCGTCGGTCCCGCCCCACTCCCACGCGGCGACGTAGGCGAACTCGTCGTCGTGGCGCAGCGCCTCGCCGTCCTCGGTCTGGGACTCGGCCCGGAAGTGACCGCCGCAGGACTCGCGGCGGTGCAGGGCGTCGATGCACATGAGCTCACCCAGCTCGAGGAAGTCGGCCACCCGGCCGGCCCGCTCGAGCGCCTGGTTCAGCTCGTCGGCCTCGCCGAGGACCTTCACCTCGCGCCAGAACTCCTCGCGCAGCGCCCGGATGAGCTCGATCGCCTTCTGCAGCCCCTGCTCGCTGCGCTCCATGCCGCAGTACTCCCACATGATGTGGCCGAGCTCCTTGTGGAAGGAGTCGACCGAGCGGGTGCCGTTGGTGCTCAGCAGGTGGTGGATGCGGGCCTGCACGGACTCCCGGGCCTCGACGACGGCGGGGTGGCTGTCCGGGATCTTCTCGAACGGCGCGTCCGCCAGGTAGTCGTTGATCGTGTTCGGCAGCACGAAGTACCCGTCGGAGAGGCCCTGCATCAGCGCGGACGCGCCGAGCCGGTTGGCGCCGTGGTCGGAGAAGTTCGCCTCGCCGGTCACGAACAGGCCCGGGATGGTCGACTGCAGGTCGTAGTCGACCCACAGCCCGCCCATCGTGTAGTGCACGGCCGGGTAGATGCGCATCGGGACCTCGTACGGGTCCTCGCCGGTGATGCGCTGGTACATGTCGAAGAGGTTGCCGTACTTCGCCGACACGGCTCCGCGGCCCAGGCGCCCGATGGCCTCGGCGAAGTCGAGGTACACGCCGCGGCGCACCCCCTCGACCTCCGGGCCGACGCCGCGGCCCTCGTCGCAGACGTTCTTCGCGGCGCGCGAGGCGATGTCGCGCGGCACGAGGTTGCCGAACGCCGGGTAGATGCGCTCGAGGTAGTAGTCGCGGTCCTCCTCGGGGATCTCCCGCGGGTCCTTGGTGCAGTCCTCCACGCGCTTGGGCACCCAGATCCGCCCGTCGTTGCGCAGCGACTCGGACATGAGCGTCAGCTTGGACTGGTACTCACCGGCCACCGGGATGCACGTGGGGTGGATCTGCGTGTAGCAGGGGTTGCCGAAGTAGGCGCCCTTACGGTGGGCCCGCCAGGTGGCGGTGACGTTGGAGCCCATCGCGTTCGTCGACAGGTAGAAGACGTTGCCGTAGCCGCCCGTGGCGAGGACGACGACGTCGGCCAGGTGGGTCTCGATCTCACCCGTGACCATGTCGCGGGCGATGATCCCGCGAGCCCGGCCGTCCACGACGACGAGCTCGAGCATCTCGTGACGGGCGTAGGTCTTCACCGTGCCGGCGGCCACCTGGCGCTCGAGCGCCTGGTAGGCGCCGATGAGCAGCTGCTGACCGGTCTGGCCGCGGGCGTAGAAGGTGCGGGAGACCTGGACGCCGCCGAAGGAGCGGTTGTCGAGGAGGCCGCCGTACTCGCGGGCGAACGGCACGCCCTGGGCGACGGCCTGGTCGATGATGTTCGCGCTGACCTCGGCCAGGCGGTAGACGTTCGACTCGCGAGAGCGGAAGTCGCCGCCCTTCACCGTGTCGTAGAACAGCCGGTAGACGGAGTCGTTGTCGTTCTTGTAGTTTTTCGCGGCGTTGATGCCGCCCTGGGCGGCGATCGAGTGTGCGCGCCGCGGGGAGTCCTGGTAGAAGAACGTGCTGACGTTGTAGCCCGCCTCCCCCAGGGTGGCCGCGGCGGAGGAGCCGGCCAGCCCGGTGCCGACGATGATGATGTGCATCTTGCGGCGGTTGGCCGGGTTGACGAGCCGGGCGGAGAACTTGCGCTCCTCCCAGCGGTTCTGCAGCGGTCCCGCCGGCGCCTTCGTGTCCGCGATGTCCGCGCCCTCGCGGTACAGGCCCGCGACGAGGTCGGTGGTCTCGATGGTGGAAGTCATCAGTAGTTCAGTCCTCAGTTCACGAAGCCGAGCAGGATGGCGGTGGGCGGGAGCATGAACCCGATCAGCAGGGCCGCCGCGACGACGTACGCGAGAAGGTTGATCGCCCGCTGGCGGCTGCGGTCCGAGGCGCCCAGCGTCTGCAGGGCGCTCCACACGCCGTGGCGCACGTGCATGGTGAGCATGACGATCGCGACCAGGTAGACGAGGTACAGCCACCAGTGCGAGAACGCGGCCACGAGCCGTTCGTACGGGCTGTCGAACTCACCGCCGACGTTGATCGTCAGGGTCGTGAACTGCAGCAGGTGGAAGATGATGAAGGCGAGCAGGATGAGACCGCCCCAGCGCACGGTGCGCGCCGAGTAGGTCTGCGCCGTGCGCCTGGTGACGACGTACCGCTGCGGCCGTGCGGTGCGGGCCCGGCGCCAGAGCGCGATGGCCGCCCCGGCGTGCACCACGACGGCAACCAGCAGCACCACGCGCTGGATCCACAGGAAGCCCTCGTGGGGGAGGTACGGGTACAGCAGGGTGCGCAGGCTGGCGGCGTAGCCGTCGAAGGCCTCCTGGCCGGAGAAGGCCTTGAGGTTGCCGTACATGTGGAGAAGGACGAAGAGGACGAAGAGGATGCCGGAGATCGCCATCGCCCACTTCAGGGCGACGGTGGTGTATCTGGCTCGGCGCGGCGTCGTCGGCACTGTGGACGTGACCATGAGTCCTGATGGTACCGAGTGCTGGGTCACAGTCCGGCCACGGCCCGTCCCGCGGGGAGGCCGACGGCGACCGAGGGGGGGCCGACCGGCCGAAATGACGGGGTGTCAGTTCCATGTCGTGTGGCTGACCTCACACGCCGCGGCGGGAACGGGACGGCCTCTTCGGGAGTTCAGAAAAGCCACTCACCTCCCGTCGGGCACGGTCGGGCGCGGCGGTCGCGGAGCCCGGAGAGACGCGTCGAGCACCGTCATCCACCGTCAGGGCCGGGCACCCGTCGCAGCGGGTCGTGCGGGGTCCGCGGACCACTGGGACCACGAGCCCGGGTACAGGGCGGCGTCGACGCCGATGCTGGCCAGGGCCGCGACCGCGTGCGCGGCGGTGACACCGGAGCCGCAGTAGACGGCGACGGCGGCCCCCTCGTCAGCGCCCACCTCCGCGAGGCGACGGCGCAGCTCGCCCTCCGGCAGGAACGTCCCGTCCTCCCCCAGGTTCGCCGTCGTCGGGGCGCTGCGGGCGCCGGGGACGTGACCGGCGCGCGGGTCGACCGGCTCGACCTCGCCGCGGTAACGCTCCGGCGCCCGGGCGTCGAGGAGGAGGCCGTGGCCCGGCCAGGCGGCCGCGCCGTCGGCGTCCGTGGTGGGCATGCCGGGGCCGGCGGTGCCCGCGGCCAGCGGGAGCACGACGTCGCCCGCCGAGGGCACGACGTCGCCGCTCTCCAGCGCCCCGCCCGCCCGGGTCCAGGCGGCGAGGGCACCGTCGAGGATGCGCACGTCCTCCAGGCCGGCCCAGCGCAGCAGCCACCAGGCGCGGGCGGCGGAGGTGCCGCCGACGTCGTCGTAGACGACGACGCGGCTCCCCCGGCGCAGCCCCCAGCGCCGGGCCGCGGCCTGCAGGTCCGCGGGGTCGGGGAGCGGGTGGCGGCCGGCTGCCGCGCTGGGCGGGGCGGCCAGCTCGGTCTCGAGGTCCACGAACACCGCACCGGGGACGTGGCCGGCACGGAAGTCCGCGCGCCCGTCGGGCCGGGCGAGCGACCACCGCACGTCGAGCACGGCGGGCGGCCGCGCCGAGGCGAGCTCCTGGGCGAGCTCCTCCGCCGTCACCAGCACCTGCTCACGCACGCCCTGCTCCTTCCGTCCCGACCGGTCCGGGCGAGGGTGTCAGCCGGGCCCGCATGACGACGGCGTCCTCGCGCTCCGCCTGGTAGTAGTGGCGCCGGCGTCCGACCGGCTCGAACCCCGCCCGGCGGTACAGCCGTTGCGCCCCCTCGTCGCTCGCTCGCACCTCGAGCAGCACGGTGCGGGCCCCGTGCTCGCGTGCCGCCGCGAGGAGGGAGTCGACGAGCCGGGCGCCGATGCCGCGCCGGCGGTAGGCCGCGTCCACGCCGACGGTCATGACCTGTGCCTCGTCCGCGGCCGCCAGGCCCGCGTAGCCGACCAGCCGCTCCCGCTCCTCAGTGCCGACGACGGCGGCCACGTAGGTACGTCCCGGGGCCGTGGTGAGCTCCTCGACGTACGCGCCGCGGCTCCAGGCGCCCGGTCCGAAGAGCTGGTCCTCCAGCTCCATGACGCGGTCGAGGTCGTCCAGGCGCAGGGGGCGCAGCCGCACGTCCATCCGGGTCAGGACGCCCGTTTGGGCGCCGCGGCCGGGTGCACGTCGGGCCGGCGCAGGTATCGCGGCTCGGTCCCGAGCTCGACGTCCCGGCCGGCCTCGCGGGCAGCGAGCCGGGCAGCGGCGATCCGGGCCAGCACGGCCGGGTCCACGGCGACCGGCAGCCCGGGCGTGCCCGGCAGCAGCTCGGGGTAGAGGACCGTCCCCGCACCGGCGACGGCGAGGCCCTCGGCGAGCGCGGCCGCGTGCGCCTCGGCCACCACGGCCGGGGCGGCGACCTCGGGCCCCGCGAGCCGGGCGACGTCGTCGAGACCCTCGGCCCGGTACCGGGCCCAGTAGACCTCCTTGCGGCGCGCGTCGGTGACCACCAGCACCTCGGCGGTGCCGTCCCGCGGGCCGAGCACGTCGAGCGCCTGGCGGGCCAGGACGTCGAGGGAGCACACGCCCAGCACCTCCAGCCCGCGGCCGCGGGCGAAGACGTGCGCCGTCACCAGCCCGGCGCGCAGACCGGTGAAGGGCGCCGGGCCCGTGCCGACGGCGACGGCGACGGGGTCCGGCGCACCGTCGAGGACACCGGCGATGAGCGGGGCGAGGCTCTCGGCGTGGCGGCGCGGGTCGGCCCCCTCCGCCCGGTCGAGCACGCTGACGCCGCCGGGGCCGGTCTCGACGAGGGCGACGGAGCTGCCGCCGGAGGTGTCCAGGCTCAGGATGCGCACCGGTCCAGGGTAGTGCGCCTCGGCGCCGCGTCCGCTCAGCGGCGTCGGCAACCGGTCAGCGTCGCCCGGGCCGGGAACGCGGCAGGCTTCGCGGGCGGGGCGGGCGGTGCTCGCGGACGTCGGCGGCCTCGTTCTCCCGGCGCAGCCACACGACGACCCCGGCCCAGCCGAGGAGCAGCAGCAGGGCGGCGGCCACCCAGACCGCCGGCGCCCAGGAGTGCTCGTCGGGCACGGCCGAGCCGGGCTGGTTCGGGTTCGACACCGCGTAGCGCTCCTGGACGAAGGAGCGGTAGACCTCGAGCGGGACGGCCCCGGCGAGGGCGGCGTGCGCGGCGTCGTCGAGCGGCAGGACGTCGCCGTCGGCGACCGTGAACCACGCGTCGAGGGGCACGTCGTGGATGGCGGGGCGTTCCGGCGCGAGCTCGAGCAACGCGTCCGCGAGGTCCGGGCTGTGGCGCAGCTGCTCGGCCACGACGGTGCCGGTGCCGTCGAGGCCAGCCACCAGGACCCCGACCCCCTGCCCGTCCAGGTCGATCGGGCTGACCCATCGCGACGTCGTCTCCAGGGGCGGCTGGGGGTCGCCGCCCGGGGAGCGGAAGCCGGCGGACCAGGTGGTGACGGTGCGCACGAGCCCGAGCTGGACGGCGGCGCGCTGCTCGGCGCCGAGGTCGAGCTCCGCGCCGCCCTGGGTGGCGATCACGTCGCCGGCCTTGGAGCGGAACCACTGGGCGACCTGGTCCGGCACGCCCTCGGCCACCGGCGGTGTCTGCGCCGCCGGACCGGGCTCGGGGGTCGCCGCGGCCCCCGGGGAGAGGACGACGGCGAGGAGCACCACGAGCAGCGCGGTCAGCGCGCCCCGCACGGTGCGCCGCGGGAGGCTCACGGCCGTCCGGTGCTCAGCGCGGCGGTGAGGTCGATCCCCGCCCAGCGCTGCCCGACGGGCCGGACCTCCACCTCGCGGGCGGCCGGCGCGCCGAGCTCCTCCAGCAGGGGGGAGGCCGCGTCGGGTGCGCCGTCGGAGCCGCGCGGGCGCCGCACGTGGATCTCCAGCCGGTCGGCGGAGAGCGCCTCGACCTTGCCCTCCCCCCACTCGACCACGGTGACGGAGTCCTCCAGGGACGTGTCGAGGTCGAGGGCGTCCACCTCGTCGAGCGAGCCCAGCCGGTAGGCGTCCACGTGCACCAGGTCCGGGCCGGCGCCCAGCGACGGGTGCACGCGGGCGATGATGAAGGTCGGGGAGGCCACCTGGCCGCGGACCCCGAGCCCGTCGCCGATGCCCTGGGTGAGCGTGGTCTTGCCGGCCCCGAGGTCGCCCGAGAGGAGGACGAGGTCCCCCGCCCGCAGCAAGGCCGCGAGGCGCCGCCCGAGGTCGCGGGTGGCGTCGGGGTCGGCGAGGGTCAGCGTGTACGTCACGGGCGTGCCTCCGGGTCGACGTGCAGGCGCGGCACCCGGGCACCGAGCCGGGTGACGATCTCGTAGTTGATGGTGCCGCTGGCCTCGGCCCACTCGTCCGCGGAGGGGACGTCGTCGCCCTCCCCGAAGAGGACGGCCGTGTCGCCCTCGCGCACGTCGGCCCCCTCGGGGCCGAGGTCGACGACGAGCTGGTCCATGCAGACGCGGCCCGCGACGTGCAGCCGGCGCCCGGCCACGGTGATCGGGCCGCGGTTCGACGCGGCCCGTGGGATCCCGTCACCGTAGCCGAGGGGGACGACGGCGACGTGGGTGTCCGTGCTCGTCCGGGCGGTGTGCCCGTAGGACAGCGGGGTCCCGGCCGGGACGGGCTTGACCACGGTGAGCCGGGCCTCCAGCCGCATCGCGGGCCGCAGCCCGAGCGCGGCGGAGCCGGCGACGTCGGGCGCCGGGGTGAGGCCGTAGACGGCGATCCCGGGGCGGACGAGGTCGAAGTGGGTGGCGGGGTGGAACAGGGTCCCCGAGGAGGCCGCGAGGTGGCGGACCTCGGGGCGCACGCCCGCCCGCGCGGCCTGGTCGAGGGCGGCGGTGAAGACGGCGGTCTGCCGTGCCGTGACGGGGTTGTCGACCTCGTCGGCGCAGGCGAGGTGGGACCAGATCCCGACGACGTCGACCGTGCCCTCGGACCGGGCGCGCAGGGCGGCGTGGAGCAGGTCGCCGAAGGCCTCGGGGCGGGCGCCGCCGCGGCCCATGCCGGTGTCGACCTTGAGGTGGACCCGGGCGGTGCGGCCGGTGGCGCGGGCCGCCGCGGCGATCTCCTCGACCGCCCACGGCGCGGAGGCGGAGACGTCCAGGTCGGCCTCGAGGGCGCGCCCGAGCGGGGCGCCGGGGGCGAAGATCCAGGTGAGGATGCGCGGGCGCGGGCCCGCCGGGCCGGCGGCCGCGTCCAGGCCGGCGCGCAGCTCGAGCGCCTCGGGCAGCTGGGCGACCCCGAGCCAGGTGGCCCCGCCCGCGAGCGCGGCGCGGGCCACGGGCAGGAGGCCGTGCCCGTACGCGTCGGCCTTCGCGACGGCCATGACCTGCGCCGTCGGTGCCGCCTGGGCCAGCACGCCGACGTTGTGGCGGACCGCCGAGAGGTCGACGACGGCGCGGGCGGGGTGTGCCACGGCGGCTGCCGCCAGGTCGGTCGGGGTCGTGCGGACGGGAGAACTCACGCGCCCCAGTCTCCCACCCCCTCAGCCGAGGACCGTGCGCAGCGCCGCCGGGACGGCCGCCGCCACGTCGCCGGCGGTGATCGGGACGCCCGTCCGCGCCCGCCCCTCCCCCGGTCCGGGCGGCAGGCCGGCGGCGATCCGGGCGGCCCGCCCGTGCACCAGCGCGGCCGCCGCCGAGAGGGACGCGGGCAGGTGGGCCCCGTCGTGCGTGCCGGAGGCGATCAGGTCGCCGTAGCCGGCCAGCAGCGCGCCGAGGACGCCGGCGAGCACGTCCCCCGCGCCGGCGGTGGCCAGCCAGGGCGTGGCGTCCTGCTGGGCGAACAGGGGCCCGGCGGGAGCGGCGACCACGGTGGTCGGGCCCTTGAGCAGCACGGTCGCTCCGGTGATCTCGGCGGCGAGCCGGGCGTGCCGGGCCGGGGCGGCGGTGACGTCCTCCCGCGCGGTTTCCTCCCCGCACGCGGTGAGCAGCTGGGCGAGCTCGCCGGCGTGCGGGGTGAGGACGGCGGTGGCCGGCAGGTCGGGCAGGCGCGTGTCCTCCTGCAGCAGCGTCAGCGCGCCCGCGTCCAGGACCACCGGCAGGCGCGCGGCCAGCGCCGCCGAGAGGTGCTCGTGGAGCTCGGCGGTGCGGGCGGCGTCGGCCGGGTCGACGCCCGAGCCGAGCACCCAGGCCTGGACGCGCCCCGGAACGGTGACCACCTCGGGATGGAGAGTGCGCACGAGGTCGGCAGGCACCTCCGGGCCGAGGTAGCGGACCATGCCCAGGCCGGTGCGCAGGGCGCCGGCGGTGGCGAGCGCGGCGGCCCCCGGGTACGTCTGCGACCCGGCCGCGATGCCCAGCACGCCGCGCGTGTACTTGTGGTCGTCGGGGCCGGGCACGGGCCACAGGTCGGCCACGTCCGCGGCGGTGAGGGAGCACGCGGCGGGCGGCTCGGCCGCGAGGGTGCCGTCGAGACCGAGCGCGACCACCTCGACGCGGCCCGCCAGGCCGGCGGCGGGCGGCAGGAGCAGCCCGGGCTTGGCGGTGCCCATGGTGACCGTGACGTCGGCGGGCAGCACGGGGCCCTCCACGGTGCCGTCGTCGACGCCGATCCCGCTGGGGACGTCCACCGCCACGACCACGGGCTCCTGGGGCCACGCCGACCGCTCGGCGGCGAGCGCGGCGACCACCGGGGCGGCCGGCCCGCGCAGCGGACCCCGGGCACCGATGCCGGTCACCGCGTCCACCCACACCCCGCAGCGGCGGGCGAGGTCGACGACGGCGGCGGCCGGGTCGGCGGCGTCGAGGACGCGGTGGACGCGCACCCCGGCGGCGCGGGCGGCCGCGAGACCCCCCTCGTGGACGCCGTCGGAGACCAGCGCGGCGTGCACCTGGCAGCCACGCCGCACCAGATGCGTGCCGGCGAACAGGGCGTCCCCGCCGTTGTTGCCGCCGCCGACGAGCAGCAGCACCACGGACCCGGCGACCCGGCCGCGGGCGCGCAGCTCCGCGACGACGTGGGTGGCGAGGGCGAAGGCGGCGGACGCCATGAGCGGCTCGCCGGCGGCCAGGAGCGGTTCCTCCGCGGCCCGCACGGCCGCTGCGCTGTGGGCTCGGATCATGGGCCCCATCGTGCCCCGTGCGGCCGGCGGCGTCCTGGGACCCGCTCGCGCGGGGCGTCGCCCGGCCGCGCTCAGGACTCGGCGACCACCATCGCCGACGCGATGCCGGCGTCGTGCGAGATCGACAGGTGCCAGCGGGTGATGCCCAGCTCCGCGGCGCGTGCCGCCACGGTGCCGCGGAGCTCGACGACGGGCGCGCCGCCGTCGATGCGGTGCACGGTGCAGTCGTGCCACCGCATGCCGGCGGGCGCGCCGAGGGCCTTGGCGATGGCCTCCTTGGCCGCGAAACGGGCCGCGAGGGAGGCGTCCGGCAGGTCGCGCTCCTCGGCGGTGAAGATCTTGTCGCGCAGCCGCGGGACGCGCTCGAGCTCGGCGACGAACCGCTCGACGTCGCAGACGTCGATCCCCACGGAGACGATCATGCCGGGCCCGCCCGGCCCGCCATGCCGGGCTCCGCCGCCCTGCCGCGCTCCGCCGTCGTGCCGGGCTCCGCCGTCGTCACTCCACCGTCACCGACTTGGCGAGGTTGCGCGGCTGGTCCACGTCGAGGCCCTTCGCGGAGGCCAGGGCCAGCGCGAAGATCTGCAGCGGCACCACGGTGACCAGCGGCATCATCAGCGTCGGGGTCTGCGGGACCCGGAAGACGACGTCGGCGAACTCGGTGACCGCCTCGTCGCCCTCCTCGGCGATGACCAGGGTGCGGGCGCCACGCGCGCGCACCTCCTGGATGTTGGAGACGACCTTGGCGTGCAGGGTGGGCCGGCGCGGCGTCGGCACGATCACGAAGACCGGCTGGCCCTCGTCGATCAGGGCGATCGGCCCGTGCTTGAGCTCGCCGGCGGCGAAGCCCTCGGCGTGGATGTACGCGAGCTCCTTGAGCTTGAGCGCACCCTCGAGGGCCACCGGGTAGCCGACGTGCCGGCCCAGGAACAGCACGGAGGTGGCGTCCTTCATGGAGCGCGCGACCTCCTTGACGTTCTCCTCGCCGTCGATGACCTGCTGGATCTTGGCGGGGAGCTTCCCCAGCTCCTCGAGGTAGCCGGCGACCTCGTCGACGTACTTGTTGCCCCGCAGCTGGGACAGGTACAGGCCGAGGAGGTAGCAGGCGGTGATCTGGGCGAGGAACGCCTTCGTGGAGGCGACGGCGACCTCGGGGCCGGCGTGCGTGTAGAGCACGGCGTCGGACTCGCGGGCGATGGTGGAGCCGTGGGTGTTGACGACGGCGAGGACCTTCGCACCCTGCTCGCGCGCGTGGCGGATCGCCATGATCGTGTCCATGGTCTCCCCGGACTGGGAGATGGCCACCACGAGCGTCTTCTCGTTGACCACCGGGTCGCGGTAGCGGAACTCGTGCGCCAGCTCCACCTCGACCGGGATACGGCACCAGTGCTCGATGGCGTACTTGGCCACGTGCCCGGCGTACGCGGCGGTGCCGCACGCGATGACGATGATCTTGTCGACGCTGCGCAGGATGGCCTCGTCGATGCGCAGCTCGTCCAGGACCAGGTTGCCATGCCCGTCCGTGCGGCCCAGCAGGGTGTCCGCGACGGCCTTGGGCTGGTCGTGGATCTCCTTCTCCATGAAGGTCGGGAACCCGCCCTTGACGGCCGCGGCGGCGTCCCAGTCGACGGTGAAGCGGCGGGGGTGGACCTCGGCGCCCGCGGCGTCGACCACGCGCACGCCGTCGGCGGAGAGGGTGACGACCTGGTCCTGGTCGACCTCCATGGCCTCCTTGGTGAAGGCGATGAAGGCGGCGACGTCGGAGCCGAGGAAGTTCTCCCCCTCGCCGAGCCCGACGACGAGGGGCGAGTTGCGGCGCGCCCCGACGACGGTGCCGGGCTGGTCCGCGTGGACCGCCAGCAGCGTGAAGGCGCCCTCGAGGCGGGCGGTGACGGAGAGCATCGCGGCGGTGAGGTCCGCGGAGCCGTTCATCGTGCGGGCGAGGAGGTGGGCGACGACCTCGGTGTCCGTCTCCGAGGTGAAGGTCACGCCGTCGGCGAGGAGCTCGGCCTTGAGGGCGGCGAAGTTCTCGATGATGCCGTTGTGGATGACGGCGAGGCTGCCGTCCTCGCTCACGTGCGGGTGGGCGTTGGTGTCCGTGGGCCCGCCGTGGGTGGCCCAGCGGGTGTGCCCGATCGCGGCGGTCGCGCCGGGCAGCGGGTCCTCCTCCAGGGCGCCGCGGAGGTTGGCGAGCTTGCCGGCCCGCTTGGCGGTGGCCAGTCCCTCCGGGGTGACGAGCGCGACGCCGGCCGAGTCGTAGCCGCGGTACTCCAGGCGGGCCAGGCCCTCCATGGCGACGTCCAGGGGGCGGGTGCTGGGGGTTGCGGGGCCTACGTACCCGACGATTCCACACATGGTTGCAGGATAACTTCCGACCGGGCCCGTCCCGTGCGTCTCGGTCCTGCGGACGGACGCCGACTGCTGGTGGACACGCCCACCGCTCCCGAGTCTGCCCACCGCGCAGCAACGCCGCGCGCGGTCGGCGGCCCCACCGGCGCCGCATCGGAACAGGCGCAGTCGGCGTCGGACGCCCATGGAACGGTGCGGCGTCTCACACAGGGCCCGCGGTGCGAGAGACTGTGCGCCGTGTCCTACCCGCGTACGACGACGTCCGCCGCCGCCAACCCCTACGTCGAGTTCGACCGCGCCTCGTGGTCCCGGCTGGCCGCCTCGACCCCGCTGCCCCTGACCACTGCGGACGTGATCAACCTCCGCGGTCTCGGGGACCCGATCGACCTGGCGGAGGTCGACGTGGTGTACCGCCCGCTCTCGGGCCTGCTCCAGCTCTACGCGGCCGCGACCGGCGCCCTGCACCGGGCGACGTCCACGTTCCTCGGCGAGCGGGCCACTCGGACGCCGTACGTGATCGGCGTCGCCGGGTCGGTGGCGGTGGGCAAGTCCTCCGCGGCCCGCCTGCTGCGCGAGCTGATGCGCCGCTGGCCGCAGACCCCGCGGGTGGACCTCATCACGACCGACGGGTTCCTCTACCCCAACGCCGAGCTCCGGCGCCGCGGGCTGCTCGAGCGCAAGGGTTTCCCCGAGTCCTACGACCGCCGGGCCCTGCTGCGCTTCGTGGCGGAGGTCAAGGGCGGCGCCGACGAGGTCAGCGCACCGCTGTACGACCACGTGACCTACGACATCCTGCCCGACCGCCGCCAGGTGGTGCGCCACCCCGACGTGCTCATCGTCGAGGGCCTCAACGTCCTCGCGCCCGCCCGGGCCCGGGCCGACGGCACCGCCTCGATGGCGGTGAGCGACTTCTTCGACTTCTCCATCTACGTCGACGCGCGCACCCGGGACATCAAGCGGTGGTACGTCGACCGCTTCCTCAAGCTCCGGCGCACCGCCTTCGCGAACCCGGCGTCCTACTTCCGCCGCTACGCCGACCTCGACGACGCCGCGGCCGTGGCCAAGGCGGAGGAGATCTGGGAGTCGATCAACGCGCCGAACCTCGCGCAGAACATCCTCCCGACGCGCGGTCGGGCGACGCTGGTCCTGACCAAGGCGGAGGACCACCGCATGCACCGCATGCGGCTGCGCAAGCTCTGAGGGCACCCCGACGGCGCTGGCTCAGGCGGCGCTGGTGGTGCCCCGCTCCTCCGCCTCGGCCGAGCGGGCAGCGTCCTCCTCACCGTCCTCCGCGTCGTCGTCGCCCTCGACGTGCATGCGCACCGCGGGCGGCGGGACGTCGGGGAACCAGCGCCGCTGCACCACGCTGAGGAGCCTGTCGACGAGGATGCCCGCCACGACCCCGCCCGCGACACCGACGGCCACGGCGATCAGCGGGTGCTCGTGCAGATAGGTCCCCGCCCCGAGGCCCATGAGCGTCGAGTACCCGCCCCACACCACCGCCGCGATCGCCGCGATCGCGATGAAGCGCTTGCGCGGGTAGCCGACGGCGCCCGCCGTCATGTTGACGGCGACCCGACCGATGGGGATGAACCGGGCGGAGAGGATGTAGACGGTGCCGCGCAGGGCCAGCGCCCGCTTCGCCCGGGCGAGCGACGCCTGGCCGCGGGGGCCGCGCAGCACGCGCAGGTTCTCCACGGGCACCTTGGAGCCGATGGTGTAGGCGATCAGGTCGCCGCAGAACGCCCCGACGGCGGCGGCCAGGACCAGGAACCACAGGCTCGGCGCGTCACCGTTGACGGAGAGCGCCGCGACCGCGATGACGATCGACTCGCTGGGCACCGGCGGGAAGAACCCGTCGATCGTGGCCAGCACGGCCACGGCCAGGAGGATCCACGGGGATCCGGCCAGGCCCAGGACGAACGCCTCCACGGCCTGCATCAGCTCCATGGTGTCCTTCCGCCGGGCCGGCACCCGGCACTCCGGGGACGTCCCTGCAAAGGTACGACACGAGGAGGGCCGCCGGTATCAGGGATGTCCCCCTGAAGTGTGACGGTTCCGTGGAGAAGCGCGGCCTCCGCACCCAAGGTCAGGCTCAGAGCGCCAGGCGCTCCTCGACGACGTCCGCGAGACCGTGGGCGACGACCTCCGCCTCGTCCATCGTGGCGGCCTCGACCATCACCCGGACGAGCGGCTCCGTGCCGGACGGACGCAGGAGCACCCGGCCGGTGTCGCCGAGCGTGGCCTCGGCCCGTCGGACGGCGTCGGCGACGCCCTCGTCGTCGGCCGCCCGCGCCTTGTCCACGCCCTTGACGTTGACGAGGACCTGCGGCATCCGGGTGACGATCGAGGCGAGGTCCGCGAGCGACCGGCCGGTGTTGACCACCCGGGCCGCCAGCAGGAGGGAGGTGAGGATGCCGTCGCCGGTCGTGGCGTAGTGGGAGTTGATGATGTGGCCCGACTGCTCACCGCCGAGGGTGTAGCCGCCGGCGCGCATCGCCTCGAGCACGTAGCGGTCGCCGACGCCCGTCTGGACCGTCCTGATCCCGGCGTCCCGCATCGCCAGCAGCAGGCCGAGGTTGGACATGACGGTGACGACCAGCGTGTCGTCGACGAGCGCGCCGGTCTCCTTCATGGCCGTGGCCAGCAGACCCATGATCTGGTCACCGTCGACCAGCGCACCGGTGTGGTCGACGGCGAGGCAGCGGTCGGCGTCGCCGTCGTAGGCCACGCCGAAGGCGGCCTCGGAGGCGACGGTGACGGCCTGGAGCTGCTCGGGGTGCGTGGAGCCGCAGGCGTCGTTGATGTTGCGCCCGTCGGGCGAGGCGTTGATGACGACGACGTCGGCCCCGGCCTCCCGCAGCGCGAGCGGTGCGATGTCGCTGGCCGCGCCGTTCGCGCAGTCCACGGCGATGCGCACGCCGTCGAGGTGCTGCCCGGCCGCCGCCACGAGGTGGTCGATGTAGTTGCGGTCGGCGAGGGCCACGTCGTTGCTGATGCGGCCGACGTCGGCCCCCACGGGGCGGTCCCACTCGACGTCGAGGGTCGCCTGGATCTGGTCCTCGATCGCGTCCTCGAGCTTGAACCCGCCGCGGGCGAAGAACTTGATGCCGTTGTCGGGCATGGCGTTGTGCGAGGCCGAGATGACGACGCCGAGGTCGACGTCGGTGCTCGCCGTCAGGTGGGCGATGCCCGGGGTGGGCAGCACGCCGACCTCGGTGACGTCCACGCCGGCGCTGGCGAGCCCGGCGGCCAGCGCCGAGGAGAGGAACTCTCCGGACACCCGGGTGTCACGGCCGATCACCGCGCGCGGACGGGCCCCGGAGAACTCGCCGGAGGCGGTGACCACGCGGGCGGCCGCCGCGCCGAGGCCGAGGGCGAGCTCTGCGGTGACGTCGCGGTTGGCGAGGCCCCGCACGCCGTCGGTGCCGAAGAGTCGAGCCATGGTTTTACCTCCGAGTGGGTCGGTTGCGCGGCGTCCATCGTGCCACCTCGCCGGGCGGCAGGACGCGTCACGCCCGCCCGGACGCAACGCGGCCCCGCCCGAGACATCTCGGTGCGGGGCCGCGGACGAGGCGCTGATCAGCGCTTCGAGTACTGCGGGGCCTTACGGGCCTTCTTGAGACCGGCCTTCTTGCGCTCGACCGAACGGTCGTCGCGCCGGAGGAAGCCGGCCTTCTTCAGCGCCGGACGGTTCGACTCGCGGTCGATCTCGTTCAGGGCGCGGGCGATGGCCATGCGCAGGGCACCGGCCTGGCCCGAGGTGCCACCGCCGTTGATGCGGGCGATGACGTCGAAGCGGCCGGCGATGTCGAGCAGCGTGAACGGCGAGCTCACGAGCTGCTGGTGCAGCTTGTTCGGGAAGTAGTTCTCGAGCGAACGCCCGTTGATCTTCCACTCGCCGGAGCCGGGGACGAGACGCACCCGGGCGACCGCCTCCTTGCGGCGACCGAGGGCATGGCCCGGCGCGGTCAGCGACTGACCCTGCCCGGTCCCCGCGGCCTCGCTCTCGGTGGTGTAGCTGCTGGGGACGTTCTCGTCGTCCAGCTCGATGTCGGAAGTGGTCTCAGCCACAGTTCTCCTTCAGTCCTGTTCTGTGCCGCAGGCGCGAGGCGCTTACTGGGCGACCTGGGTGATGGTGAAGGTCTGCGGCTTCTGCGCGCTGTGCGGGTGCTCCGCACCGGCGTAGACCTTCAGCTTGCTGAGCTGGGCGCGCCCCAGGGTGTTCTTGGGGAGCATGCCGCGGACAGCCTTCTCCACGGCGCGCTCCGGGAACCGGGCGAGGAGCTCGGCGTAGTTGGTGGCCTTCAGCCCGCCCGGGTAGCCGGAGTGGCGGTACGCGAGCTTGTTCTCGCGCTTGCTTCCGGTCAGAGCAACCTTGTCAGCGTTGATGACGATGACGAAGTCGCCGTTGTCCACGTGCGGGGCGAAGGTCGGCTTGTGCTTCCCACGGAGCAGGGTGGCGACCTGGGTCGCCAGTCGGCCGAGGACGACGTCGGTAGCGTCGATGACGTACCAGTTCTTCGTGACGTCGCCGGGCTTCGGTGTGTACGTGCGCACGGGCGTAGCCTTCGTTTCTTCAGCGTTCTCTCGTCGGGGCGCAGCTATGGCGGCACTGCGGACCCCATGGTCTGGTCTTGCTCGCTGCCTGCATCCGCGCCCCTGAACCGGCGAGTGGGAGCACCGGGGAGCGCATGGGGATGCACAACGAGGTCCAAGACTACCGGCACGCAGTCGGCGGGGTCAAAAGGTTGTGATGACCAGTTCCCGTGAGACCTGCCACGATGCCGCACTCCCACCCACGCTCCGACGGCGGCAGGCGGCACCGTGGCAAGGGACCTCCTGCCCACCGCGTCCCAGGCTCCGGGGGGCACTCTGGCATGGACCGCGACGAGTACGGGCCGCCCGGCCGGGACCCCGAACCGTTCTCCGATGACGCCTACGACGAGCCCGACCGGCGGGTGGGTCAGCTGGTCGCCCTGCCGGACGACGACGACCCCTCCGACGAGGTCGGCGAGTGGCAGGACGTCCTGGCCGAGGAGGAGCTTCGCACGCCCGGCGAGCGCTGCGCCGAGGAGGCCGCGATGCATCTTGTGCGCGACGGCGACGGCGGTCTCACCGGGGACGACGAGCCCGACGACAACGCCTGGTACCGCCTGCGCTGAGAGCGTCCGACCCGTCCGCCGGACCGGGTCCGCGGTCCCGGAGGCACCGTCTGTGAGCGCCGGCACCACCCGATGCGGGGTGGCTCTCCCGGTGGCACGCTGGCGTCATGAGCACCGACAACACGGATGTGAACCCGTCTGCAGGCCCCGGTGAGGACCAGTACGTCCCCGACGACTCCTGGCAGCCCGGCGAGGACGACGTCCTCCTCGACAACCCCTCCGGCGACGTGCTCGACGAGGGGATCACGGCCCCCGACGACGACCCCCTGGCGGGCCTGGACCTCACCGAGGCCGGCCAGCGCGAGGGCGAGACCATCGACGACCGGCTGGCCCGGGAGGAGCCGGAGGTGTGGGAGGACCAGCCCGCCGACGCGGACTCCTCCCCCTACGCCGGCCCCGGACCGAGCGGTGAGCCCGCGCCGGACGGCGTGGAGGAGACGACCGTGGGCCGCATCGTCGCCGAGCCGGACGACGACGGGCCCGAGGACCTGCCCGGCGAGTCCCAGGACATCCTCGCGGAGGACGTGGGCGTCGACGGCGCCCGCTTCATGCCGGAGGAGGCCGCGATGCACGTCGAGGGCGAGGGGGCGGTTGACGAGGGTGGCACCATCGACCCGGACGGACGGAGCTGACCTCCCGGCCGACCGCACCGCGGCGGCCCCGCCGGGAAGAGGGTGGGGTGGGTGTTGCGCGTGACCCGGCGGCACCCCGTGCTGCACCTGCGGGCCGACGGCGGCACCCGCCGTCGGGCCGACACCCTCGCGGGCGAGGAGCCCCTGGAGATCCGCCTCGGCGGGGTCCCGTGGAGCGTCACGATGCGCACGCCGGGCGGCGACTTCGACCTCGTCGCGGGGTTCCTCGTGTCCGAGGGCGTCGTGTGGGACGCCGACCAGCTCGCGTCCCTCGCGTACGGACCGGGCGTGAACCCGGACGGCACGCCCAGCTACAACGTCGTCGACGTCCGCCTCGCGCCGGGGGTCCGGGGCCCCGACCCCGCCCAGGCGCGTCACGTCTACACCTCGAGCTCCTGCGGGATCTGCGGCACGGCGTCCATCGAGGCGGTGGCCCGGGCGTCCCGGTTCTCGGTCGAGGACGACCCGGTCCGGGTGCCGCTGCCGGAGCTCCTGGCGCTCCCCGACCGGCTGCGCGAGGGCCAGCAGGTCTTCGCCAGCACGGGCGCGGTGCACGCCGCGGCCCTGTTCTCCGTCGACGACGACGGCGCAGCCCGGCTGCTGTGCCTGCGTGAGGACGTGGGCCGGCACAACGCCGTCGACAAGGTCGTCGGCTGGGCCCTGCGCGAGGGACGGCTGCCGCTCGCCGGCACCGTGCTGCAGGTCTCCGGCCGGGCCTCCTTCGAGCTGGTGCAGAAGGCGCGCATGGCGGGCGTCCCCGTCCTCGCCGCCGTCAGCGGGCCCTCCGCGCTCTCCGTCGACCTGGCGCACGAGGCGGGGATGACGCTCGTCGGGTTCAGCCGGGGCGACGGCCTGAACGTCTACGCGGGCCAGGAGCAGATCGTCGAGGGGCCCCGGCGGACCGTCGCAGGCCTGAGCGCACCGGCCGGGTCCCGGCACGCAACGGCGCAGCCCCGCGGCGGGTCGTAGACCCGCAGGCACCGCCTGGCCGCCCCCGCCGTGCTCTCACCCCAGCGTGCGCACCGCCCGCGCCTGCGCGGCGCGCTCGGCGAGACGGGCGTCGTCGGGATAGGCCACCTCCTCGAGGGTGAGCCCGTGGGCCGGCGCCACCGTCACGGACGGCTCGCGCACGCCCGCCGCGAGGACCTCCGCGGGCCAGGAGGAGGGCCGGCGTCCCTCGCCCACGGCCAGCGACGCACCGACGAGGGCCCGGACCATCGAGTGGCAGAACGCGTCCGCACGCACGGTCGCCACCACGAGACCGGCGTCGGGCTCACCGGCCGGCACCTGCCGCCACTCCAGCTCGAGCAGGGTGCGGATGGTCGTGGCGCCCTCACGGGGCTTGCAGTAGGCGGCGAAGTCGTGCTCGCCGAGCAGCAGCCGGGCGGCGACGTCCATCGCGGCGACGTCGAGCTCGCGCCCGTGCCAGAGCACGTCGCGCCGGCGGAGCGGGTCACGGAGCGCCGTCGCGTCCGCGACGCGGTAGACGTAGCGGCGCCACACGGCCGAGAAGCGGGCGTCGAACCCCGGGGGCGCCTCACCGGCACGCCGGACGACGACGTCGCTGCTGCCGCGGGGCACGCCACCGCGTCCCAGCACCCCGGCGAGCCGGCTGACCAGCGCCTCGGCGGGCGTGCGGTCGCTGCGGCCCGGCAGCGCCTCCCAGGCCTCGCGGGGCACGTCGACGTGCGCCACCTGGCCTCGCGCGTGGACGCCCGCGTCCGTCCGGCCCGCGACGGTCAGTCGCGCCGGCCGGTGCAGGCGGAGCACCGTGGTGAGCGCGTCCTCGAGCGCGCCCTGGACGGTGCGCAGCCCGGGCTGACGGGCCCACCCGGCGAACTCGGTGCCGTCGTAGGCGAGGTCGAGGCGCACCCGCAGCTCCGCCGTCGGGGCCGGCCCCGGCGAGCTGTCCGGGGCCGGGGCAGAGGGTGAGGTGCTCACCGCCAGAGGCTAACCCGTCGTTCCCCCGGTGCGGTCGGGGCGGATCAGCCCCCGACCCGTGACGGACCCCCCTCCGGCGTGGCAGGCTGTTGGGGGTCGGCCGCCCCCAGGACTCGGACCGGCCGGCTTCCTGTTTCGCACAACGACGTCGAAGAAGGAGCAGTTTCGTGACCAACAAGGCTGTGAGCTACGCAGGTCCGGGGAAGGTCGAGGTCATCGACACCCCCTATCCCGAGTTCGAGCTGAAGGACGGGCCCGGGGTCAACCCGGCGAACGTGGGCCGCCAGGTCCACCACGGCGTGATCCTGAAGACCGTCTCGACGAACATCTGCGGGTCCGACCAGCACATGGTGCGTGGCCGCACCACCGCCCCCGAGGGGCTGGTGCTGGGCCACGAGATCACCGGCGAGGTCGTCGAGGTCGGGCGGGACGTGGAGTTCATCAAGGAGGGCGACATCGTCTCGGTCCCCTTCAACATCGCGTGCGGTCGCTGTCGCAACTGCAAGGAGCGCAAGACGGGCATCTGCCTCAACGTCAACCCGGACCGTCCCGGCTCGGCGTACGGGTACGTCGACATGGGGGGCTGGGTAGGCGGGCAGGCCGAGTACGTGCTCGTGCCGTACGCCGACTGGAACCTGCTGAAGTTCCCGGACAAGGACCAGGCGATGGAGAAGATCCTCGACCTGACCATGCTCTCGGACATCTTCCCGACCGGCTATCACGGCGCGTACACGGCCGGGGTCACCACCGGCTCCACCGTGTACATCGCGGGTGCCGGACCGGTGGGTCTCGCGGCGGCCACCGCGGCCCAGCTCCTCGGCGCGGCCGTCGTCATCGTCGGCGACCTCAACGAGGAGCGGCTCGCCCAGGCGCGCAGCTTCGGCTGCGAGACCGTCGACGTCTCCAAGGGCGACCCGAAGGACCAGATCGAGCAGATCCTCGGTGTGCCCGAGGTCGACTGCGGCGTCGACGCGGTCGGGTTCGAGGCGAGGGGTCACGGCAAGGAGGCTCAGACGGAGCACCCCGCCACGGTGCTCAACTCCCTCATGGGGCTCACCGCGGCCGGCGGTGCGCTCGGCATCCCGGGGCTGTACGTGACCGGCGACCCGGGCGGGGTGGACGAGGCGGCCAAGGTCGGGTCGCTGTCGATCAGCCTCGGCACCGGGTGGGCGAAGTCGCTGTCCTTCACCACCGGCCAGTGCCCGGTGATGAAGTACCACCGCGGCCTGATGATGGCGATCCTCCACGACAAGGTGCAGATCGCCAAGAACGTCAACGCGACGCCGATCTCGCTCGACGAGGCGCCGCGGGGCTACGAGGAGTTCGACAAGGGCGCGGCCAAGAAGTACGTGCTCGACCCGCACGGCATGGTCCCGTCGAGCTGATCCGGCGGCCGGCGATCCGTCGACGGGCTGACCGGCTCGGGCAGTGACGGCCCGGTCCGCCCGCTGACCACCTGCCAGGAGGAGGGTCCCGCGACGTCGGGGCCCTCCTCCTTCCTCGCGTCCGCGCTCGTGACCGGTCATGCGCCCTCCTCCCGGCAGACCGCTACAGATTCGGTGCGGAATCCGCACCGAAGTTGTAGCGATCTCTCGACCGAGGGGCACTGGTCGACCTCGGCCGGCAAGGGACGTGGGCAGGTGAACGTACGCGACCCTGCACAGGTGGGCTGCGCGCCCCGCGTCCTATCCGGCCACGTGTCGCACGGGCTCCCCGCGGTCCACGCGCTCGCGCTGCGGCACCACCGTGTACCTGGGGTCGAGCGCCGACGCGATGCCCGCGCGCACCACCCCGAACCGGGTGCACACCGAACCTGCCAGGAGGGCCGCCCCGGAGGCGACGGCGACGGCGCGGCTGCGGCCCGCGAGCAGCGTCCCGGCCGCCCCCGCGAGCGTGAGGACCCGCGCGGCGCGCATGAGCCGTCCCGGGACGCCGGTGCGCAACGGCTCCGCGGTGATCCCCATCGACCGCTCCATGCGGTGCTCCGCGAGGGCCTCGGCCACCGCCCCACCGACCGCGAGGCGCCGCGCCGGCCCCGCCTGCTCCGGCGGCACGATCGCGGCAGCCAGCCCCCCGGCGGCCGCGGCGGCGGACCCGCAGAAGACGAAGGGCAGCTCGCGATAGGCCTCGTGCCACGACGGGGTGGCGGTGTCGGAGAGAAGCACGGCCGTGTACGCGGCGACCGGTGGCGCGAACAGCCCGGCGAGGAGGCCCGCGGGGCGCCCGGCCGCGACCAGCAGCCGCACCGGCGCAGCCTTGCTGCCGGGCAGCAGCATCCCGGCGACCTCCGCGGCGGCGGCCAGCCCCGCCGGCGGGCCGTAGAGCGCCAGGATCCACGTGCCCACTGACATCGGGGACGTGACCTTCACGGTGCGCATCATGTTGAGGAACCGCTCCGGACGGCCCAGGTCGGAGACGAGGGCTGCCATGGAGAACCCGAGCGCGCCCAGCGCCGTGAGCCGGCCGGACCGGCGCAGTGCCTCGTGGCCGGCGAGATCCGCGCCCGCGCCGAGCAGGGAGGAGCCGGCCGCGAGCCCGCCGGCGAACATGTAGGCGGGGATCTCCCACGTCCACGGCGCCGGCTTGACCACGGGCCGGCCGTAGTAGGACGTGAACTCCGCCGGGGGCACCATCGCCGTCTCGCCGCCGTGGGTGCGGCGCCGGCCGCCGCGGCCACGAGTGTCCCGGTCCGCCGTCGTCCCGGTCACCTGCGCCCCCCGAGGAAGGACAGGGCCGCGCCCGCGAGCAGGGCGAGCCCGGCCATGCCGGCCCGGTTGAACATCTGGGGCAGGTCCCGGGTGGTGACCACCGGGTCCGGGGGAAGCCCGTACACCTCGGGCTCGTCGAGGAGCAGGAAGAAGGCGCCGGTGCCGCTGACGCCGTCGTGGGGGTCGTGTCCGTACAGGCGGGCCCCCTCCACGCCCTCGTCCTGCAGCCGGCGTACCCGCGCGTCGGCGCGCTCGCGCAGCTCGTCGAGGTCGCCGTACTGGATCGACTCCGTGGGGCACGCCTTGGCGCAGGCGGGCTCCAGGCCGTCGCCGATCCGGTCGTAGCAGAGCGTGCACTTCTGGGCGATGCCGACGTTGCGTGCCCCGGCCGGCCCCTTGCGCCGCTCGATGACCCCGAACGGGCAGGCGGCCACGCAGTAGCCGCAGCCGTTGCACACGTCGTCCTGGACGACGACGGTGCCGAACTCCGTCCGGAACAGCGCCCCGGTGGGGCACACGTCGAGGCACGCGGCATGCGTGCAGTGCTTGCAGACGTTCGAGGACATGAGCCAGCGGAAGTCCGGGTGACCGTCGCCCTCCGTCTCCGTGCCGCCGTCGAGAGCCTCCAGGAGGTTCGGCGCTCCCTCGGCCGGGGCGGGCGGGCCCAGACCGCCTGCGGAGGCACCGGACGGGGCGAGCGCACCGGCGGGCGGGCCGACGCCCGGCATGCCCAGCGACACCGGGGCGACCCGGCCGGCCGGCTGCTCCACGAACGCCACGTGCCGCCACGTGTTCGCCCCGAGCGCGCCGGTGTTGTCGTAGGAGGACCCGAGCAGGTCGAACCCGTCGTCGGGCAGGAGGTTCCACTCCTTGCACGCCACCTCGCACGCCTTGCACCCGATGCACACGCTGGTGTCGGTGAAGAAGCCCTTGCGCGCGGGCGGTGCCTCGTACCCGGCGTCCTGGGCCGGGTCGACGGGCCCGAAAAGGCTGTTCCTACCGGCCATGGTCGCCCTCCTCTGTCTGGCGGGTGTCGGGCTGCCGCGCGGTGACGATGTCCCCGCCGTCCCCGTCCAGGATCCCGGCCCGACGGCGGTAGCCCGCGACGTAGTCCAGCAGCGCCGTCCCGGTGGGCCGCCGTCCCGGCCGCACGTCGCACGTGCCGGCCTTGGTCTCCTGGATGAGCACGTTGGGCTCGAGGGAGATGCCGAACAGGTCGTTGGCGGAGTCGCCCGTCACCAGGCCGCCGGAGCCCCAGTGGTAGGGCAGCCACACCTGGTGGATCGTCCGGCCCTCGACCCGCAGCGGCCGCAGGCGGTCGGTGACCATGACGCGCCCCTCGACGGCGGAGCGGGCCGTGACCACGTGGCACCAGCCCATGTGCTCCAGCCCCCGCTCGGCCGCCAGCTGCGGGGAGACCTCGACGAACATCTCGGGCTGCAGCTCGGAGAGGTACTCCAGGGTCCGGCTCATGCCCCCGGCCGTGTGGTGCTCTGTCAGGCGGGAGGTGGTGTAGACGTACGGGAACACGTCCGCCTGCTCCGGCGCCGGGCTCGGGTGGACCGGGTTGTCGGCCCGCCGGTACTCCACCCGGGTGGGGTTGGCCTGCTGCCCGTACAGCGGGTTGCGGAACGGGGACTCCACCGGCTCGTAGTGCGTGGGCAGCGGCCCGTCGAGCAGGCCGGTGGGCACGTACAGCGCCCCCTTGCCGTCGCCCTGCATGATGAACGGGTCGTCGCCCGCCAGGCCCTCCGTGCCGTCGGCCCCCTCGGGCGGCCGGTACGACGGCGGCTTGGTGCGCTCGAAGTCGGGCACGTCGTGCCCGGTCCACTCCCCCGCGTCCTCGTCCCACCACACGTAGGCCTTGCGCTCGCTCCACGGGCGGCCCTGCGGGTCCGCGGAGGCGCGGTTGTAGAGGATGCGCCGGTTCGCGGGCCACGCCCAGCCCCACTCGGGCGCCACCCACGACTGCTCGGACCCGGGCCGGCGCCGCGCGGCCTGGTTGACGCCGTCGGCGTAGACGCCGGTGTAGATCCAGCAGCCGCCCACGGTGGAGCCGTCGGCGCGCATCTCGGTGAAGGTGGACAGCTCCCGCCCGGTTGCCACCTCGTAGCCGTTGATCTCCCGCAGCACGGCCTCGGCGCTCGGCTCCGCCGTCGGCCCGTGGGTCGGGTAGTCCCACGCCAGGTCCAGCACCGGCCGGTCCCGCTCGAGGGTCGAGCCCGCCAGCCGCTCCCGGACCAGGCGGCCCAGGTGGTAGAAGAACCACAGCTCCGAGCGGCGGTCCCCGGTGGGGTCGACCGCCTTCTCCCGCCACTGCAGCATCCGCTGCGTCTGGGTGAAGGTGCCCTCCTTCTCCACGTGCGAGGCGGCGGGCATGAGGAAGACCTCGGTGCGGCACTCCTCCGGCACGATCTCCCCGGTGGCGACCTCCGGGCCGTCCTTCCAGAACGTGGCGCTCTCGATCTCGTACAGGTCGCGCACCACCAGCCAGTCGAGGTTGGCCATGCCGAGGCGCTGCGCCCGGCCGTGGGCGGAGCCGACGGCCGGGTTCTGCCCGAGCAGGAAGTAGCCCTTGACCTTGCCGTCGATCATGTCGAGCACGGTGCGGTAGGTGCCGTGGTCCCCGGTCATGCGGGGCAGGTAGTCGAAGGCGAAGTCGTTCTCCGCCGTCGCCGCCTCCCCCCAGTAGGCCTTGAGGAGGCTGACGGCGTACGCGTCGGCCTGCTTCCAGAAGCCCTTGGCCCCGGGCTGGCGCATGCTGTCGATCCAGGTCTGCAGGTCCTGGTGCTCGTCGGCGTGCGGCATGGGCAGGTAGCCGGGCAGCAGGTTGAACAGGGTCGGGATGTCGGTCGAGCCCTGGATGCTGGCGTGCCCGCGCAGGGCCAGGATCCCGCCGCCGGGCCGGCCCATGTTCCCGAGCAGCAGCTGGAGGATGGCGCCGGTGCGGATGTACTGGGCGCCCACGCTGTGCTGGGTCCAGCCGACGCTGTAGACGAGCGCGGTGGTCCGCTCGCGCCCGGAGTTCGCCACCCACGCCTCGGCGACCTTGAGGAAGTCCTCGCGCGGGACCCCGCACGCCTCCTCGACCATCTCCGGGGTGTAGCGCGAGAAGTGTCGCCTGAGCACCTGGTAGACGGTGCGCGGGTCCTGCAGCGTCTCGTCCCGCGGCGGGTGGCCCTGCACCTGCAGGCCGTGGGTCTCGTGCTCCATCGGCCGGGCGCTCGCCCGTTCCCGGTCCGCTTCGTGCTCCTCCCGCCCCTCCTCCGGCGCCGCCTCGGCGTACTGCCAGCTGTCGGTGTCGTAGCTGCGCCGCTCCGGGTCGAAGCCGGAGAAGAGCCCGTCGAGGTCCTCGGTGTCGGTGAAGCGCTCGTCGAGGATGGTGGCGGCGTTGGTGTAGGCGAGCACGTACTCGCGGAAGTCGAGCTCGTTGCTGAGCACGTAGTTGATGATCGCCCCGAGGAAGACGATGTCCGTCCCGGCGCGCAGCGGCACGAACTGGTCCGCGAGCGCGCTGGTGCGGGTGAAGCGGGGGTCGACGTGGATCACCCTCGCGCCGCGTCGCTTGGCCTCCATGACCCACTGGAAGCCCACCGGGTGGGCCTCGGCCATGTTGGAACCCTGGATGACGATGCAGTCAGCGTTGGCCAGGTCCTGCTGGAAACCTGTGGCGCCGCCGCGCCCGAAGCTGGTCCCCAGACCGGGGACCGTGGAGGAGTGTCAAATACGCGCCTGGTTCTCGATCTGCAGCGCGCCGAGGGCGGTGAAGAGCTTCTTGATGAGGTAGTTCTCCTCGTTGTCGAGCGTCGCCCCGCCCAGGCTGGCGATGCCGAGCGTGCGCCGGACCTTCCGGCCCCTCTCGTCGAGGTCCTGCCACGTCTGCTCCCGGGCCTTCACCACCCGGTCGGCGATCATCTCCATCGCGACGTCGAGCGGCAGGTCCTCCCACTCGGTGCCGTACGGCCGGCGGTAGCGCACCGTGCTGAGACGGGCCGGGTTGGTGACGAGGCTCTTGCTGGCCGACCCCTTGGGGCAGAGCCGTCCCCGCGAGATCGGGCTGTCGGGGTCGCCCTCGATCTGCACGACCTGCTCGTCCTTGACGTAGACGCGCTGCCCGCAGCCGACGGCGCAGTAGGGGCAGACGCTGCGCGCCACCCGGTCCGCCGTCGTCGTGCGGGCGGTCAGCGCGTCCGTCCGCGCCGAGCGGACGGCCCTGCCGCGGCCGAGCAGGTCGGCGCCGGTCAGCTGCCGCACCACCGGCCAGTCGAGGAAGACCTTGCCTACCACGGCCCTGCCCCTTCCTGACGTCGGAACGTCCTGGTCCCTGATGGTGCCCTGTCCGGCTGGTCAGCGCACCCGGATCGCGTGCTCGCCGGCGGGCACCAGCTCCCCCACGACGGGATAGCCCGGCACCTCACCCACCACCAGCAGCCCGCCGGACGTCTGCGCGTCCGCGAGCAGGATCAGCTCGTCCTCCCCGACGTCGGAACGGAGATGGGGGCGGACCCAGTCCAGGTTGCGGCGGCTCCCGCCGGGGACGAACCCGTCCGCGAGCGCGTCGCGGGCGCCGTCGACGTAGGGCACGGCGGCGGAGTCGACGACGGCGCTGACGCCGCTGGCCCGGACCAGCTTGTACAGGTGGCCGAGCAGGCCGAAGCCGGTGACGTCGGTGGCGCTGCGGGCGCCCGCCGCCAGGGCGGCCGCGGCGGCGTCCCGGTTCAGGGTGGTCATCTGCGCGACCGCCTCCTCGAACCACTCGCCGGTGGCCTTGTGCCGGTTGTTGAGGACGCCGAGGCCGAGCGGCTTCGTCAGCGTCAGCGGCAGGCCGGCCTCGGCGGCGTCGTTGCGCAGGAGCTTGTCGGCGTCGGCGAGCCCGGTGACGGCCTGCCCGTACTTGGGCTCGGGGTCGTCCACGCTGTGCCCGCCGCCGAGGAAGGTGCCCGCGTCGGCGCACACGTCCGCACCGCCGCGCAGCACCTCCGCCGCGATCTCGAACGGGATGGTGCTGCGGGGCCAGGACAGGAGGTTGACCGCCACGACGGGCGTGCCGCCCATGGCGTAGACGTCCGAGAGGGCGTTCGTGGCGGCGATGCGGCCCCACTCGTAGGGGTCGTCGACCACGGGGGTGAAGTAGTCGGCCGTCGCGATGAGCGCCCGGCCGCCCTCGATGCGCACCGCCGCGGCGTCGTCCCCGTTCTCCAGGCCGACCAGCAGATCCCCGCCCGCGGGCAGCGTCAGCGTGCCGAGCACGCGTTCAAGCTCGCCGGGCGGGACCTTGCACGCGCAGCCGCCGCCGGCGGCGTACTGGGTGAGTCTGAGCGGCTGCGTCGTCGCGGTCACACACGCGAGCCTAGGCCGGGGCCTCAGCACCGGTCCACCCCTTCGCGGCCAACCGTCCGTCCCCCGCCGGCTCCCGCTAGGGTGAGCCGCGGAGGCGTACCTCGTCTGGTGACGGGCGCGGTCCTCAAAACCGTTGTGGCCGGGCACCCCGGCCAGGCGGGTTCGATTCCCGTCCGCCTCCGCCAGCTCAGGAGGGTCAGCGTGCCGAAGACGACCGACGCCGCGGCGGACCTCCGCCGCGCCACCCCGCGCACGGACGCCGTGCTGGCCGACCCGCGCCTGGTCGCCGCCGTCGCCCGGCTCGGGCGCCGGCTCGTGAAGGACGCGGTGACGACGGCGCAGCAGCGCTGCCGCGCCGGGGAGCTCGCCCCGGAGGAGGTCGCCGACGCGGCGGTGGCCGCCCTGCCCGAGGCGGCGACCACGCTGCGCCGGGTGGTCAACGCGACGGGCGTCGTCGTCCACACCAACCTCGGCCGGGCGCCGCTGTCCGCCGCGGCGCTCGAGGCGCTCACCCTCGCCGCCGGGCCCACCGACGTGGAGCTGGACCTGGCCACCGGCCGGCGCGGCCCCCGGGGCTCCGGCGCGCTCGCGGCGCTGGCCGCCGCGGTCCCCGACGCCGGCGGCGTGCACGTGGTCAACAACGGCGCCGCCGCCCTTGCGCTGGTCACGCTGGGGCTGGCCGCCGGCCGGAACGTGGTCCTGGCCCGCGGGGAGATGGTCGAGATCGGCGACGGCTTCCGCATCCCGGAGCTGCTGGAGTCCGTGGGCGCCACCCTGCGCGAGGTCGGGACCACCAACCGGGTCCGCCTGGAGGACTACGCCGCGGCCGTCGACGACGACACCGCCTTCGTGCTGAAGGTGCACCCGTCCAACTTCCTCGTCTCGGGCTTCACCTCCTCGGTGCCCGTCGGCGAGCTGTCGCGCCTGCCGGTGCCCGTCGTCGCCGACATCGGCTCCGGCCTGCTGGCGCCGCACCCGCGGCTGCCGGACGAGCCGGACGCCACCACCACCCTGCGCGCGGGCGCCGCCCTGGTGACCGCGTCGGGCGACAAGCTGCTCGGCGGGCCACAGGCGGGACTGCTCCTGGGGCGGGCGGACCTCGTGCAGGCGCTGCGCCGCCACCCGTTCGCCCGGGCCCTCCGCGTCGACAAGCTCACCCTCGCCGCCCTCGAGGCGACCCTGACCGGCCCCACCCCGCCCGTGAGGGCCGCGCTCGAGGCCGAGCCGGCAGAGCTCCTGGGCCGTGCCCGGGCCCTCGCCGCCCGGCTGGCCGACGACGCCGTCGCGGCAGGCGCCGAGGAGAGCCGCGCCGCCGTGGGCGGCGGCGGCGCCCCGGGCGTCGAGCTGCCCAGCGCCGCGGTCACCCTGCCGGTGCGGTTCGCGACGATGCTGCGGCGGGGCACGCCCGCGGTCGTCGGGAGGGTCGAGCACGACCGGCTGCTGCTGGACCTGCGCACCGTCCCGCCCGAGCAGGACGAGGAGCTGGTCGCCGCGGTTCGCGCGGCCGCGGCGGCGCTGGGGGGCTGAGTCGTGCACGTCGTCGCCACCGCGGGGCACGTGGACCACGGCAAGTCCACCCTCGTCCGCGCCCTGACGGGCACCGACCCGGACCGGCTGCCCGAGGAGCACCGGCGCGGCCTGACCATCGAGCTCGGGTTCTGCTGGACCGCCCTGCCCGGCGCCGGCGACGTCGCGTTCGTCGACGTCCCGGGCCACGAGCGGTTCGTCCCCACGATGCTCGCCGGCGTCGGACCGGTGCCGGTGGCGCTGCTGGTGGTCGCCGCCGACGACCCGTGGATGCCGCAGACGGCCGAGCACCTCGCCGCCCTGGACGGGCTCGGGGTCTCCCGCGGCGTCGTCGCCGTCACGCGGGCCGACCTCGCCGACCCCGGCCCCGCGGCGGCGCGCGCCCGCGAGCAGGTGGACCGCACCTCGCTGCGCGGCGCCCGCGTCGTCCCCGTCAGCGCGGTCACCGGCGCGGGGCTGCCCGAGCTGACCGCCGCCCTCGCCGAGGTCCTGGCCCAGGTCCCGCCGCCGGAGCGGGAGGCGGACGTGCGGCTGTGGGTGGACCGCCGCTTCACGGTGCGTGGGACGGGCACCGTGGTCACCGGCACGCTGCCCGCGGGCCGCGTCGCGCCCGGGGACCGGCTCACGCACGACGGCGGGACCGTCCGCGTCCGGGCGGTCCAGTCGCTCGGCCGTGCCGTGCCGGAGGCGGTCGGCGTCGCCCGCGTGGCCCTGGGCCTCGCCGGCGACGACGAGGGGCTGGAGCGGGGCTCCGTGCTGGTCACCCCCGACGCCTGGCACGTCACCGACGTCGTGGACGTGCGCCTGCGGCGGGTCGGCGACGCCGCCACCCACCACCCCCTCCCCCCTCTCCCTCTCGCCGAGACGTCAACTCCTCCCCGAGACGTCATCTCCTCCCCGACGCCCGAGTCGTCCGCCGCCCCGCCGCAGCGGCCCCTGCTGCACGTCGGCGCCGCGTCGGTGGAGGTGCACCACCGCCCGCTCGGCGGGGAGCTCGCCCGGTTGCGGCTGCGCCGCCCGCTCCCCCTGCGGATCGGCGACCGCGCCCTCCTCCGCGACCCGGGCAGCCGGGCCCTGTGGGGCGTCGTCGTCCTGGATCCCGCCCCGCCCGCCCTCACCCGCCGCGGTGCCGGGGCGCGGCGGGCCCAGGCGCTCGCGGACGCCGACGGCGCACCCCGCCTCCCGCGCGAGCTCGCCCGGCGCGGCGGGGTCGCCGACCTCGCGCTGCTGCGCCGCATCGGTGTGCCCACCTCCGGCGCCGCCGAGCACGGCGTCGTCGACGCGGGCCTGGTGATGTCGACCGAGCGTGCCGAGCGGGCCCGGGCCGACGCCGCCCGCCTCGTCGGCGAGCACGACGCCGCCCATCCCCTCGACCCTGGCGTGCCGCCCGGCGCGCTCGCCGCCCGCCTCGGTGTGCCCGAGCGCCTGCTCAGGGCCGCCCTGCGCCCACCGCTGACGCTCCGCAACGGCCGGGTGACGCTCGCGGGCCGTGGCGACGGGCTGCCCGCGGCGCTCGCCGCCGCGCTGGAGACGCTGGACGCCGAGCTCGCCGACGCCCCGTTCGCGGCCCCCACGGCCGACCGGCTGCGTGAGCTGCGCCTCGACGAGCGGGCCCTCGCCGCCGCCGCCCGCGCCGGACGGCTGCTGCGGCCCGCGCCCGGCATCGTGCTCCCCTCGGACGCCGCCGGCCGTGCCGCGGCCTGGCTCGCGGAGCTGCCGCAGCCCTTCACCACCAGCCAGGCGCGGGTCCGGCTCGGCACCTCGCGCCGCGTCGTGCTGCCCCTGCTGGACCACCTCGACCGGCAGGGACTCACCCGGCGCCTGCCCGACGACCGGCGTGAGGTCACCCCCGCCGCGCGTCGCGGGTGACCCATGGCGCGCGTGCTGCTGACGGGGATGTCCGGGACGGGGAAGTCCACCCTGCTCGACGAGCTGAAGGTCCGCGGGCACGTGACCGTCGACACGGACTACGACGGCTGGGTCCTGCCGGACGGCAGGTGGGACGAGGCAAGGGTGGGCCTGCTGCTGGCCTCGCACCGCGACCTCGTCGTCTCCGGCACGGTGGAGAACCAGGGCCGGTTCTACGACCGCTTCGACCACGTCGTGCTCCTCAGCGCACCGTTGGACGTCCTGCTCCGGCGGGTGGCCACGCGCACCGGCAACCCGTACGGCACGACCGCGGCCCAGCGGGCCGAGATCCGGTTTCACGTCGACACCGTCGAGCCCCTGCTCCGACGGGGTGCCACGCTCGAGCTGGACGCCCGCCGGCCTCTGGCCGAGCTCGCCGACGCGGTGGAGGCCCTCCTGGTCGCGGGGACCGGGGCGAGCGGGCCTCCGCGATAGTCTCGCGCAGTGAAGCCCTCGACCGCCACGCTCGCCGTCGACTGCGGCGGCGGCGGCATCAAGGCCTCGGTGCTCGACGCCGCCGGCACCATGCACGCCCAGCCCGTGCGGGCCACCACCCCGTACCCGCTGCCGCCCTCCCGGCTGGTGCGGACCATCGCCTCCCTCGCGGAGCAGCTCCCCCGCGCGGACCGCGTCACGGTGGGGATGCCCGGCATGCTGCGCCACGGCGTCGTCATCCACACCCCGCACTACATCACCAAGGCCGGGCCACGGACGCGTGTGCTGCCCGAGCTGGAGCTGCACTGGTCCGGGTTCGACATGAAGGGCGCGGTCGAGCGCGAGCTGGGCGTCCCCGCCCTGGTCCTCAACGACGCGGAGGTGCACGGCGCCGGCGCGATCACCGGCGCGGGCCTGGAGATGATCGTGACCCTGGGCACCGGGCTCGGCAACGCCGTGTTCGACGGCGGGACGCTCGCGCCGCACGTCGAGCTCAGCCAGGGGCCGGTCAAGTGGGGCCTGACCTACGACGACTACATCGGCGAGCACGAGCGGCTGCGGCTCGGGGACGCCATGTGGTCGCGGCGGGTGCGCAACGTCGTCGAGGCGCTGCGCCCGATGTACCTCTGGGACCGCCTCTACCTCGGCGGCGGGAACTCGCGCCGGATCACCCCGCAGGTGCTCGCCCGGCTGGGTGACGACGTCGTCATCGTCCCCAACTCCGCCGGCATCGTGGGCGGCGTCAGGGCCTGGGACCTGCGGGTACCGGGACGTGATCCGCGGGTCCCGTGACCGCGTCCGCCCGGTCCGACGCCACCTCGTCCACGAGGTCGAGCAGGACCCGGTTGAACGCCACGGGCCGGACGAGGGACACCAGGTGCGTCGCGCCGGGGACGACGACGAGGCGGCCCTGGCGCGCCGCGGCGAGGAAGCGCCGCTCGTGCCCGCGGAAGTGGTCCCACCGGCCGTTGACGAACCAGATCGGCACGTCGATGCGGGCGACGTCGGCCAGGGCGTCGACCTGTGCCATCCCCTCCAGGGCGGCCGACATGACGGACATCGTCATGCCGCCGGCGGCGAGGTCCGCCCGTGCCGGCTCGGGGAGGAACCGGCGGGCCATGAGGTCGTTGAGCCCGGCTCCGCCGTCGGGTAGCCGGGCGATCAGCGCCGCCAGGCGGCGGTAGACCGACAGGCCCGGCCCGCGCGGCTGGGTGGTGCACGAGGCCGCGAGCAGGGCCTCCGGACGGCGGGTGGTCCGGGCGGCCCAGTGGAGCGTGAGGTACCCGCCCAGGGACAGGCCGGCGACGACGAACGGCCCCTCGATCCCCGCGACGACCGACTCGATCGTGTCGAGAGCGCCTGCGACGCTGAAGTCCTCCCCGGCCCGCACGCCGTGGCCCGGGAGGTCTGGCGCGACGGCGGGCACGCCGGCCGCGTCGAGGGCGGCGAGCTGGCGCAGCCACATGGTGCGCGAGGCGCGGATGCCGTGCACGAGCACGACGGTGGGAGCACTCACGTGCCCAGACTAGGGGCGGGCGCGCGAAGGGCCCGGACCTTGACGGTCCGGGCCCCTCGGGACGGGCGCGACGCCGATGGCGTCACCCCCGCGGGTGGATCACTTGCGCGGGTCGGTCGATCCCTTGGACTGACCGGCCTGGGCGTCGGTGGCCTGCTCGCTGGCCGCGGCGGCGGACTTCTCCGCCTCGTCCTGCTGCGCCTCGACGGTCGCCTCGGCCTCGACGGCCTCCGTGGCGGAACCCTGCTCGCCCGGCGCCTCCGCCTCGACGGCCTCGGCGGTGGTCTCGGCGACCTCCTCCTCGGCCGGCGCCTCGGCGGCGGGGGCCTCGGCCTTGGCGGCGCGCGCGGTGGCCTTCTCGGCCTCACGCACGGTGGCCTGCTTCGGGCTGACCGGCTCGAGCACGAGCTCGATGACCGCCATGGGGGCGTTGTCACCCTTGCGGGGGCCCACCTTCGTGATGCGGGTGTAGCCGCCGTTGCGCTCGGCGAACTGCGCGGCCGTCTGCTCGAACAGCTCGGCGACGACGTCCTTGCGGCGCACGGTGGTCATGACCTTGCGGCGGGCGTGGAGGTCGCCGCGCTTGGCCAGCGTGATCAGCTTCTCCGCGACCGGCTGCAGGCGCTTGGCGCGGTGCTCGGTCGTGGTGATCCGCTTGTGCTCGAACAGCGCGGTGGCCAGGTTGGCCAGCATGAGCCGCTCGTGCGCGGGGCTGCCACCCAGACGGGGACCCTTGGCGGGTGTAGGCATGATGTCTCCTAGTAGTTATGTCGGGTGAGCAGGTCAGCTGGGCTGCTCGTCGCTGAACTGGATGTCGCCGTAGGCGTCCTCGTCGTCGGCCGCGCCCGGGTGGGTGGCGAGGTCGAAGTCGGCCGGGCTGTCCTTGAGGTTCAGACCCAGACCCGCGAGCTTCTCCTTGATCTCGCCGATCGACTTGGCGCCGAAGTTGCGGATGTCGAGGAGGTCGGCCTCCGAGCGGGCGACGAGCTCGCCCACCGTGTGGATGCCCTCGCGCTTGAGGCAGTTGTACGAGCGGGACAGCAGACCGAGGTCCTCGATCGGCAGGGCGAGGTCCTGGGCGAGCGCAGCGTCCGTCGGGGACGGGCCGATCTCGATGCCCTCGGCCTCGACGTTGAGCTCGCGCGCCAGACCGAACAGCTCGACCAGCGTCTTGCCGGCGGAGGCGAGCGCGTCGCGCGGGGCGATCGCGTTCTTGGTCTCGACGTCGACGATCAGCTTGTCGAAGTCGGTGCGCTGCTCGACGCGCGTGGCCTCGACCTTGTAGGTGACCTTCAGGACCGGCGAGTAGATGGAGTCGACCGGGATGCGGCCGATCTCCGAGTCCGCGCTCTTGTTCTGCACCGCGGAGACGTAGCCGCGGCCGCGCTCGACCGTGAGCTCGATCTCCAGCTTGCCCTTGGAGTTGATCGTGGCGATGTGCAGGTCGGGGTTGTGCACCTCGACACCGGCCGGCGGGGTGATGTCACCGGCGGTGACGACGCCCGGGCCCTGCTTGCGCAGGTACATCACGACGGGCTCGTCGTTCTCCGAGGAGACGACGACGTTCTTGATGTTCAGGATGATCTCGGTGACGTCCTCCTTGACACCGGGAACGGTCGAGAACTCGTGGAGCACGCCGTCGATGCGGATGCTGGTCACGGCGGCACCCGGGATGGAGGAGAGCAGGGTGCGACGCAGCGAGTTGCCGAGGGTGTAGCCGAAACCGGGCTCGAGGGGCTCGATGACGAACCGCGAGCGGTAGTCGGAGACGACCTCTTCGGTCAGTGCGGGGCGCTGTGCGATGAGCACTTGGGGGTTCCTTTCAGCCGACGTCCGCTATATGACGTCCGGGCGAGGACCTGCCGACATCTGTCCGTACGGCAGGGTGGTGCTGAGGTCATGCAGCGGGGTGCGCACGCATCGCGCGCACCCCGCTGCATGGACGCGTCTCTCAGACGCGGCGACGCTTCGGCGGGCGGCAGCCGTTGTGCGCCTGCGGCGTGACGTCCTGGATCGAGCCGACCTCGAGGCCGGTGGCCGTGAGGGAGCGGATCGCGGTCTCGCGGCCGGAGCCGGGACCCTTCACGAAGACGTCGACCTTCTTCATGCCGTGCTCCTGGGCGCGGCGGGCAGCGGCCTCGGCGGCCATCTGCGCGGCGAACGGGGTCGACTTGCGCGAGCCCTTGAAGCCGACCTGGCCGGAGGAGGCCCAGGCGATGACGGCACCGCTCGGGTCCGTGATGGACACGATGGTGTTGTTGAAGGTGCTCTTGATGTAGGCGTGGCCGTGGGAGACGTTCTTCCGCTCCTTGCGGCGCGGCTTGCGCGCCGCCGGCGAAGCCGTACGGGACTTGGGGGGCATAGAGGTTTCCTACTCCTGTGAGGTCGTCGGACCGGTCCGGCGCCGGCTGGGCACCGGGTTCGGACTGCTACTTCTTGCCGGCCTTCTTCTTACCGGCGACGGTGCGCTTCGGGCCCTTGCGGGTACGCGCGTTGGTCTTGGTGCGCTGACCGTGGACGGGCAGGCCACGGCGGTGGCGCAGACCCTGGTAGCTGCCGATCTCCACCTTGCGGCGGATGTCCGCGGCGACCTCGCGGCGGAGGTCACCCTCGACCTTGAAGTTGCCCTCGATGTAGTCACGCAGCGCGACGAGGTCCGCGTCGGTCATGTCCTTGACGCGGAGGTCAGGGCTCACGCCGGTGGCGGCGAGCGTCTCGGCCGCGCGGGTGCGGCCGACGCCGTAGATGTAGGTGAGCGCAACCTCGAGCCGCTTCTCGCGGGGAAGGTCGACGCCTGAGAGACGTGCCAACTTTGACTCCTGTTGTGGGTCGGAGGTCTTCCGCACCCCCATCCCGCGGTAGCGGGCCCCGGCCTCCGAGCCGGGGGTCGCGCCGTCGTTGCCGACGACGTTCGGTGGTGCGCGGTGCCGGGGCGCTGCTCCCGGCGGTCAGGGTCTCAGCCCTGGCGCTGCTTGTGGCGAACGTTGGTGCAGATGACCATGACGCGGCCGTGCCGACGGATCACCTTGCAGTTGTCGCAGATCTTCTTGACGCTGGGCTTGACCTTCATGTCTTCCTCCGCCGCCGCGCACGGTGGACCCAGGTCCGCCGACGGCGTCTCGCTCGTGGTGGTTACTTGTAGCGGTAGACGATGCGACCCCGGGTGAGGTCGTACGGGCTCAGCTCGACGACCACACGGTCCTCAGGGAGGATCCGGATGTAGTGCTGGCGCATCTTGCCCGAGATGTGGGCGAGAACCTTGTGCCCGTTGCTCAGCTCGACGCGGAACATCGCGTTGGGAAGAGCCTCGACAACACTGCCCTCGATCTCGATGACGCCGTCCTTCTTCGCCATTACTCCCGCTCACGTTGGTTGCTGCTGTCATGGTGATGGCTCTCCACGGTTGCCGCGCAAGCGCGACGAAGGTGAAGCCATGCCCAGCGGTCCATCCTACGGCATCACGCCACACCCGGGGAACCGGGTGGCCGGTGACCGACATCACCCGGAGATCGTTCTCCGGGGGTGGGGCGGGAGGCGTCCCCACAGGCTACCTCAGGCGCCGCCACGCCCGGCGGCACGGGCCCGCCCTCCCCGGGGGAAGGGAGGGCGGACCCGTGGTCTGTGGGGCGGTCGAGCCGTGCTCCGCCCGGCGTCACGCGGTGGCGTCACGCTGTCTGGTGCGGCCCGCCCGTCGGCGCAGCTCGTTCCCGGTCACGACGGCGAGCACGGCGGCGGCACCAAGCCAGAGGACGTCCGCGCCGGTCGTGGACAGCGACGGGCGGCCCGGCCTGCCGGGCCTGGCGGGCGGGGCGGCTGCGTCGTCGCCCCGGATGGTCAGCAGCACGTCGAAGGAGGCCAGCCGGGGTGGCACGTTGGCGCGGTTCCCCGAGGTCGCGTCGTAGGGGAACTCGTAGCTGATCGTCACCTCGGTCGTCTCGCCCCTGCCGAGCGCCACCTGCCCGATCTGGCGTCCGCCGTCGGTGTCGAGAGCGCTGAACGAGGCGGAACCGGCGCCGTCTGCGGTCTCCCAGCCCACGGTGACGTCGTCGTAGAAGTCACCCTGGTCGCCGGCACCCGCGTACGGGTCGCCGAAGGGGGCGCCGCTGCCGTCGGGGTCCTCGTGGTCGGGGTTGTGGTGCTCGTCCGGGGCTTCCGGGTCGAGCAGCTCGACGTTGACGATCTCCGCCGTCAGCACGCCCTGACGGGGGCCGTCGTTGCGCACGGTGAGGGTGCGTGCGGCGGTGTCCCCCGGCACGGACACCGGCACACCGAGGAAGCTCTCGCTGGTCGAGGCCGCGTACTCGGAGCCGTCCCAGGACAGCGAGATCGCGTCCACTCCCCTGGCGTCGCCGCCGGCGGGCGCGGCCAGGGCGGTGCCGGCGGGCGTGGCCACCGCGGCCGCCAGCACCAGCGCCGTCAACGAGGTGCGCCACCACGTCTTGGTCGTCATTGCGCTCACTCCCCCGGCCGGGTCGTGCTGTGGGTGAAGTTGATCGTGTGCGTCGGCTCGTCCGCAGGGTCGGCGGCCGTGGTGACGTCGGCACGCCAGGTGTCCTCAGCGGTGTAGGTGTCCCCGTCCACCTCGACCGACACGGTGGCCGTGTTGGTGTACGAGCCCTCGTCCGGCAGGTCGCCGAGGGTGGCGACGACGCACCAGTACTCCGTCGCCGTCCAGTCGTCGTCGTAGTCCGCGCGCACGGGAGTCGAGCTGGCCCACGTGCGGTCCCAGCCGGCCGGGCCCGGCTCGAAGGTGCCGTCGCCGTCAGGGTCGGCCGGCGTGTACGTGGCCGCGGGCGGGCGGCCGGTAATGCCATGGGCGGAGCAGGCTGCGGCTGAGTCGACGCGGTAGACCCGGACGGTCGAGCTGCCGAAAATCGAGTCAGCCGGAAGGTCCGGCAGGTCGAGTGCGTAGCTCAGCCCCTTGTTGCCGTCCGCGCGCGCATCGACCTGGATCCCGACGGCGACCTCGCCGGTGTCGAGCAGCGTCGTGGCCTCGTCCGGGCCGAGGGGAAAGGCCAACCGGTCGGCCGGACCGGCGGCGACGGTGCGGTCCGCTGCGCCGGGCTTGCCGATGGCGAACCCGACCATGCCGGAGCCGACCTCTGCGCTGAACTGTTCGGTGTCGTCCCACAGCGCGAGGGCGGTGCCCGTGCCCGCTCCGAGGGCGACAGCGAGGGCTGCCACGCCGACGAGTGCGCGTCGAGGTGTTCCGAAGGCGTTCATTGCTCGAACCCCGTTCCGGTGCGCACCTGGTCGAGGTCGACGACGATCGTGCCGAGGTCGGTGATCTCGACCGGGTCGGTCCCCGAGAAGGTGGTGTAGCGATCCGGCTTGTCCTCCGCGAAGGTCAGGTCCACCTCGACCGTCCAGCTCTCCTCGCCGACGGGCAGGTCGCGGACCTCGACCCGCTGGCCGAGGCGGGCCGAGGCCACCTCGGCGTCGGCCGCGTCGAGCACCCGGTAGCTGGCGGAGACCCCGGCGGGCAGCTGGGGCTGCGTGCCCCAGCTGACGCTGAGCACCCCGAGCATGTTGTCGCCCTCGAGGGTGGTGGTGAAGCCCTGGCTGACCGTGAAGGTGTCGCCGCTCATGGCGACGAACTCGGCGAAGGAGTCCCGGGTCGTGCCCGACTGCTGTGCGGCGACGTCGGGCGAGGTCTCCTGCCAGGTGAAGCTGTCGGGCCTCAGGGCGATGTCGAGGTCACCGGCGGTGATGACGCCGGCGGGGGCGTCGCCGTCGGCCGTCCAGAGGGCGTAGGTGGCGGCGCCCGCACCGACCGCGACGACCAGCGCCGTGCCGGTGATCGCGAGCCGCGACGTGGCGGTCATGACGAGACTCCTTGCTCGGCGGCGACGGGAGTGGCGGCCGGGGCGCCGAGCTCGGCTGCGTCGTCGTCCTCGACGGCGGAGCGGCGCTGGGGGCGCAGGAACATGAGGGCGGCGTAGGCCAGGAGCGCGGCGCCGGTGGCGACGACGATCCCCTGCTTGCTGCCACCGACCCAGACCGCCAGGTGGCCCACGTACGGGACGTGGTAGACGACCTCGCCCATGATCTGGTCGCCGACGATCGGGGCGTCGTCCGCCCCGTTGGCGTCGCCGCGGGTGACGAAGGTGGTCCCCGACGACCCGACCTGCTTGGCGACCACGCGGTGCGTGATCAGGGTCGGGTCGTCGGAGACGGGCTGGAAGGTGACCACGTCACCGACGCGCACGTCGCCGGCCTCCACCGGCCGGACGACGACCATGTCGCCCGGCGAGAGGGTCGGCTCCATCGAACCGGTGAGCACGGTCAGCGCTCCCCCGCCCAGCAGACGCGGGACGAGCGCGAGAGCGACGGCGAGCGCGACCGCGACGACCAGGACGGTCGCCGTCACGACGGAGGTCAGGCCGGCGAGCCAGCTCTGGTCCTTGGTCCTGGCGCTCATGTCACTCTCCTTCCCTGTGGTGGTGGAGGGGCGGCCGTGCGTCCGCCCCTCCACGGATGGGGGGTGGGTCAGTTGGTCTTGAAGCCAGAGCCGTCGCGAACCTGCTTGAGCTCGACGGTGATGTCGGCAAGGTCCGCCAGAGTCGTCGTGACGAGGTCCTGGTCGTCCTGGTCCAGGAACTTCGCGGTGATGACGACGCCCAGATCCGCGACACCGTCGGTGTCGATCTCGTCGATGACGAGAACTCCGGGATCGGGGTCCCCCTGATCCTGGCCACTCTGGCCGGCCTGGATCCGCATGTCGAAGGCACTACCCAGGGCCTTGCTGGGCTGCACGACGACTCCGTCACGGAAAACTTCGTAGCTCAGTTCGACACCGTCGTTCGCGTCCAGTGCAGCTGGCACGACGACCTTCAGCGAAGCCTGGAGGTTGTCACCCTCCAGGCCGATGTCGAGGCCCTGCACCATCTGGAGGGTGTCCTCCGGGACCACTCGATACGAGCCGATGCTGGTGATCTTGTGCGCAGAGACACCGGAGAACGGCACCGTAGTGTCCCTATCTGCACGGTCGGCTGAGGTGTCGTACCAGTCTCCGCCGAGAGCAGCAACGTCGAGGTTGCCGGAGGTGATCTCGCCTCCGTCGACCTTGTCACTGTCGCTCCAGAGGGCGAACGTGGTGCCGCCCGCGAGGATCGCGACCCCGGCGACGCCCGCCAGAGCGCCCTTGGTCTTGTTGTTCATCGTCTTTCCTTTCGGGGGGATGGCTGCTGCTTCCAGCGGGCCAGGGGGGGTCAGCCCGTCACTGCTTCGTGACGGGACCGTTTCCGATGCAGGTGAACGAGCCACCGGCACCGAGTCTTGGGATCGTGCAGATCGGGTCGTCGGGCATGGGGGCGACGACGTCGTCCGTCACCACCAGGTCGTCGAGGCTCAGCTCACCGGTGTTCTCGACCGTGTAGCTCCACCAGACGGTCGTGCCGGACACGACGTCGGGACGGGTCATGCCCTCGGGGTCGAAGACGAGCTCCTGATAACGGCCACTCGTTAGCTCTGCGCCGTCGGTCGGCTCCTGCCCCGGCGGGACCAGCCAGGCACGCTTGACGATGTCGACGCCCGCCTCGAGCTCGCGGTTGTCGACGTAGCAGGTGACCGCAGAGCCGGCAGGCACCGCCACCTCGAACCCGTAGGGGTCTGCCGCCGGGTCACCGTTGGTCACGGCGACGGCCTCGCCGTTCGCGGTGCAGACGGCGTTGCTGCCGTCCTGCGGCGCGATCGTGAATCCCGGCTTCATCTCCTCATCGACCGTGAGCGGGACGGTGGTCCTGCCGGCGGGGATCGAGAGGGAGAAGACTGTCCTGCCGTCGGAGCCGGTCAGCCCGGAGCCCTGGACGGTGACGTCGGCCGCGGCTTCCGCGTGGAACTGCCAGCCCGCGCCCGGCTCGTCCGGAGGACGCACCCCGGCGGGCGTCAGCCGCGGCGTGACGGTCTTGACGATCGTCACCGTCGTAAGCCGGTGGTTCACCAGCGGGCCGAGGTCGTGGGCCGGGCGGGCGCCGGAGTTCGGCGTCTCGTCACCGATCGTGAAGGAGATCGGGGCCGGGAGCCGCTGCGGGTCGTAGCCCGCGGGCACGGCCGTCTCGGTGAGCGTCCACCTGCCGGTGTAAAGGCCCTCGACCTTGAGGCTCCCGGCGATCGGATCGGTGTCGTTCGCACCGTTGTCGGTGACGACCAGCCTGTAGTCCGCACCCAGCAGGTCCAGCGCGTCGTCGTCCCTGCCGGTCGGCGCCAGGGTGAAGGTCGCCCCTGCTACGGGCGCACCGGTCTCGTCGATCTTGGTCCACCTCGCGGTCCCGAGCGGGTCGACGAAGGTGAGCGTCTTCTGCTGGTACGCGGCCGCGGTCCAGCTCTGGCTTCTGGGTTTCGCGAGGAGGTAACCCTTCGGAGCCTTCGTCTCCGTCACCGAGTACTGACCGAACACGCTGGTCCGCAGGGAGATGACGCCGTCCGCGGTCCCGTCGGAGTCGTTCGCCCCGCCGTCGACCACCACGAGGTCGGAGGTCCCGCCGTAGGGGCTGGGACTGACGGTGAACTCCGCACCCGTCAGGAGCTCGCCCGCCTCGTCCTGCTTCCTGATCGTGAGGTCGGCGCACCGCGGCGGGATGCTGACCGGGACGACGGCGTAGTCCTTGAGCTGCGACGTCATGGACTGCGACTGTCGGCTGCGCAGGTTGGCCTGGACGAACCCCGCCCGAGTGCAGGTCGTGGCCTGGTCCAGCTGGGAGAGATTGAAAGCAGCCTCGACGAACGTGCTCGTCGCCATGGCCGGGAACGGCCCCGTCGCCGCGAGGTTGGCGACGTTGGAGAACCCGAGGATGTCCGCGTTCGAGAACCCCACGGTCGACCAGGACCCGGCCGTCCCGGTGCCGGACCATCGTGCGACCTCGACCAGGGAGAGCGGCCCGTTCCCGGACTGGGTGAAGCCGACGCGCAGGTCACCGGCCGTACGGTTCGGCACGCTCACGCCGCCGCCGTTGGTGACGTTGCTCCTCTGGTTCAGCTCGAGCGAGTAGCCGATGGAACCGGACCCGGTGTCCCGGGAGAAGCCCAGATAGAGCCACTGCGTGCCGCCGTCCACGCGGTCGTGCGCCCAGATCCGGTCGATGTCGGCCTGGTCGCTCGCGGTGCCGGTGCCGGGCTGCCAGCCGGAGGGCGCGGCGTCCTCCTTCGTGTTGTTGCCGCTGAACTGCGTCGTGTCCTTCAGCCCGTCGATCGCGGAGTCGAAGGACACGTTGTCCCAGTCGTCGCCGGTGCTGCCCGTGAGGTCGCCGCGCGTGACGTTCCCGTCCACCTCGAAGCCGCCGCGCAGCGCGGCACCGGAGGCGACGGCGGCCATGGGGGTGATCTCCAGCGCACCCGCCAGGGTGGCGGCACCGGGGCTCGCGGGTGTCTCGGCCGCCGGGGCGTTCTCAGCGGGGTCTGTGGAGTCACGCGTCGGTTCCGTGGTCTCGCCGGTTGCCGGCTCCACGTTCGACACCGGCTGCTCGACGGCGTCAGCTGGGGCGTCCGGCGCGCCTTCGACGGCGGCGGCAGTCCCGTCGCAGCCAGGAATCGGTTCACCGGCCGCGAGCGCCGCCTCGATCTCTTCCGGCGTCGCGACGGCGAGCGCCTCGGCGTCGGGCGTGGTCCCGTCCGGGCAGAGGAGGCCGGAGGGCTCGACGGCCGCACTTGCCAGCTCCGCCGTCGTCTCCGTGGCCGTCGTCGTGGGATCGCTCGTCTCCGCCGCGGCCACCGCGGCGCTGCCGGTGCACAGGAGCGCCGCGCTCAGCAGCCCGGCCACGGAGGCGCGCGTCCGGGAGAGGGCCCTGGTGCGACGTCGTCCTGGTGCTGGACGCATGAAGCTCACTCCCCGGGAGGACTCGGTGGCCGGCTCTCGGGCGCCCGGAAGGGGCCCGCGGTGTCGACCTCGACTGCGTCCATCGCACCAGCGGGGCCGTCACCGCACAGGGAGCTTTACGGACGAGAGCCGGATGACTGACAGGGGGTGGCTTTCGGACACCCCGGGCGTCAACCGAGGGTGGGCTGGTGGTGACGTCCGGGCGGGACGGCCGTCCGGCGCTCACCCTCCCGGCGGCGTGCCCGGCTCACCCTGAGGTTGCGTGGGTCGAGGCACGGGGAGAAGGCCGGCCGAGCAGCCGCGCCCAGGCGCACGAGAGCGGGGCCGCCCATCCCGGGGGAAGGTGGGCGACCCCGCAGTCTCGGTGAGTCCGGCGGTGGTGACGCGCCGCCATTGCCGCGTCACCGCCGTCGGCCGCGGCTCCCCGTGCTGCCCGGAAGCCGTACATCCAGGACACCGCGAAGAGCGAAAGTTGTCAGCGCGACCGGAAGGGGATGCGAGGGTGAAAACGGTTCCTCACCCTCCGTACAGCCGCCTGCCAGGCAGCGCTCAGGTGCGGGTGCGCGCCTGACGAAGCTTGTGCCTCAGTCCTGCGGCGGGAGAAGCCCGAGGAGGCGCCCACGCTCCAGCGCCTCGGCGCGGGAGTGCACCCCCAGCTTGCGGTAGATGCTCCGCACCTGGGTCTTGACGGTGCTCTCGGAGACGAACAGGCGACGCGCCATGATGGGGACGGGTCGGCCGGTGGCCAGCTCGCGGAGCACGTGGATCTCGCGGCCGCTGAGCGGTTCGACGCGGACCGCCTCCGGGAACGGCCCGGAGACGGCGGCCTCGTCGAGCTTCTCCAGGAGGGCCTTGCTCTGCGGCAGGCCTGCGGCCACGTTCTCCAGGTCCGCGCGCGGCACCAGCAGGAAAGGCCGGAGCATGCCGGTGCGCTCGACGATGCGCGTCGCCAGGTGCATCGCCTCCTGCGCGAGCGCGCGCTGGCCGGTCCGGTGCGCCGCGACCGTCCGCACGAGGCTGAGCTTGAGCGCCACCCGCGGCCGCACGGGCGCGATCGAGGGCGCGTCCCGCGTCAGGTCCAGCGCCAGCTGGTCGTCGCCGGAGTACAGGGCGAGACGCGCCAGGGCGGCGCGCAGCAGGCCGCTCTCGAAGCGCCGCGGCCCGGCCAGGTTCCCGATCTCCCGGCCGCGGGCGAGCTGGTCGGTGGCGATGCACAGGTCGATCAGCGCGGCGGAGAGCAGCGACTGCCCGAGCCACGTCCCGGGCCGGTGCCGGTTGCGGTCGCGGTACTGCTCCACGTCGCCGAGCACCTCGGCGGGCCTGCCCAGGTGGAGGGACCGGCCCACCCAGACGTAGACCACCAGGGTCTCGAGCCACTGGTGCGACTCGGGCAGGTCGGGCGGCCGCTCGGGAAGGTCCACGTCATCGAGCCGGTCGAGCCGCAGGAACGCCGGCACCACGATGCGGGCCACGGTCTCGAGCGGCCCGGGTGGCGGGTCAGGGCGTTCCAGCACCCAGTCCATCCAGTGGCTGGCACCCTGCAGCTGCCCCAGGAGCGCCGTGGTCAGCGCGACGCCGGCGCCCGCCTCGCGCACAAGCCTCTCGTCGTCGTCGGTCGCCCGGCGCACGGCGTCGTAGCAGGCGTACGCGGCGCCGACGGTGTCGGCCTCGCCGAGCAGGACGTGGGCGAGCTCGAGGAGTGCCGCGGACACCCCGGGCTCGTCGGCCTCGTCGTGCGCGATGGCCAGCGTGCTGCTCCCGGGCTGGATCACCGGCAGGTCGGACTGTACGGCCTCCAGGAACCAGCGCGGCAGCTCCGGCGGGGCGACGTGGTCGCGCAGCGCCACCATCGTGGGGCTGCCCGCCAGCGCCGCCGGCTGCAGGTGGCCGAGCGCGTCCCGCAGCTTGCCGCGGTCGGCCGCGAGCAGACCCTGCCAGGACTCCTCCACCACCTCGGCGACGAGCTCCGCGTCCTGCGAGCGCATGGCGTGCTCGAGCGCCTCGGGGAACTGGCCCGCCCCGCGGCACAGCCGGGCGACGTCGGCGTTGAGCCGCCAGTACCGGGCCGGGTCGTCCTCGCGCAGCAGCAGGTTCGCCGCGTCCCGGATGATGACGGGGTACGCGAACGTGCCCTCCCCCTTCGTCACGAGGAGCCCGGCGCGGCGCATCCGGACGAGGATGCCCTCCATCTGCTCGATGTTCTCCGCACCGACCAGCTGCTCGGCCAGCTCCGGCGTGAAGGACTCGGGCACGGCGAGCGAGGTCAGCACGGCGTCCACCCCGTCCACCGAGAGATCCTGCAGGACGATGCGCAGGTAGTCGGCGATCGAGAACAGGTCGACGACGGGCTCCCCGTCCTCGCCGAAGCTCGCGGTCAGCAGCGCGACCCGCACGAGGCCGGGCCAGCCGGAGAGCCCCGTGCAGAGCGCGGCGGCCGCCCTCTCGGTGACGGGCACGCCCAGCTCCTCCCCCAGCTGGCGGACCTGGTCGGGGGTCAGCACGAAGTCGGACGGCTGGAGGACCACCGCCTCGGGCGCGGCCGCGCGGGCGAGGGAGACCACCGGGCGGACGGTCCGGGTGAGGAGCACCAGGTGGAGGTTCTCGTGCCGCTGCGCGAGGTCGACGAGCTCCTCGTCGACGCTCTCGTCCGTCAGCCGCTCGAAGCTGTCCACGACGATCACCAGGTGGCGGAACCGCTTCTGCGCGGCCAGTCCCAGCCCCCGGCCGTCCAGCACGGGGCCCGGGTCGTCGTACCCGGCACGGACGACGGCGTCGTGCAGCTCCGACCAGAACTCGTCGCGGCCGACGGCGCGCGGCGGCAGCCCCACCCAGACCAGGTCGTGGTCGGGCAGGTCGGGCCGGCGCAGCCAGGCGGACGCCGTCGTCGTCTTCCCGTACCCCCGCGGCGCCTGGAGGACGACGAGCGGCGGGAGGTTCTGCAGCGCCCGCTCGGCCGCCGGCGACGGTGTGAAGGCGGCCGGCACGCGAGGTAGCCCGCGACCGTCCCCCCTGTGCTGCTCCGCGCCGTGGGACGGCCCGCTCATCTCAGCCCGTCCCGACGTGCCCCGGGGGACCCGCCCGGTCGAGCTCGTCCGCGCGGCGCAGGGCGCCGGAGCGGTTCGTCACGCCGAGCTTGTGGTAGACGCTGCGCAGGTGCGACTTGACGGTGTTGACCGACAGGCCCAGCACCTCGGCGATCGGCACCGCGCCGGTGTGCTGGTGCAGGGCCTGGAGGACCTCCAGCTCACGCGGGGTGAGCAGCTCCGTCAGTCCGCCGCGCGGCTCCTCGGCCGTCTCACGCTCGCTGGGCCGGTACACCTCGGGCCACAGCCCCAGCACGCGCTGGTCCCCGGCGGCGAGCGCCGTGAACACGCTGTGGCGCAGCACGAGCAGGGGCCGGCGCTGCCCCGACGCGTACGCGGTGCGCACCGCCTCGGCGAAGGCGGCGCGAGCGGCCGCCCGCTCCCCCAGCGCGTGGTGCGCCGCGGCCAGGACGAGCTGGCACTCCATGACCGAGCGCTGGGAGAGGGCCGGGTGCTCGAGGGCCTCCCGTGCGCGGGTGGCCGCCTGCCGGTACTCCCCGCCCGCCAGCGCGAGGCGGGCGTGGGTGGACATGCTCACCGCGTTGACGGGGAGGTTGCGGGCCACGTGCCGGGCGTCGTCGAACAGCCCGCCCACCAGGAGGACCTCGACCTCGGTGGCGCGCAGCACCATCTCGGCCATCCGCCCCTGCGGGAGGTAGTGGCGCGCGGCCCGGACGTTGGCGGCCCACCTCGCGATGTCACCGGGCTCGCCGGAGACCGCCGCGCTCACGGCGTGGACCATGACCTCCAGACCCCAGATCTCGTCACGCCGCGTGCGCTCGAGCATCGCGGCCACGAGGTGGCCGGCGTCGGGGTCGAGCCGGTCGAGGGCGACGAGGGCACGGATGAGGCGCTCCCAGTAGGCGACGTACCCGGCCAGCTCCGGGGGCCTCTCCTCGGGGGTGCGCAGCGACTCGTCCCTCAGCCAGGAGGCGGCGATGGTGACGTCGCCGTAGATCGCGTGGGTGCCCGCCAGACCCAGCGTCGCGAGCGCGACGGCCGCCGGGCCCTCGCCGGCCTCCTGGGCGACGGTCCGGGCGCGGCCGAAGGCGTACAGCGCCGAGGACTCGTCCCCGGCGAGCACGGCGGCGACGCCCCACTGCAGCAGGGCGAACGTGGTGGCGCCCATGCCGTTGCGCAGCGCCGTCGGGCCGATCTCGGCCGTCAGTCCACGGATGTCACCGGTGGGCCAGATCAGGTCCCGGCCCGGCCGCCCCGTCGTGAGGGCGCCGTCCACCTCGTCCCGGGCGACCTGGAAGCGCGGGCGCTCGGCGACGATGTCGGGCGGGATCAGCCGCGCCGCCGCCATGAGGACCGCCGGCTCCTGCGTGACGAGGTGGTGCCACTCGTCCTCCATCACCTGCTCCGCCGTCGTCCAGGCTCCGGCGTGGATGGCGTGCACGAGCGCCGCCACGTGGTCGCGCTTGTGCAGGCAGCGGGTCATCAGCGCCCGGTGCACCTCGCGCAGCTCGTCCGGGCGCGACTCCGCGAGCATCCGCACGAGCGCCTGCCGCACGATGGGCGCGTAGGAGTACACCCGCCGCTCGCCGACGATCTCCTCGCCCAGCAGCCCGGCCGCGCGGACGTTGCGCAGGATGGTCAGCGTGGAGTCGCCGGGGCTGACCAGCTCAGCCAGCTCGGCGTCGAAGCAGTCGGGGACGGCGGTGCGCAGGAGGAACGTGCGCACCTGCTCGTGACGAAGGTCGCGCACCATGCTGGCGATGTAGTCGTCGGCCAGCGCGAGGTTGATCTTCCCGCCCTCGCCGCGCGACCGGACCAGGACGTCACGGATGGCGGCCGGCCAGCCCGCGAAACCGGTGGCGAGGCGCTCGGCCTCGCGCTCGTTGAGCGGGACACCGAGCCGGCCGGCGAGCCCCAGCACCTCGGGGGCGCGCAGCTTCAGCTCGCGCGGGGAGACCAGGGCGACGTCGACCGAGAGGCTGCCCGAGGTCTCGATGGCCCGCGTGGTGCGGCTCGCGACGACGAGGTAGAGCTGGTCGTTCTGGCGGACCAGCTCCACGAGCTCGTCGTCGATGTCCGCCGCGGTCTCGAGCCGGCCGGCGTGGTGGTAGTCGTCGATGACGACGGTCAGCGGCTCCGAGCGCCGGGCCAGCGCGAGCACGACCCGGGTTCGGTGGTCGGCGGCCGGCTCACCGTCCAGCACGCCGGCCTGGGTCAGCTCCCCGTCGAGGATGCGCCAGAACTCCTCGGCGTCGTTCGCCTCGCGAGAGAGGGCGACCCGCACCACCTGGTGCTCGGGCGGCGAGGCGGAGAGCCAGGCGTTGAGCGTGGCGGACTTGCCGTACCCGCGGGGACCGCGCACCACCGTGAGCGGTGCCTGCTCGGCGAGGATCTCGAGGACCGCGTCGTCCACGACGAGGTCGCGGGGCACACGTGGACGAGAACGCGTCGCTCGCAGAGCTGTCGCCACGGCCCACACCCCTCGTACCACCGGCGGTGGCCCAGGGGTGGCCTCCGTCCGGATCATCAAGGTACCGAGGAAGGCGGAGACACACCTCGGTTTCACGCTCCCAGTTCTTGCTATCCGCAGCCGGTCCTGGTATTAGTTCCAGCCCGTCCGCGTCCGTGCGGGAGCGTTCCCGGACCGTCACAGCGGGCGTCAGCGCCTGCCGGCGCCCCCGGTGAGGTGGGACGGAGGTCCTCGGAAGGCCTCGGCACGAGCAGCCCCGGTCCCGGGGGATCTCAGTCCAGCGGCGCGACGGTGACGCCGCGGGCGGCGAGCTGCTCCGCCCCGCCGTCGGGTGCGGTGAGCACCCAGATGCCCTTCTCGCCGATGGCGACGGTGTGCTCGAAGTGCGCCGCTCTGGAGCCGTCGAGGGTGACCACGGTCCACTCGTCGTCGAGGATCTCGCTCTCCGGGCTGCCGGCGGTGAGCATCGGCTCCACCGCGAGACACATCCCCGGCCTCAGCCGCGGCCCCTTCTCGCGGGTACGGTAGTTGAGCACCTCGGGCGGCTGGTGCATCGCCGAGCCGATGCCGTGGCCGACGTACTCCTGGACGATCCCCAGGGTCAGGCCGCGCTCCTCGGCCGCCCTCTCCACCACCGTCTCCACGGCGTTCCCCACCACCCCGAGCCGGTCGCCGGTGGCGAGGGCGGCGATCCCCGCCCACATCGCCTCCTCGGTGACCTCGACCAGCGCCTGGTCGCTCTCCGTGCCCTCGCCGACGACGAGCGAGAACGCCGCGTCGCCGTGCCAACCGTCGACGATCGCGCCGCAGTCGAAGGAGACGAGGTCGCCCTCCGCGATGACCCGGTCGCCCGGGATGCCGTGGACGATGACCTCGTTGACGGAGATGCACACCGTCGCCGGGTAGCCGTAGTAGCCGAGGAAGTTGGACGTCGCCCCGGCCCGGGCGATCACGTCGGCGGAGACGGCGTCCAGCTCCGCCGTCGTCATCCCGGGCGCGACCGCCTCCCGCAGGGCGGCGTGGATGTCGGCGACGACGAGCCCCGCCCTGCGCATGGTGCGCACCTGGTCCGGGGTCTTGTACTCGATCTTCTCGCGGCCGAACACGTCCGCTCCTTCCGGGGACGACGGCGGCGCGGCCCCTGGCGTGCCGGGCCGCGCCGCGTGGGTGGCGTCGGGTCAGGCCAGCTTCGGCTCGAGCGCCGTCATGATGCGGTCCGTGACCTCGTCCAGGGCGCCGATGCCGTCGACCTGCACCAGCAGGCCGCGCTCGGCGTAGAGGTCCGCGAGCGGGGCGGTCTGCTCGGCGTAGACCTCGAGGCGCCGGCGGATCACAGACTCGGTGTCGTCCGCGCGGCCCTGCTCGGCGGCGCGCTTGAGCAGGCGGGTGACGACCTCGTCGGTGTCGGCGGTCAGCTCGACGACGGCGCCCAGGCGTGTGCCCGCGGTCGCCAGCATGCCGTCGAGCTCGGCCACCTGGTCCGCGGTGCGGGGGTAGCCGTCCAGCAGGAACCCGTCGACGGCGTCGGTCTGGGCGAGGCGGTCGCGCACCATGGCGTTGGTGACCTCGTCAGGCACGTACTCGCCGGCGTCCATGTACCGCTGCGCCCGCTTGCCGAGCTCGGTCTGCTCGGCGACGTTGGCGCGGAAGATGTCGCCGGTGGAGATGGCCGGGACGTTCAGGCGCTCGGAGATCCGGGCGGCCTGGGTGCCCTTGCCGGCCCCGGGCGGGCCGAGCAGGACCAGTCGTGCGCTCATCGCAGGAACCCTTCGTAGTGACGCTGCTGGAGCTGGGAGTCGATCTCCTTCACCGTCTGCAGGCCGACGCCCACGACGATGAGGACCGAGGTTCCGCCGAACGCCATCATCTGCTGGTTGATGCCCATCTGGGCGAAGACGACGGTCGGGATGAGAGCCACCAGCGTCAGGTAGATGGCGCCCACCGTGGTGATGCGGGTGATCACGTACTGCAGGTACTCGGCCGTCGGCCGGCCCGCCCGGATGCCGGGGATGAAGCCGCCGTAGCGCTTCATGTTGTCCGCGACCTCTTCGGGGTTGAACGTGATCGAGGTGTAGAAGAACGTGAAGAACAGGATCAGCAGCGCGAAGATCGCCAGGTACAGCGGCGCCTGCGGGTTGGCGACGTTGACGAGGACCCACTGCACCCAGCCGGCGGACTGGTCCGCGAACTGGGCGGCGAGCGTCGGCAGCGCGAGGAGCGAGGACGCGAAGATCACCGGGATCACGTTCGCCATGTTGATCTTGATCGGGATGTAGGTGGACGAGCCGCCGTACATCCGGCGGCCGACCATGCGCTTGGCGTACTGCACCGGCACGCGGCGCTGGGACTGCTCGACGTAGACGATGAGGAGCGTGATCAGCAGGATCAGCGCGATCACCACGAGGAAGCGGGCGACGCCGCCGTTGCTCTGGAGGATCGAGCCGAAGGAGCCGGGGAAGGACGCCGCGATCGAGGTGAAGATCAGCAGCGACATGCCGTTGCCGACGCCGCGCTCGGTGATGAGCTCGCCCAGCCACATGATCAGGCCGGTGCCCGCGGTCATCGCGGTGATGGTCAGCAGCAGGTTGACCGGCGAGTCGTTGGGGATCGGCATCACGGGGCAGCCGGGGAACAGCGAGGTGTTCGCCACCGTGACGATGACGGACGACTGCAGCACCGCCAGGAAGATCGTCAGGTAGCGGGTGTACTGGGTGAGCTTGGCCGTTCCGGCCTGGCCCTCCTTGTGCAGCTCCTCGAAGCGCGGGATGACGACGCGCATGAGCTGCACGATGATGCTGGCGGTGATGTACGGCATGATCCCCAGCGCGAAGACGCTCAGCTGGAGCAGCGCCCCTCCGCTGAAGAGGTTCACCATGCCGAGCAGGTCCGCGGTGCCCGCGCTGGCGAGGCACTGCTGGACGTTGGGGTACGAGACCCCCGGCGCGGGGATGAACGTGCCGAGCCGGAAGATCGCCATGATCCCCAGCGTGAAGAGCAGCTTGCGCCGTAGGTCAGGCGTGCGGAACGCCTGGGCGAATGCGCTGAGCAATCTTCCTCCTGCTGATCGGGGCCCGTTCCGGGGACGTCGTGCCCGACTCTGCGGCACGGGCCGTCGGTCAGACTATCGCGCCCGGATCAGGTTCACGTCACGCGTCTTTCGTGGTGACACGCACGTGGCGGTGGGGAGGGTGGTCCTGACGACGGCGCCGTCGTCGGCGACGGGCGGCGTCGCCGTCGCTCGAGGGCGGGCCTGCGCCGCAGCTCTGCGACGTCCGCCGCGGTGGTGGGGCGGTCCCCCGGTACGCCCCACCGTCACGACGACGATGCGGGCGGCCCGGCTGTGCCGGACCGCCCGCATCCCTGGCTCACTCGGCGGAGATGGATCCGCCGGCTGCCTCGATCTTCTCCTTCGCCGACGCGGACCACGCGTCGACGCTGACCTCGAGCTTGACGCCGAGCTCGCCGGTCCCGAGGACCTTGACGAGCTGGCCGGCGCGCACGGCGCCCTTGGCGACGAGGTCCTCGCGGGTGACGGTGCCACCCTCGGGGTAGAGCGCGCCGAGCTTCTCCAGGTTCACCACCTGGTACTCGGTGCGGTTCGGGTTCTTGAACCCGCGGAGCTTGGGCAGCCGCATGTGCAGCGGCATCTGCCCGCCCTCGAACCGCTCCGGCACCTGGTACCGGGCCTTGGTGCCCTTGGTACCGCGGCCGGCGGTCTTGCCGCGCTTGCCGCCCTCACCGCGACCGACGCGGATCTTGGCGGACTTCGCCCCGGGGGCCGGACGCAGGTGGTGGACCCGCAGGGGGGTCGACGCCGGCGTCTCGGGCGTGTTCTTGGAATCGGCCATGGTCAGTCGACCTCCTCGACGGAGACGAGGTGCGCCACCGTCGTGATCATGCCGCGGACCTCGGGCTTGTCCTCACGCACGACCGACTGGCCGATGCGCCTGAGGCCCAGCGAGCGCAGCGTCTCGCGCTGGTTCTGCTTGCCGCCGATGACGGACTTGGTCTGGGTCACCTTGAGCTGAGCCATCACGCACCCGCCCCGACGCCGGCCTCGGCGGCCGCCTTGTCCTCGCGCTCCTTGGCCTCGCCCTCGGCCCGTGCCCGCAGCAGCGCGGCCGGGGCCACGTGCTCCAGGGGCAGGCCACGACGAGCGGCGACGGCCTCGGGCTGCTCGAGCCCCTTCAGCGCCGCCACGGTGGCGTGGACGATGTTGATCGCGTTGGACGACCCGAGCGACTTGCTCAGGATGTCGTGGATCCCGGCGCAGTCCAGGACGGCGCGGACGGGACCACCGGCGATGACTCCGGTACCCGGGGAGGCCGGGCGCAGGAAGACGACGCCGGCAGCGGCCTCGCCCGTCACGGCGTGCGGGATGGTGCGGGCCACGCGGGGGACGCGGAAGAAGTTCTTCTTCGCCTCCTCGACGCCCTTGGCGATCGCCGCGGGCACCTCCTTGGCCTTGCCGTAGCCCACGCCGACGGTGCCGTCGCCGTCGCCGACCACGACCAGGGCGGTGAAGCTGAAGCGACGACCGCCCTTCACGACCTTGGCGACGCGGTTGATCGTGACGACGCGCTCGATGTACTGGTTCTTGTCCTCGGCCCCGCGACGGTTGCTGTCGCGACGGCCGCCGCCCTGGCGGCCGCCGTCGCGGCGGTTGCCGCCCTCGCGGTTCTCGCCCGAGCCGGTGGCCGGGCCGCCGGCCCTGCCTCGCTGCGGTGCAGCCATCAGATGTTCCTCTGCTCTCGTACGCTCTGCTTGGTCACAGGGTCAGACCACCCTCGCGGGCGCCGTCGGCGACGGCCGCGACCCGCCCGTGGTACTTGTTGCCGCCTCGGTCGAAGACGACGGCCTCGACACCGGCGCTCTTCGCGCGCTCGGCGACGAGCTCGCCGACCCGGCGGGCCTTGGCGACCTTGTCGCCCTCGGCGGAGCGCAGGTCGGCCTCGAGGGTCGAGGCGGAGGCCAGCGTGCGGCCGGTGGTGTCGTCCACGAGCTGGGCGACCATGTGGCGGCTGGAGCGCGTGACCACGAGGCGGGGGCGCTCGGCCGTGCCGCTGATGCGCTTGCGCACCCGCAGGTGGCGGCGCGTGCGGGCGACGTTCTTGCCCTTGCCCTTGACGGAGATAGCCATCGCTTACTTACCAGCCTTTCCGACCTTGCGGCGGACCTGCTCGCCGGCGTAGCGCACGCCCTTGCCCTTGTAGGGCTCGGGCTTGCGGAGCTTGCGGATGTTCGCCGCGGTCTCTCCGACGAGCTGCTTGTCGATGCCGGAGACGGTGAACTTCGTGGGGCCCTCCACGGTGAAGGTGATGCCCTCGGGGGCCGTCACCGACACGGGGTGGGAGAAGCCGAGGGCGAACTCGAGGTCCGAGCCCTTCGCCTGCACGCGGTAACCGGTGCCGACGATCTCGAGGCCCTTGGAGTAGCCCTGGGTCACACCGATGACCAGGTTGTGCAGCAGCGTGCGGGTCAGGCCGTGCAGCGACCGCGACTCACGCTCGTCGTTCGGACGGGACACGACCAGCGTGCCGTCCTCCTGGGTGACGGAGATGGGCGCCGGCACGTTGTGGGTCAGCGTGCCCTTGGGGCCCTTGACGGTGATGTTGGCACCGTCGATGGTGACGTCGACGCCCGCGGGGACCGGGACGGGGAGCCTACCGATTCGAGACATGGTCTGCTTCCTTCCTGGTCACCAGACGTAGGCGAGGACTTCCCCGCCCACGCCCTTGTTCTGTGCCTCGCGGTCGGTCAGCAGGCCGGAGGAGGTGGACAGGATGGCCACCCCCAGGCCGCCGAGGACCCTGGGCAGGTTGGTGGACTTCGCGTAGACGCGAAGGCCCGGCTTGGACACGCGGCGCACCCCCGCGAGCGAGCGCTCACGGTTGGGGCCGTACTTCAGGTCGAGGTTGAGCTTCTTGCCCACCTCGGCGTCCTCGACGCTCCAGCCGGCGATGTAACCCTCGGCCTTCAGGATCTCGGCGATGTTCGCCTTGAGCTTCGAGTACGGCATGGACACCGCCTCGTGGTACGCCGAGTTGGCGTTGCGCAGACGCGTCAGCATGTCTGCGATGGGGTCGGTCATAGTCATCGGGCCTCAGCCCTTCCTCGTCGTGGTTTCCTCACGGGACCTGCGACGTAGTCGTTACCAGCTGGACTTGGTCACACCGGGGAGCTGGCCCGCCAGGGCCATCTCGCGCAGGCAGATGCGGCACAGCCCGAACTTGCGGTACACCGAGTGCGGGCGCCCGCAGCGCTGGCAGCGGGTGTAGGCGCGCACGGCGAACTTCGGCTTGCGGTTGGCCTTCTGGATCAGAGCGGTCTTCGCCATCTCAGTCCTCCTTGAAAGGGAATCCGAGGCGACGCAGCAGCGAGCGACCCTCGTCGTCGGTGGTGGCCGAGGTGACGACCGTGATGTCCATGCCGCGCACCCGGTCGATCTTGTCCTGGTCGATCTCGTGGAACATCGACTGCTCGGTGAGACCGAAGGTGTAGTTCCCGTGGCCGTCGAACTGCTTGGGCGACAGGCCGCGGAAGTCGCGGATGCGGGGCAGCGCCACCGAGAGCAGACGGTCGAGGAACTCCCACATGCGGTCGCCGCGCAGCGTCACGTGCGCGCCGATCGGCTGACCCTCGCGCAGCTTGAACTGCGCGATGGACTTGCGGGCCTTGGTGACCTGCGGCTTCTGGCCGGTGATGAGGCTGAGGTCGCGGATGGCGCCCTCGATCAGCTTCGAGTCACGAGCGGCGTCGCCCACGCCCATGTTGACCACGATCTTGGTCAGGCCGGCGACCTGGTTCACGTTGGCGTGCTGGAACTCCTCGCGCAGGCCGGCGACGATCTCGTCGCGGTAGCGCTGCTTGAGGCGCGGGCTCGAGGTGGTGGTGGTCTCGCTCATGCTCAGATGTCCTTACCGGAACGCTTGGCCACGCGGACCCGCACGGTGCGGTTCCGGCCGTCGCGCTCGACCTGCTCGGTGCGGTAGCCCACCCGGGTGCCCTTCTTGGTCTCCGGGTCGACGACCATCACGTTGCTGACGTGGATGGGGGCCTCGACCGTCTCGATACCGCCGGTGCGGGCGCCGCGGCTGGACTGGCCGACCTTCGTGTGCTTCGTGGCGCGCTGGACGCCCTCGACGACGACGCGGTCGGAGTCCTTGAGAACCTCGAGCACCCGGCCCTGCTTGCCCTTGTCCCGGCCGGCGATGACGACCACGAGGTCGCCCTTCTTGATCTTCGCCATGGTCAGAGCACCTCCGGCGCCAGAGAAATGATGCGCATGAACTTCTTGTCGCGCAGCTCGCGGCCCACCGGGCCGAAGATGCGGGTCCCGCGCGGGTCGCCGTCGGCCTTGAGGATGACGGCTGCGTTCTCGTCGAACTTGATGTACGAGCCGTCCGGGCGGCGGCGCTCCTTCGTCGTCCGGACGATGACCGCCTTGACGACGTCGCCCTTCTTGACGTTGCCGCCGGGGATGGCGTCCTTGACGGTGGCGACGATCGTGTCGCCGATGCCGGCATAGCGCCGGCCCGAGCCGCCGAGAACCCGGATGCAGAGGATCTCCTTCGCACCGGTGTTGTCGGCGACCTTCAGCCGCGACTCCTGCTGGATCATTCGATGTACTCCTGTCGTCGTGCCGGTTCTCGGTTCTCACCGAGCCTTGCCGAACGGATGGTGGGCTGGGAGGCCGGTGCTACTTGGCCTTCTCGAGGACCTCGACCACGCGGTAGCGCTTGGTGGCCGACAGCGGACGGGTCTCCATGATCAGGACCAGGTCACCGACGCCGACCTCGTTGGTCTCGTCGTGCGCCTTGACCTTCTCGGTGCGGCGGATGACCTTGCCGTAGAGCGCGTGCTTGACGCGGTCCTCGACCTCGACCACAACGGTCTTGTCCATCTTGTCGCTGACCACGTAACCGCGGCGCGACTTGCGGAAGTTGCGGTCCTCGGCGGCCTCGGCAGCCGTGGACGTCGTGTTCTCGCTCACTGGGACCTCGTTCACTTCTCGGTGCTCGGCGCCGTGCGGATGCCGAGCTCGCGCTCGCGCACGATCGTGTAGATGCGGGCGATGTCGCGACGCACGGCCTTGAGCCGGCCGTGGTCCTCGAGCTGTCCGGTGGCGGCGGAGAACCGCAGGTTGAACAGCTCGGCCTTGGCCTTCTCCAGCTCCTGCGCGAGACGGTCGTCGTCCATCCCGTCCAGGTCGGCCGGGGCCAGACCCTTGCTTCCGATGGCCATCAGCCTTCACCACCCTCACGACTCACGAAGCGAGTCTTCATCGGCAGCTTGTGCTGCGCGCGGCTCATGGCCTCGCGAGCGAGCTGCTCATCCACGCCGGCGAGCTCGAACATGACGCGGCCGGGCTTGACGTTGGCGATCCACCACTCGGGCGAGCCCTTGCCGGAGCCCATGCGGGTCTCGGCCGGCTTCTTGGTGAGCGGACGGTCGGGGAAGATGTTGATCCACACCTTGCCGCCACGCTTGATGTGGCGGGTCATGGCGATACGGGCGGCCTCGATCTGCCGGTTGGTGACGTACGCACCCTCGACAGCCTGGATGCCGTAGTCGCCGAAGGCGATCGTGGTGCCACCCTTGGCCACGCCGCGGCGCGAGGGGTGGTGCTGCTTGCGGTGCTTGGTCCGCCGGGGGATGAGCACGGCTCAGGCCTCCGTTCCGGTCTGTGCCGAAGCCTCGGCGGCCGGGGTCTCGCCCTGGCCCGCCGCGGCGGGAGCAGCCTGCGCGCGGGACTCGCCGCCGCGGCCGGCACCGTCACGGCGCGGGGCGCCACGGCGCTCCCCACCACGACCGCGCGGCGCGCGGGAGGCGGAGTCGGCCTGCTCGCGGGCGTACTCCTTCTCGGTCACGTCACCCTTGTAGATCCAGACCTTCACGCCGATGCGGCCGAAGGTGGTGCGGGCCTCGAAGAACCCGAAGTCGATGTTCGCGCGCAGGGTGTGCAGCGGCACGCGCCCCTCGCGGTAGAACTCGGAACGCGACATCTCGGCGCCGCCGAGACGGCCGGAGCACTGCACGCGGATGCCCTTGGCGCCGGCGCGCTGCGCGGACTGCATGCCCTTGCGCATGGCGCGGCGGAAGGACACGCGGCTGGCGAGCTGCTCGGCGATGCCCTGGGCGACCAGCTGGGCGTCGACCTCGGGGTTCTTGACCTCGAGGATGTTCAGCTGGACCTGCTTGCCCGTGAGCTTCTCGAGCTCGCCGCGCAGGCGGTCGGCCTCCGCGCCGCGTCGCCCGATGACGATGCCCGGGCGGGCGGTGTGCAGGTCGACGCGGACGCGGTCACGCGTGCGCTCGATGTCGACCTTGGAGATGCCGGCGCGCTCGAGCCCGGCGGACATGAGGCGACGGATCGCCACGTCCTCGCGCACGTAGTCGCGGTACCGCTGGCCGGCCTTGGTGCTGTCGGCGAACCAGCGCGAACGGTGATCGGTGGTGATACCGAGCCGGAACCCGGTCGGGTTGACCTTCTGACCCACTATCGGGTCCTCCCCTTCGTGCCGGCGGCCTGCTTGGCCGCGCCGTTGGACTCAGCCTCACCGACGATGACGGTGATGTGGCTGGTGCGCTTGAGGATGCGGCTCGCCCGCCCCTGGGCCCGCGGACGGAACCGCTTCAGGGTGGGTCCCTCGTCGACGAACGCCTCGAGAATGACGAGCTTGTTCTCGTCGAACGCCTCGCTGGCCTGGTCGGCCTTCACCCGGGCGTTGGCGATCGCGCTCTCCACGACCTTGCGCACGGGCTCGGCCGCCGCCTGCGGGGCGAACCGCAGCACGGACACCGCCTCCTCGGCGCGCTTGCCGCGGACGACGTCCACGACACGGCGTGCCTTCTGAGGCGTGACGCGCACGAATCGCGCCTGCGCCTTGGCTTCCATGTTCCTGCCTTACTTGTCGGTTCGGTGTGCTCGGGAAGGTCGTCGCCTCAGCGGCGACGAGCCTTGCGGTCGTCCTTGTCGTGCCCGCGGTAGGTGCGGGTCGGGGCGAACTCCCCGAGCTTGTGGCCGACCATCGACTCGGTGACGAAGACCGGCACGTGCTTCCGGCCGTCGTGCACCGCAAAGGTGTGCCCGAGGAAGTCGGGCGTGATGACCGACCGGCGGGACCAGGTCTTGATGACGTTCTTGGTGCCCTTGTCGTTCTGAGCGTCCACCTTCTTCTGCAGGTGGTCGTCTACGAAAGGACCCTTCTTCAGACTGCGAGGCATGTCGTCGTCTTCCTATCAGCGCTTCTTGCCCGTACGGCGACGGCGCACGATGAGCTGGTCGCTGGGCTTGTTCGGACGGCGGGTCCGGCCCTCGGGCTGGCCCCACGGGCTGACCGGGTGACGACCACCGGAGGTCTTGCCCTCACCACCACCGTGCGGGTGGTCGACCGGGTTCATGACGACACCGCGCACGGTCGGGCGCTTGCCCTTCCAACGCATACGGCCGGCCTTGCCCCAGTTGATGTTGGACTGCTCGGCGTTGCCGACCTCACCGACGGAGGCGCGGCAGCGGGCGTCGACGTTGCGGATCTCGCCGGAGGGCATGCGCAGCTGCGCGAACTTGCCCTCCTTCGCCACCAGCTGGACGGACGCACCGGCCGAGCGGGCGATCTTCGCGCCGCCGCCGGGCCGCAGCTCGATGGCGTGGATGACCGTACCGACGGGGATGTTGCGCAGCGGGAGGTTGTTGCCCGGCTTGATGTCCGCGCCGGCACCGTTCTCGATGCGGTCGCCCTGCTTGAGCTTGTTCGGCGCGAGGATGTAGCGCTTCTCGCCGTCGGCGTAGTGCAGGAGCGCGATGCGCGCGGTGCGGTTCGGGTCGTACTCGATGTGTGCGACCTTCGCGGGCACGCCGTCCTTGTCGTGACGACGGAAGTCGATCACGCGGTAGGCGCGCTTGTGGCCGCCACCCTTGTGACGGGTGGTGATCCGGCCGGTGGAGTTACGGCCACCGCTCTTGGTCAGCGGGCGGACCAGCGACTTCTCCGGTTCGGACCGGGTGATCTCGACGAAGTCGGCCACGCTCGAACCGCGGCGGCCCGGCGTCGTCGGCTTGTACTTACGGATTCCCATTTTCGATCCTTCCTTCGGCGCGCCGGCGTCAGCCGGCGACCTCGCCAAAGATGTCGATGGTCCCCTCGCGCAGCGTGACGATCGCGCGCTTGGTGTCCTTGCGCTTGCCGAGACCGAACTTGGTCCGGCGGGACTTGCCCGGACGGTTCGCCGTGTTCACGGAGGCGACCTTGACGTCGAAGATCTTCTCGACGGCGTTCTTGATCTCGGTCTTGTTCGAGCGCGGGTCCACCTCGAAGGTGTACTTGCCCTCGTCGATCAGGCCGTAGCTCTTCTCGGAGACGATCGGCTTGATGATGATGTCGCGGGGGTTCTTGCTCGCCTCGAGGCTCACTTGGTCTCCTCCTCGGCCTTCGGGCCGCGCAGGAACGCCTGCAGCGCACCGGAGGTGAACACGACGTCGTCGTTGACCAGGACGTCGTAGGTGTTGAGCTGGTCGACCCAGAGCAGGTGGACGCTCGGGACGTTGCGCAGGCTCAGGACGGTCAGCTCGTCCCCGCGCTCGAGGACGACCAGCGCGGTGCGGTCGGCGACGACGTTCCTCAGCGCGGTGAGGGCCATGGCGGTCTTCGGGGTCTCGCCGGAGACGAGCTCGGAGACGACGTGCACGCGGCCGGCGCGGGCCCGGTCCGACAGGGCGCCACGCAGGGCGGCGGCCTTCATCTTCTTGGGGGTGCGCTGGCTGTAGTCGCGCGGCTGCGGGCCGTGGACGACGCCACCGCCGGCGAACTGCGGCGCGCGGGTCGAACCCTGGCGGGCGCGGCCCGTACCCTTCTGCTTGTAGGGCTTGCGGCCACCGCCGCGGACATCGCCGCGGGTCTTGGTGGCGTGCGTGCCCTGGCGGGCCGCCGCGAGCTGCGCGACGACGACCTGGTGGATCAGCGGCACGTTGGTCTGGACGTCGAACACCTCGGCGGGCAGCTCGGCCGAGCCGGCCTTCTCCCCCGTGGCGTCCAGGACGTCGATGGTCTGCGTGGTTGCCATGCGGCTCACGCCCCCTTCGCGGCGGTACGGATCACGACGACGCCACCCTTGTTGCCGGGAACGGCACCGGCGACGAGCAGCAGCCCGCGCTCGGCGTCGACGGCGTGGATCTTCAGGTTCTGGGTGGTCTGGCGCGCGTTACCCATCCGGCCGGCCATCCGCTGGCCGCGAAACACGCGGCCCGGCGTCGAGGCGCCGCCGATCGAACCCGGCTTGCGGTGGTTGCGGTGCGCACCGTGCGAGGCGGACACGCCGGCGAAGCCGTGGCGCTTCATGACGCCCGCGGTGCCCTTGCCCTTGGTGGTGCCGACGACGTCGACACGCTGGCCGGCCTCGAAGAGGTCCACGCCGAGCTTCTGGCCGAGGCTGTACTCGTCGGCGTCGGAGGTGCGGATCTCCGTGACGTGGCGGCGCGGGGTGACCCCGGCCTTCTCGAAGTGGCCCTTGAGCGGCTGCGTGACCTTGCGCGGGTCGATCTGGCCGGTGGCGAGCTGCACGGCGTTGTAGCCGTCGGTCTCCGCGGTACGCACCTGCGTCACCACGTTCGTGCCCACCTGGACGACCGTGACGGGCACGAGGCGGCCGGCCTCGTCCCACACCTGGGTCATGCCGAGCTTCGTGCCGAGCAGCGCCTTGGTGGCGCGGCCGGCAGCCTGCTGGGAAGTCGTAGTCATTACAGGTGTCCTCAGAGCTTGATCTCGATGTTGACGTCCGCCGGCAGGTCGAGACGCATGAGCGAGTCGACAGCCTTCGGCGTCGGGTCGACGATGTCGATGAGGCGCTTGTGGGTGCGCATCTCGAAGTGCTCGCGGCTGTCCTTGTACTTGTGGGGCGAACGGATGACGGTGAAGACGTTCTTCTCCGTCGGCAGCGGCACCGGGCCCACGACCGTCGCACCAGCGCGAGTCACCGTGTCGACGATCTTGCGCGCCGAGCTGTCGATGACCTCGTGGTCGTAGGACTTGAGCCGGATGCGGATCTTCTGTCCCGCCATGGCGTCGTCTAACCTCTCTCGTACCGCTGTCTGTACCGACCCCCGCGCTCGGGCGTGTCGCTTTTCGCAACATGCTCCGACCCGGATCCCCGTTCGGGGGTGGTCGTTGTGATGCTTGTTCGGACCTGGGCGTTGGCACCCGATCCAGCAGTCATGTCCTAGGGCCTGACCCCAGGCAACCGGACTAGTCTGCCAGAGCGACCGGCCGCTTGGCCAATCAGGACCCCGCCCTCGCGGTGAGGATTGGATCACGCTCCGACAAAGACGCTCGCGCGTCCCGGCCCAGCCACGCTACCAGCCGGTGCCACCGGGCCGCGAGCCCCCTGGCGCGATCACTCCTGTGACGCTGCCCACCGGCACGACCCCAGCAACCATCACCCCCTGCCGGGCGGGCACTCCCCCGTCCCGGCGGGGCCGCTCCCCCGGCCTGCCGGGCCGTCCTCGCCGGCGCCTGGTGCGGCAGAGGTCCGCCGACGGTGCCCGCATATCGTCGAGTGCTAGGAACTTCGCATCCTGCGCACGCCCTGCCGTGCGCACTCGGCGCCGGAAGGGGCACGGCGCGCAAACGCCCGCACTCGCCGGCGTTCGACGGCGCAGCCGCCACTCCCCCGCGCTCGCCCGCGCTTGCCCGGCGCTCGGCCGCGCTCCCCCGCACGCGCCGGCGTTCGCCAGCACTGTCGCGCCAGGACGGCTGTCTCGGGGCCTGTGCTGCGCCCGAGCACGCAACAGGGCCCGGCAGCTGCGGTGCAGCCGCCGGGCCCTGGGGGTCCTGCGTGCGCCGGCCGTGGCCGGCTGCCGGGTCGCCCCGGCAGGTGCCGGGCTCACGCCCGGCGGGTGATCACTTGATGATCTTGGTGACGCGGCCGGAGCCGACGGTGCGGCCACCCTCACGGATGGCGAAGCCGAGGCCCTCCTCCATGGCGATCGGCTGGATGAGCTCGACCGTCATCTCGGTGTTGTCGCCGGGCATGACCATCTCGGTGCCCTCGGGCAGCGTGATGACGCCGGTGACGTCGGTGGTGCGGAAGTAGAACTGCGGACGGTAGTTCGAGTAGAACGGGTTGTGACGCCCGCCCTCGTCCTTGGCGAGGATGTAGACCTGGCCCTCGAACTGGGTGTGCGGGGTGATCGAGCCAGGCTTGCAGACGACCTGGCCGCGCTCGACGTCCTCACGCTTGGTGCCGCGGAGCAGCAGACCGACGTTCTCGCCGGCGTCGGCGGTGTCGAGCAGCTTCCGGAACATCTCGATGCCGGTGACGGTGGTGGTCTGCTTCGCCTCCTTGATACCGACGATCTCGACCTCCTCGTTCACCTTGAGCTGACCGCGCTCCACACGACCGGTGACGACGGTGCCGCGCCCGGTGATGGTGAAGACGTCCTCGATCGGCATGAGGAACGGCTTGTCGATGTCGCGGACCGGGTCCGGGACGTTCTCGTCCACGGCCTCCATGAGGTCCTCGACCGACTTGACCCACTGCGGGTCGCCCTCGAGCGCCTTGAGCGCCGAGACGCGGACCACGGGGACGTCGTCGCCGGGGAAGCCCTGGGAGGACAGGAGCTCGCGGACCTCCATCTCGACGAGCTCGAGGATCTCCTCGTCGTCGACCATGTCGGACTTGTTCAGCGCGACGAGCAGGTAGGGCACGCCGACCTGACGGGCGAGCAGGACGTGCTCGCGGGTCTGGGCCATCGGGCCGTCGGTCGCCGCGACCACCAGGATCGCGCCGTCCATCTGGGCGGCACCGGTGATCATGTTCTTGATGTAGTCGGCGTGACCGGGGGCGTCGACGTGCGCGTAGTGGCGCTTGTCGGTCTGGTACTCGACGTGCGAGACGTTGATCGTGATACCGCGCTGACGCTCCTCGGGAGCGTTGTCGACCTGGTCGAACGGCGTGAACGTGTTCGGGTCCGGGTACTTGTCGGCCAGCACCTTGGAGATGGCAGCGGTCAGCGTCGTCTTGCCGTGGTCGACGTGACCGATGGTGCCGATGTTGACGTGCGGCTTGGTCCGCTCGAACTTGGCCTTCGCCACTGGGGTCCTCCTGGGACTTGGGTAGTTGTCACAGCTCTGGCAGGTGCTTGGCGGCCCCTGCCGGGGCGGTTGGATCCTACGGGTCGGTTATGGGTTTCTTGCTGGGTCGACCTGTGGGACTCACTCGCCCCGGGTCTTCTTGATGATCTCCTCGGCGACGTTCCGAGGAACCTCCGCGTAGCTGTCGAACTGCATCGAGTACACCGCGCGACCCTGGGTCTTGGACCGGAGGTCGCCGACGTAGCCGAACATCTCGGACAGCGGCACGAGAGCACGGACGACCTTGACGCCGCTCGCGTCTTCCATCGACTGGATCATGCCACGACGGGAGTTGAGGTCGCCAATGACGTCGCCCATGTACTCCTCGGGCGTACGCACCTCGACGTCCATCATCGGCTCGAGCAGGGCCGGGTCGGCCTTCCTCACGCCTTCCTTGAGCACCATCGAGCCGGCGATCTTGAACGCCATCTCCGAGGAGTCGACGTCGTGGTAGGCGCCGTCCAGGAGGATGGCCTTCACGCCCACCATCGGGTAGCCCGCGAGGACACCGTTCTGGAGCGCGTCCTGGATACCCGCGTCCACGCTCGGGATGTACTCGCGCGGGATGCGGCCACCGGTGACCTTGTTCTCGAACTCGTACAGCTCGCCCTCGGAGGTGTCGAGGGGCTGGAAGGTGACCTGCACCTTCGCGAACTGGCCGGAGCCACCGGTCTGCTTCTTGTGGGTGTAGTCGACCTTCTCCACCGCACGGCGGATGGTCTCGCGGTACGCCACCTGGGGGGCGCCGACGTTGGCCTCGACCTTGAACTCGCGACGCATACGGTCCACGAGGATGTCGAGGTGGAGCTCGCCCATGCCGCCGATGACGGTCTGGCCGGTCTCCTCGTCGAGGCGGACGGAGAACGTGGGGTCCTCCTCCGCCAGCTTCTGGATGGCGGTGCCGAGCTTCTCCTGGTCGCCCTTCGTCTTGGGCTCGATGGCCACGTGGATGACGGGCTCCGGGAAGGTCATCGACTCGAGGATCACCGGCGCGTCGATGGCGCAGAGGGTGTCACCGGTGGTGACGTCCTTCAGGCCGATGAACGCGTAGATGTGGCCCGCGTGGGCGACCTCGATCGGGTTCTCCTTGTTGGAGTGCATCTGGAACATCTTCCCGATGCGCTCCTTCTTGCCCTTGGTCGAGTTCATGACCTGGGCGCCCTGCGCCACCGTGCCCGAGTAGACCCGGACGTAGGTGAGCTTGCCGAAGAAGGGGTGCGAGGCGACCTTGAACGCCAGCGCCGAGAAGGGGTCCTTCTCGTTCGGGTGACGCTCGACGACCGTCTCCTCGTCGCCGACGGCGTGGCCCTGGACGGCCGGCACGTCGAGCGGGGAGGGCAGGAAGTCGATCACGGCGTCGAGCATGGGCTGGATGCCCTTGTTCTTGAACGCCGAGCCGCAGAAGACGGGGTAGGCGTCGCCGGCGACCGTCAGGGCGCGGACGCCCTTCTTGATCTCCTCGACCGTGAGCTCCTCGCCGCCGAGGTACTTCTCGAGCAGCTCCTCGTCGGTCTCCGCGACCGCCTCGATCAGCTTCGCGCGGTACTCCTCGGCCTTGTCCTGCAGGTCGGCCGGGATCTCCTCGACCTCGTAGTCCTCGCCGATCTTGACCTCGCCGCGCCAGGTGAGCGCGCGCATGTTGACGAGGTCGACGACGCCCTGGAAGTCAGACTCCGAGCCGATCGGGATCTGCATGACCAGCGGGGTGGCCTTGAGGCGGTCCTCGATCGTCTTCACGGTGAAGAAGAAGTCGGCGCCGAGCTTGTCCATCTTGTTGACGAAGCAGATGCGCGGGACGTTGTACTTGTCCGCCTGGCGCCACACCGTCTCGGACTGGGGCTCGACACCCTCCTTGCCGTCGAACACGGCGACCGCGCCGTCGAGGACGCGCAGGGAGCGCTCGACCTCGACCGTGAAGTCGACGTGGCCGGGCGTGTCGATGATGTTGATCTGGTTGTCGTGCCAGAAGCAGGTGGTGGCGGCGGAGGTGATGGTGATGCCGCGCTCCTGCTCCTGCTCCATCCAGTCCATCGTCGAGGCGCCGTCGTGCGTCTCGCCGATCTTGTAGTTGATGCCGGTGTAGAACAGGATCCGCTCGGTCGTCGTCGTCTTGCCGGCGTCGATGTGCGCCATGATGCCGATGTTGCGGACCTTGGTCAGGTCGGTCAGCACGTCAAGTGCCACGTCAGGCTCTCTTCGGTCGTGTCGTAAGTGCGGTGTGGGCTGCCGCCGGGATTGCCGACGGCGGAGCCGTGACTACCAGCGGTAGTGCGCGAAGGCCTTGTTGGACTCGGCCATGCGGTGCGTGTCCTCGCGACGCTTCACGGCGGCGCCGAGGCCGTTCGAGGCGTCGAGGATCTCGTTCATGAGGCGCTCGGTCATCGTCTTCTCGCGGCGGGAGCGCGCGTAGTCGACCAGCCAGCGCAGCGCGAGCGTGGTCTGACGGACCGGACGGACCTCCACCGGCACCTGGTAGGTCGCACCACCGACGCGGCGCGAGCGCACCTCGAGGGAGGGGCGGACGTTCTCGAGCGCACGCTTGAGGACGACGGCCGGGTCGGTGTCGGTCTTCGAGCGGACGCCCTCGAGAGCGCCGTAGACGATGCGCTCTGCCGTGGACTTCTTGCCGTCCTGCAGCACGCGGTTGACCAGCTGGGTCACCACCGGCGAGCCGTAGACGGGGTCGACCGCGAGCGGCCGCTTCGGGGCGGGGCCTTTACGAGGCATTACTTCTTCTCCTTCTTCGCGCCGTAGCGGCTGCGAGCCTGCTGGCGGCCACGAACACCCTGGGTGTCGAGCGCGCCGCGGACGATCTTGTAACGGACACCGGGCAGGTCCTTCACACGACCGCCGCGCACCAGCACGATGGAGTGCTCCTGGAGGTTGTGACCGACGCCGGGGATGTACGCGGTGACCTCGATGCCGGAGGACAGGCGGACGCGGGCGACCTTACGAAGCGCCGAGTTCGGCTTCTTCGGGGTCGTGGTGTACACGCGGGTGCACACACCGCGACGCTGCGGGCTGCCCTTGAGGGCCGGCGTCTTGGAGGTTCCGACCTTGACGCTCCGGCCCTTGCGGACCAGCTGCTGAATCGTGGGCACTACATCTCCGTCTCGAAGTACTTGCTGTGTCGATATTTGCTCTGCTCGCCCGACCATTGGGGTCGACCGGCACGGATCAACTGGACCCGTCCTCGCTCGCTTCCCCTTGCCCCCGCTGTCGGGCGTGTCGACCAGCTGTGGCGTTGCCACGTCTGCCACCGTAAGAGGTGGATCGACGTGCTGCTACTGGGCGGTGACGCCTGCGGACCCCGCTCCTGCCGGGGTCGAGACCCAGCGGCGTGAGAGGCGCACGCACGAGAGCCCGATGTCACGGGCACCGCCGAATAGCGTACTCCGCGGCGGATTCGTGCGTCAAAGCTTGGGGACGAGCCCGGGGCGTGGCGTGCAACACCATCGCCACGTCCCGGCACGCGGCGGGGCCGGGAGGTGCTGAACCTCTCGGCCCCGTCGCGTCCTGCGTGGATCAGCGGAACTCGAGCCCGTACGTGTCCGGACCGAAGTCCAGGTCGTCGAGCAGGATCGACTCGTTGGTGCCGCCCGTGGGGGCGAAGTCGATGTCGCTGTAGCCCAGCCGGCTGAACGCCTGGGCCTTGGCCTCCTCCGTCGGCTCCACGACCACCTCGTGGTAGCGGGGCAGGCCCGTCCCGGCGGGGATGAGCTTACCGAGGATGACGTTCTCCTTGAGGCCGAGCAGCGGGTCACGCCGGCTGCTCATGGCCGCCTCGGTCAGCACCTTCGTCGTCTCCTGGAAGGAGGCGGCGGAGAGCCACGAGTCGGTGGCGAGCGAGGCCTTGGTGATACCCATCAGCTCGGGACGCCCCGAGGCGGGGGTGCCGCCCTCGGAGACCACGCGACGGTTCTCGGTCTCGAACCGGCTGCGCTCCATGAGCTCACCCGGCAGCAGACGCGAGTCGCCGGAGTCCAGCACCGTCACGCGGCGCAGCATCTGGCGGACGATGACCTCGATGTGCTTGTCGTGGATGTCCACGCCCTGGGAGCGGTAGACCTCCTGGACCTGCTCGACGAGGTGCTTCTGCGTGGCGCGCGGGCCGAGGATGCGCAGGACCTTCTTCGGGTCCACCGCACCGGCGATGAGCTGGCGTCCGACGGCCACGTGCTCGCCGTCCTCCACCAGCAGGCGGGCGCGCTTGGTCACCGGGTAGACCGCGTCCTCCTGACCGTCGTCGCGGACGATGACGATCTTGCGCGTGCGCTCGGAGTCGTCGATCTTCACACGGCCGGCGGCCTCGGCGATCGGGGCCTCACCCTTCGGGGTACGGGCCTCGAAGAGCTCCTGCACACGGGGCAGACCCTGCGTGATGTCCTCCGCGGAGGCGGCGCCACCTGTGTGGAAGGTACGCATGGTCAGCTGGGTGCCGGGCTCGCCGATGGACTGGGCGGCGATGATGCCGACGGCCTCGCCGATGTCCACCAGCTTGCCGGTGGCCAGGGAGCGGCCGTAGCACTTGGCGCAGGTGCCCACGTGCGACTCGCAGGTCAGGACCGAACGGATCTTGACCTCGGTGACGCCGGCCTCGACGAGGCGCTCGATGAGCACGTCGCCGGCGTCGTCCCCGGCCTGGGCGAGGACGTTGCCGTCCGCGTCCTTGACGTCCTGGGCGAGCGTGCGGGCGTAGACGCTGGTCTCCACCGTCTCCGCGCGCACGAGGTTCCCCAGGGAGTCCGGCTCGGCGATCGTCATCGTCAGGCCCATGCGGGTGCCGCAGTCGTCCTCACGCACGATGACGTCCTGGGAGACGTCCACGAGACGACGGGTGAGGTACCCGGAGTCCGCGGTACGCAGGGCGGTGTCGGCCAGACCCTTACGGGCGCCGTGCGTGGCGATGAAGTACTCGAGGACGGAGAGGCCCTCGCGGTAGTTGGACTTGATCGGGCGAGGGATGATCTCACCCTTCGGGTCCGCCACGAGACCGCGCATACCGGCGATCTGACGGACCTGCATCCAGTTACCGCGCGCACCGGAGGTGACCATCCGGAACACGGTGTTGCGCTCCGGGAAGTTCTCCCGCATCGCGTTGTCGACGTCGTTGGTGGCCTGGGTCCAGATGTCGATGAGCTCCTGACGGCGCTCGTCGTCCGTGATCAGACCCATGTCGTACTGCTCCTGGATCTTGGCGGCCTCCCCCTCGTACTTCTCGAGGATGCCGGCCTTCGCCTCGGGAGCGACGACGTCGGAGATCGCGATGGTCACGCCGGACCGGGAGGCCCAGCGGAAACCCGCCTCCTTGAGCGCGTCGAGGCTCGCCCCGACGTCGACCTTGGGGTAGCGCTCCGCCAGGTCGTTGACGATGGCGCCCAGGATCTTCTTGTCCACGACCCGGTTGATGTACGGGTAGTCGACGGGCAGCAGCTCGTTGAACAGGGCCCGGCCCAGCGTGGTCTCGAAGACGTAGGCGTCGCCCTCCTCCCAGCCCTCGGGCGCGGTCCAGCCCTGCGGCGGGACGAGCTCGGGGAACCGGATCTTGACGACGGCGTTCAGGTCGAGGTCGCCGGCGTCGAAGGCCATGATCGCCTCGGCCATGGAGGAGAACGAGCGGCCCTCCCCCTTGGCGTCGGTGCGGTCCGACGTCAGGTGGAACAGGCCGATGATCATGTCCTGGGTGGGCATGGTCACCGGACGGCCGTCCGACGGCTTGAGGATGTTGTTCGAGGACAGCATGAGGATGCGGGCCTCGGCCTGCGCCTCCGCGCTCAGCGGCAGGTGCACGGCCATCTGGTCGCCGTCGAAGTCGGCGTTGAACGCGCCGCAGACGAGCGGGTGGAGCTGGATGGCCTTGCCCTCGACCAGCTGCGGCTCGAACGCCTGGATGCCCAGGCGGTGCAGGGTCGGCGCACGGTTGAGCAGTACCGGGTGCTCGCGGATGACCTCGGAGAGGACGTCCCACACCTGCGGGCGCGAGCGCTCGACCATGCGCTTGGCCGCCTTGATGTTCTGCGCGTGGTTGAGGTCCACGAGGCGCTTCATCACGAACGGCTTGAACAGCTCCAGCGCCATCTGCTTGGGCAGACCGCACTGGTGCAGCTTCAGGGTCGGGCCGACCACGATGACCGAACGGCCGGAGTAGTCGACGCGCTTGCCGAGCAGGTTCTGGCGGAACCGGCCCTGCTTGCCCTTGAGCATGTCCGAGATCGACTTCAGGGCGCGGTTGCCCGGGCCCGTCACCGGACGCCCGCGGCGGCCGTTGTCGAAGAGCGCGTCCACGGACTCCTGGAGCATGCGCTTCTCGTTGTTGACGATGATCTCGGGCGCGCCGAGGTCGAGCAGCCGCTTGAGGCGGTTGTTGCGGTTGATGACCCGGCGGTAGAGGTCGTTCAGGTCGGAGGTGGCGAAGCGGCCACCGTCGAGCTGAACCATCGGGCGCAGGTCCGGCGGGATGACCGGGACGCAGTCCAGGACCATGCCCAGCGGGGAGTTGCCCGTGGTCAGGAAGGCGTTGACGACCTTGAGGCGCTTGAGGGCGCGGGTCTTGCGCTGACCGGTGCCGGTGGCGATGGTCTCGCGCAGGGAGTCCGCCTCGGCCTGCAGGTCGAACGTCTCCAGGCGCTTCTGGATCGCCTCGGCGCCCATGGCGCCCTTGAAGTAGATGCCGTAGCGGGCGTTCAGCTCGCGGTAGAGCATCTCGTCGCCCTCGAGGTCACCGACCTTGAGGTTCTTGAAACGGTCCCAGACGCGCTCGAGGCGGTCGAGGTCCTGGTCGGCGCGCTTGCGGATCTGCGCCATCTCGCGCTCGGCCGACTTGCGGACCTTGTCCCGCGCGTCCGCCTTGGCGCCGGACGCCTCGAGCTCGGCCAGGTCGGCCTCGAGCCGCTGCGCGCGCGCCTCGATGTCGGTGTCGCGGCGCGTCTCGACCTGCTTCTTCTCCAGGTCCATCTCGTTCTGGAGCGAGGGCAGGTCCTCGTGCCGGCCGTCCTCGTCGACCTCGGTGATCATGTACGCGGCGAAGTAGATGACCTTCTCGAGGTCCTTCGGCGCGAGGTTGAGCAGGTACCCCAGGCGCGAGGGCACGCCCTTGAAGTACCAGATGTGGGTAACGGGAGCGGCGAGCTCGATGTGGCCCATGCGCTCGCGGCGCACCTTGGAGCGGGTGACCTCCACGCCGCACCGCTCGCAGATGATGCCCTTGTAGCGCACGCGCTTGTACTTGCCGCACGCGCACTCCCAGTCCCGGGTGGGTCCGAAGATCTGCTCGCCGAACAGACCGTCCTTCTCCGGCTTCAGGGTGCGGTAGTTGATGGTCTCGGGCTTCTTGACCTCACCGTGCGACCACTCGCGCACGTCGCTCGCTGTGGCGAGCGAGATGTGCAGCTGGTCGAAGACATTGACGTCGAGCAAGGGTTCCTACTTCCTCCGGTAGAACACCGTTTACAGCTTTGAGGTTGGGCGCCGGTGGGGCTGGCGGTGCCGGGGCGCGGCCGACCGTGTTCTCTCGGTCGGCCACGCCACCACGGCACGCCCCCTCGGGTCCTACAGTTCGTCGACGCTGCTGGCGTCGGGACGGCGCGAGAGGTCGATGCCGAGCTCCTCAGCGGCCCGGTACACCTCGTCGTCGGCGTCCCGCAGCTCGATCGCGTTGCCCTCGGCGTCGAGCGCCTCGACGTTCAGGCAGAGCGAACGCATCTCCTGGATGAGCACCTTGAAAGACTCGGGGATGCCCGGCTCGGGGATGTTCTCCCCCTTGACGATGGCCTCGTAGACCTTCACGCGGCCGGTGACGTCGTCGGACTTGATGGTGAGCAGCTCCTGGAGGGCGTAGGCGGCGCCGTAGGCCTCCAGGGCCCACACCTCCATCTCGCCGAAGCGCTGGCCACCGAACTGCGCCTTACCGCCCAGCGGCTGCTGGGTGATCATCGAGTACGGACCGGTGGAGCGGGCGTGGATCTTGTCGTCCACCAGGTGGTGCAGCTTGAGGATGTACATGTAGCCCACCGAGATCGGCTCCGGGAACGGCTCGCCGGAGCGGCCGTCGAAGAGCTGCGCCTTGCCGTCGGCGTTGACCAGACGGTCCCCGTCGCGGTTCGGGGTGGTGTGCTGGAGCAGACCCTGGATCTCCTCCTGGTGGATGCCGTCGAAGACGGGGGTCGCCACCGGCGTGCCGGCCTCGCCCCGGAGGGACTCCTCCGGCAGGGTGCGGGCCCACTCCTCGGCCGCCTTGGCGGCCTCGGTCACGTCCCAGCCCTGCGCGGCGATCCAGCCGAGGTGCAGCTCGAGGACCTGACCGACGTTCATGCGCCCGGGCACGCCGAGCGGGTTGAGGATCACGTCGACCGGGGTGCCGTCCGGCAGGAACGGCATGTCCTCGACGGGCAGGATCTTGGAGATGACGCCCTTGTTGCCGTGGCGGCCGGCGAGCTTGTCGCCGTCGGTGATCTTGCGCCGCTGGGCGATGTAGACGCGGACCATCTGGTTCACGCCCGGGGGCAGCTCGTCGCCGTCCTCCTCGCTGAACTCACGGACCCCGATGACGATGCCGGACTCGCCGTGGGGCACCTTCAGGGAGGTGTCGCGCACCTCGCGCGCCTTCTCGCCGAAGATCGCGCGCAGCAGGCGCTCCTCCGACGTCAGCTCGGTCTCACCCTTCGGGGTGACCTTGCCGACGAGGATGTCGCCGGAGCTGACCTCGGCACCGATACGGACGATGCCGCGCTCGTCGAGGTCCGCCAGGACCTCCTCGGAGACGTTCGGGATGTCCCGGGTGATCTCCTCGGCGCCCAGCTTCGTCTCGCGGGCGTCGACCTCGTGCTCCTCGATGTGGATCGAGGTGAGCACGTCGTCGGCCACGAGGCGCTGCGACAGGATGATCGCGTCCTCGTAGTTGTAGCCCTCCCACGACATGAAGGCGACGAGGAGGTTCTTGCCGAGCGCGAGCTCGCCCTCCTGCGTGGCGGGACCGTCGGCGAGGGCCGAGCCGACCTCGACGCGGGCGCCCTCGTCGACCAGCACGCGCTGGTTGTAGGAGTTGCCCTGGTTGGAGCGGCGGAACTTGGCGACACGGTAGATCTGGTTCGTGCCGTCGTCGGCCGCCACGTGGATCGCGTCGGCCGAGACCTCGGTGACCACGCCCGGCTTCGCGGCGACGATGACGTCACCGGCGTCGACGGCGGCACGGCGCTCCATGCCGGTCCCGACGAGCGGGGCCTCGCTGCGCAGCAGCGGCACGGCCTGACGCTGCATGTTCGCGCCCATGAGGGCACGGTTGGCGTCGTCGTGCTCGAGGAACGGGATCATGGCCGTCGCCACGGACACCATCTGGCGGGCGGAGACGTCCATGTAGTCGATCTCGTCGACGTTCACCAGGGCCGGCTCACCGCCGGAGAGACGGCACAGGGCCGACTCCTCGATGAACTTGCCGTCGTCGTCGAGCGGGGCCGAGGCCTGCGCGATGACGTGGCGGTCCTCGTCGTCGGCCGTGAGGTAGACGACCTCGTCCGTGACGACGCCGTCCCTGACCACGCGGTACGGGGTCTCGACGAAGCCGAACGGGTTGATGCGCGCGAACGTCGCGAGCGAGCCGATGAGGCCGATGTTCGGGCCCTCAGGCGTCTCGATCGGGCACATGCGGCCGTAGTGCGACGGGTGGACGTCACGGACCTCCATGCCGGCGCGGTCACGGGAGAGACCACCCGGGCCGAGGGCCGACAGACGCCGCTTGTGCGTCAGGCCCGCGAGCGGGTTGTTCTGGTCCATGAACTGCGAGAGCTGGGAGGTGCCGAAGAACTCCTTGATCGAGGCCACCACGGGGCGGATGTTGATCAGGGTCTGCGGGGTGATCGCCTCGACGTCCTGCGTGGTCATGCGCTCGCGCACGACGCGCTCCATCCGGGACAGGCCGGTGCGGACCTGGTTCTGGATGAGCTCGCCGACGGCGCGGATGCGGCGGTTGCCGAAGTGGTCGATGTCGTCGGTCTCGACGCGGATGTCGACCGGCTCGCCGTTACGGGTGCCCGCGATCGTCTCGTCGCCCTTGTGGAGGGCCAGGAGGTACTTGATCGTGGCGGTGATGTCGTCCAGACGCAGGACGGACTCGCCGAGCTCGGTGGTGAGGCCGAGCTTCTTGTTCACCTTGTACCGCCCGACCTTGGCGAGGTCGTAGCGCTTGGGGTTGAAGTAGTAGTTCTCGAGCAGGGTGCGGCCGGCCTCGACCGTCGGCGGCTCGCCGGGGCGGACCTTGCGGTAGATGTCGAGCAGGGCCTCGTCCTGGGTGTGGACGTTGTCCTTCTCGAGGGTCTCGAGCAGGACCGGGTAGTCGGCGAACTCCTCGCGGATCTCCGACTCGGTCATGCCGAGCGCGCGCAGGAAGACCGTGACGGACTGCTTGCGCTTGCGGTCGATGCGCACGCCGACGGCGTCGCGCTTGTCGATCTCGAACTCGAGCCAGGCGCCGCGGCTCGGGATCACCTTCGTGGTGAAGATGTCCTTGTCGGACGTCTTGTCCGGGGTCCGCTCGAAGTAGACCCCCGGGGAGCGGACCAGCTGGGACACGACGACACGCTCGGTGCCGTTGATGATGAAGGTGCCGCGCTCGGTCATCAGCGGGAAGTCGCCCATGAACACCGTCTGCGACTTGATCTCGCCGGTGGTGTAGTTGACGAACTCCGCCGTGACGAACAGCGGGGCGGCGTAGGTGAAGTCCTTCTCCTTGCACTCCTCGGCCGTGTACTTCGGCGGCTCGAAGCGGTGGTCGCGGAACGAGAGCGACATGGACTGTCCGAAGTCCTCGATCGGGGAGATCTCTGCGAAGATCTCCTCCAGACCCGAGGTGGTGTTCACGTTGGTGTCGCCGCTCGCGGCGGCGGCCTCGACGCGTGCACGCCAGGCGTCGTCCCCGAGCAGCCAGTCGAAGCTCTCGGTCTGCAGCCCGAGGAGGTCGGGCGCCTGAAGCGGTTCGTGGATCTTGGCGAACGAGACGCGGCGTGATGCCGTACGGTTCGCGATAGCGTCAGCAGTAGGTGCGGAAGAGGTGCGCGAGGCAGCCAAAGGGGGTCCTTCCCTGCGATTGGAATGCACACTGCACTGATCACCTGGGACGGGTGGAGCCTGATGGCAGGCAGAGGTCAGCGCAAAGCGTCAGCATACCCGCCGGATGGTGCTAGGTCCAGCGAGCACGGAACGAGGCCCGCACCACTGGTGCGGGCCTCGTCGTCGAGCCGTACGGGGCTCCCGGCCCCGCCCAGCGCGGTGTCGCGCCGGGGCGGAGCCGGTCAGATCACTTGAGGGTGACGGTGGCGCCGGCGCCCTCGAGCTGCTCCTTGGCCTTGTCGGCCGCGTCCTTCGCAACGCCCTCGAGGACGGCCTTAGGGGCGCTGTCCACGAGGTCCTTGGCCTCCTTCAGGCCGAGGGAGGTCAGGGCGCGCACCTCCTTGATGACCTGGATCTTCTTGTCGCCGACCGACTCGAGGACGACGTCGAACTCCGACTTCTCCTCCTCGGCCTCCTCGGCGCCCGCACCACCGGCCGGCGCACCGGCAGCGGCGACGGCGACGGGGGCGGCGGCGGTGACCTCGAAGGTCTCCTCGAACTGCTTCACGAACTCGGAGAGCTCGATGAGGGTGAGCTCCTTGAAAGCCTCGATGAGCTCTTCGGTGCTGAGCTTCGCCATGGTTGGCGTTCCTTCCTGGTAGTCCTGCTACGCGAGCAGAGGGTGGGGGTGGTGCGTGCCGTGGCCGGTCCCGGTCGGGATCAGGCCTCGGCGGCCTGCTTCTCGCGCAGGGCCTCGATGGTGCGCGCGGCCTGGGTGGCCGGCGCGGTGAAGAGGTAGGCAGCCTGGAACAGCGCAGCCTTCATCGCTCCGGCCGCCTTGCCCAGCAGCACGTCGCGGGACTCGAGCTCGGCGAGCTTGGAGACGTCCTCGGCGGAGAGCTTGCTGCCCTCCAGGACGCCCGCCTTGATCACGAGCTGAGGGTTCGCCTTGGCGAAGTCACGCAGGGCCTTGGCCGCGTCGACCGGCTCCCCGGTCACGAACGCGATCGCGGTGGGGCCGGAGAGCTCGTCCTCGAGGTTGTCGAGGCCGGCCTCCTTCGCCGCGATGGCCGTCAGCGTGTTCTTCACCACGGCGTAGCTAGCAGTACCGGCGAGCGAGCGGCGCAGCTGCTTGAGCTGGGCGACGCTGAGTCCGCGGTACTCGGTCAGCATGACGGCGCTCGACTCACGGAACTGCTCCGTGATCTCGGCAACCGCTGCCGCCTTGTCAGGCCTCGCCATGGCCCTCCTTCCGGTAGTGACGCCGGTCGGCGACCCGTAAACGCAGAAAAGCCCCGTGCACAGGAGGGCACGGGGCTCGGAACCTTACGGCTCAAGCTCGATACTCACCTGCGCAGGCTCCGCGTCAGCGGACTTGGCCCCGTCTGCGAGACGGGCGACCGGCGGTCTTTGGCAGATGACACCCTACAGGCTTCCTGAGGCCCCGAACAACGCCCGGCGGGCCCGGGGCCGCTCCGACGGCCGTGTCCTTGGCCACACCCGGTGTGTTCCGCGCCAGCCGTCGCACCTCGGAGCCGCGCCGACGACGCCCGGCACCGGCGTCCGGCGATCCGATCCACTTCCCCGCACTCGTCGCCCGTCGGTCACCCAGGGGCCAGCGGCCAGACGAGGCGGACGAATTGGTTAGCGAACGGTCCGATGCGAACCACTTTGGCCAACTCGTCGCCCGTCGGTCACCCAGGGGCCAGCGACCAGACGAGGCGGACGAATTGGTCAGCGAACGGTCCGAATGCAAACCACTTTGGCCAACTCGTCGCCCGTCGCTGCCCGGAGTCCGGCGACGACGGGTCGAGGTCGACAAATTGGTTAGGGAACGGTCCGATGCGAACCATTTCGGCCAACTCGTCGCCTGACGAGTGCCCAGCGACCATCGACCGGACAGGAACGACGTCGAGGCCTGGGTCGACGTCGAGGCCTGGGTCGCCGTCAAGGCCAAGGTCGCCGTCGAGGCCTGGGTCGACGTCGAGGCCAAGGTCGACGTCCAGGTCGAGGTCAGGATTTGCTTCCAGAACGGTTCGATGCGAACCATTCTGGCCATCTGGTCCTCCCTCGGTGAGGACGCGTACCGAGGGTGGACCGGGGTCCCAGGCCCCGAACCTCAGGTCTAGGGCCTCAGGCACGACGACGGCCCGGCACCTTCCCTGCGGAAGGTCCGGGCCGTCGTCGTCGAACCTGGTTCAGCTCACCTGGTCAGGAGGCGTCCTCGGTGGTGAGGTTGCGCGTCTTGGTGGCGTCCAGCGGGATGCCGGGGCCCATCGTGGTGGTGACGGTCGCCTTGGTGATGTAGCGGCCCTTGGAGCTGGCCGGCTTGAGGCGGAGGATCTCCTCCTGCGCCGCGGCGTAGTTCTCCACGAGCTTCGTCTCGTCGAAGCTGGCCTTGCCGATGATGAAGTGCAGGTTCGAGTGCTTGTCCACCCGGAACTCGATGCGGCCGCCCTTGATGTCGTTCACGGCCTTGGCCACGTCCATCGTCACGGTGCCGGTCTTCGGGTTCGGCATGAGGCCACGGGGGCCGAGCACGCGGCCCAGGCGGCCGACCTTGCCCATGAGGTCCGGCGTCGCCACGGCGGCGTCGAAGTCGGTGTAGCCGGCCGCGACCTTCTCGATCAGCTCGTCGCCACCGACCTCGTCCGCCCCGGCCTCGATGGCCTGGTTGGCCCGCTCACCGACGGCGAAGACCAGGACCCGAGCGGTCTTGCCGGTGCCGTGCGGCAGGTTGACGGTGCCGCGCACCATCTGGTCTGCCTTGCGGGGGTCGACGCCGAGGCGGAAGACGACCTCGACGGTGGAGTCGAACTTGGTGGTCGCGGTCTCCTTGGCCAGACGAACGGCCTGGAGGGGCGCGTAGAGCTCGCCGTCGTGAATGCGCTCGGCGGCCTTGCGGTAGTTCTTGCTGCGCGTTGCCATCTGCTTCTCTCTTCTGCAGTCGTGGTCTGCGGGTCCGCGCGGACCCTGCCACTTCACGGCGCCGGGGCGCCGTCGTACGGGTTGTTCGGTCAGCCCTCGACCGTTATGCCCATGGAGCGGGCGGTGCCGGCGATGATCTTCTCGGCGGCGTCGATGTCGTTGGCGTTGAGATCCTCCTGCTTGGTGCGGGCGATCTCCTGCACCTGCTCACGGGTGATCTTGCCGACCTTGGCGGTGTGCGGCGTGCCGGAGCCCTTGGCCACACCGGCGGCCTTCTTGATCATCTCGGCGGCCGGCGGGGTCTTGGTGACGAAGGTGAAGGAACGGTCCTCGTAGACCGTGATCTCCACCGGGATCACGTTGCCGCGCTGGGCCTCCGTGGCCGCGTTGTACGCCTTGCAGAACTCCATGATGTTGACGCCGTGCTGACCCAGCGCGGGGCCGATCGGCGGCGCCGGGGTCGCGGCGCCGGCCTGGATCTGGAGCTTGATCAGGCCTGCAACCTTCTTCTTGGGGGGCATGTTCGGGTCCTAACGGTTCTTCCTGGGATACCCGCCGGCGGTCGGCCGGCAGACGCTGTCGCGCCTCGGCTCAGATCTTGGCGACCTGCGAGAACGACAGCTCGACCGGGGTCTCCCGGCCGAAGATCGTGACGAGCACCTTGAGCTTCTGGCTCTCCGGGCTGATCTCCGAGATGGTCGCCGGCAGCGTCTCGAAGGGGCCGTCGGTGACGGTGACCGACTCGCCGACCTCGAAGTCCACCTGGATGGGCGTCGGCTGCGCGCCGCCGCCGGCGGTGGCCGACTTGGCGGACGTGGCCGGGGCCGCGGCCTGGACCGTGGGGGCGAGCATCGAGAAGACCTCGTCCTCGGTCAGCGGGACCGGCTGGTGGGTGTTGCCCACGAAGCCGGTGACGCCCGGGGTGTGGCGCACGGCGCCCCAGGACTCGTCGGTCAGGTCCATGCGGACGAGGGTGTAGCCCGGGACACGGACGCGGTTGACGAGCTTGCGCTGGGCGTTCTTGATCTCGACAACCTCCTCCATGGGCACCTCGACCTGGTAGATGTAGTCCTCCATGTTGAGGCTCTGGATGCGGTTCTCGAGGTTCGCCTTCACGCGCTTCTCGTAGCCGGCGTAGGTGTGCACGACGTACCAGTAGCCCGGCAGCCGGCTGAGCTCCTTGCGGAACGCCTCCAGCGGGTCCTCCTCGGCCTCCGGCTCGGCGGCGGCCTCGTCGGTCGCGGGCTCCGCCCCCTCGACGTCCGCGGCCAGCGCCTCGTCCGACTCCGCGGTGTCCGCGGCGAGCGCCTCGTCGGCCTCCTCGGAGTCGGCGGCGAGGTCCTCGTCGGACTCCTCGGCGTCCGTCAGGTCCGCTCCGGCCTGGTCGGGCTCGACGGCAGCACCGACGTCGGCGTCGCCGGCAGCCGGGGCGTCCGGCTGCCCGTGCTCGAGCGACGTCTCCTCGACGTTCTGGGGCTCGAGAGTTTCCTCAGGCACAGGGGACCTGCTTTCTGGTCGGTGGGTGGCTACTGGGTCGGCCGGCTGCCGGCGTGGACCGACGGCGTCATGGGAGTCAGCCGAAGATCCACAGCACGAGCCGACCGAACGACAGGTCGAGCAGACCGACGAAGGCCATGATCGCCGCGACGAAGACGAGGACGACGACGAAGTAGGTCATCAGCTCGCTGCGCGTCGGGCGCACGACCTTCTTGAGCTCGGCGATGACCTGACGCACGAAGAGCGCGATGCGGCCGAAGAGGCCACGCTTCTTCTTCGTGGTCGCCCCGCCCGCGCTCGCGGCGCGCTCGGGCCGCCCCGACGTCGCGCTCGCAGACTCGCTCACAGGTTGCTTCCTTACGTATCGGCCCGGTCCGACACCGCCCCGGTCGGACGGCTCCGGCTCGCCGTGCGGCGAAGCCATCAGGACGTCCACATCCTCCGTCTGGAGGTGCAGTCCTGGCAGGGCAGGAGGGACTCGAACCCACAACCGCCGGTTTTGGAGACCGGTGCGCTACCAATTGCGCCACTGCCCTTCGGTGATCTACCCCCATGCTCTCACCTACCCGCACGGGCACGCTTCAGCATGGCGGACGTCAACCACCGGCGTCGAGTGTACGTGGTCGAGGGGCTTTTGGTCGAACCCGCCCCGCAGGGAGCCTCGTCACACGTGGTCCCCTCCGCTCGGACCGTGCCGCGGAGGCCGTCCGCCGGTGCCCGAGGCTGCCGTCAGCCCGGGGGCCAGAAGGTGCTGCCCGCCCGGTGACCGAACGGCCCGTGACCACCAGATGGGCGCGTGCCACGATAGGCCTTGTGAGCGCATCCACCACATCCAAGTCCCGTGTCTCCGCCCGGCTCGCCGCGATCGGCGAGTCGGCGACGCTCGCCGTCGACGCCAAGGCCAAGGCCCTCAAGGCCGCGGGCCGTCCGGTGATCGGCTTCGGCGCCGGCGAGCCTGACTTCCCCACGCCCGACTACATCGTCGAGGCCGCGATCGCCGCCGCCAAGGACCCGGTCAACCACCGGTACACCCCGGCGAAGGGGCTGCCGGTGCTGCGCGAGGCCATCGCCGCGAAGACCCTGCGCGACTCAGGCTACGAGGTCTCCCCCGACTCCGTCCTCGTCACCAACGGTGGCAAGCAGGCCGTCTACCAGGCGTTCGCCGCCATCATCGACCCGGGCGACGAGGTGCTGCTGCCCGCCCCGTACTGGACCACCTACCCCGAGGCCATCACGCTCGCGGGCGGCACCCCGGTGGAGGTGTTCGCCGGGGCCGACCAGGAGTACCTCGTCACGGTCGAGCAGCTCGAGGCGGCCCGCACCGAGCGGACCAAGGCGCTGCTGTTCTGCTCACCGTCGAACCCGACCGGCGCCGTCTACTCCCCCGAGCAGACAGAGGCCATCGGCCGCTGGGCGGTGGAGCACGGGGTATGGGTGATCACCGACGAGATCTACGAGCACCTCGTCTACGACGACACGGTGTTCACCCCGATCCAGCGGGTCGTCCCCGAGCTGGTCGACACCTCGATCGTGCTCAACGGCGTCGCCAAGACGTACGCGATGACGGGCTGGCGCGTGGGCTGGATGATCGGCCCGCAGGACGTCATCAAGGCGGCCACGAACCTGCAGTCGCACCTGACCTCCAACGTCGCCAACGTCTCCCAGCGCGCCGCCGTGGCGGCCCTGACCGGCGACCTCTCCGCCGTCGAGAACATGCGGACGGCGTTCGACCGCCGCCGCCGCACCATGGTGGAGATGCTCCGCGCCATCGACGGCGTCACGCTGCCCACGCCCCGCGGCGCGTTCTACGCCTACCCGTCCGTCGAGGGCGTCCTGGGCCGCACGATCCGGGGCCGCACGCCCACCACCTCGGCGGAGCTCGCCGAGCTGATCCTCGAGGAGGTCGAGGTCGCCGTCGTGCCGGGCGAGGCGTTCGGCCCCAGCGGCTACCTGCGCCTGAGCTACGCGCTGGGCGACGACGACCTCGTGGAGGGTGTCGGCCGCATCCAGGAGCTGCTCGCCTGAGGCCCCCTGCGCCGTCGGGAAGGAGCCCGGGACCCTGACGGGTCCCGGGCTCCTCTCATCCCCGTCTCATCCGCGTGCGTCACCATCGGTGGGACGATCGGCGCGCACCGGCCGGAAGGGAACCGCAGGACCCGCCGGGAGCGTTTTCGGCAGAGCGCGGCGGGCGGAGGAGGAGACGATGGCGACGACGGGTGGCAACCCTCGCGGCACGACCGTGCGCGCCCGCATCCTCGTGCTGGTGCTGGCCCTGACCGGGCTCACGCTCCTCGTGGCGGGCGGCACCGCCTTCGTGCTGCAGCGTGACCGCGTCGACGACGTCGTCGACGCGAGCCTGCACCGCACCGCCGAGGAGTTCTCCGCCTTCGCGGACGACGCGGCACGCACGGCCGGCGCCGACGCCCGCGAGATCATCTACGACGGCATGGTGCGGGAGGTGCCCGGCCCCGGCGAGGGGATGGTGGGCTTCGTCGACGGCCGGCTGGAGTACACCATGCCCTCGGGCCTGCCCCTGGCGGACGACGCCGAGCTCGTCACCCACCTGACCGACCAGCTCGAGGCCGCGTCCGGCTCCGGCTCGGGACGGATCGCGTCCGTGACGACCGCGGCCGCCGAGTACCGCTACGCGCTGATCCCGGTCACCGTGGACGACGTCGGCGTCGGTGCCCTCGTCGTCGCGTTCGACCGCGCCGCCGAGCAGGCGTCGGTGACCGACACGTTCCGCACCTACGCCCTCGTCAGCGCCGTCTCGTTCGCGGTGCTCGCCGTCGTCGGGTGGCTGCTGTCGGGGCGGCTCCTCCGACCGGTGCGCCAGCTCCGCGAGACGGCGGAGACGATCTCCGAGACGGACCTGTCCCGCCGCATCGACGTGACGGGCACCGACGACCTCAGCGACCTCGCCCGGACCTTCAACGCCATGCTGGCCCGCCTGGAGGACGCCTTCTCCTCCCAGCGCAGGCTTCTCGACGACGCCGGCCACGAGCTCCGTACGCCGATCACCATCGTCCGTGGTCACCTCGAGCTCATGGATCCCGCCGACCCCGCGGACACGGCCGCCACCAAGGCGCTGGCCCTCAGCGAGCTCGACCGGATGCACCGCCTCGCCGACGACCTCGTGATGCTGGCCCGGTCCGAGCAGCCGGACTTCGTCCAACCCGCCCCCGCCTCGCTGGGGCTGCTGATCGACAACGTGCTCGACCAGGCGCGGCCGCTCGGCGAGCGCCGGTGGCGGGTGGACGAGCGCCTCGAGGCCGAGGCGAGCGTGGACGCGCAGCGGCTCACCCAGGCGATGCTGCAGCTGGTCGCGAACGCGGTGAAGTTCTCCGACGACGGCTCGACGGTGGCGATCGGGTGCGCGCTGGACGGCGACCGGCTGCACCTGTGGGTCCGGGACGAGGGCGTCGGCATCGCACCGGAGCAGCGCGAGCGCATCTTCGACCGGTTCGCCCGCGCACCCGGCGAGGCGGGACGCCGCGAGGGCGCGGGGCTGGGGCTGGCGATCGTGGCGGCCATCGCCGAGGCGCACGGGGGCACGGTGCGCGTGGACTCCCACCCCGGCGCCGGGTCGCTCTTCCTGCTGGACCTGCCGGCCGTGGACGTGGAGGTCGACCCGCGCCCGTCGGAGGAGCCGGTCGCCTCGACCGACGAGGCCGCCCGGGCGTGACAGGCGGGGCCGCTCGGACCTGACGAGTCCGCAGCGGCGGTTCCCCGGCGGGCGGGCCTGCCCGCCGGGGAGCCCGCTGCCGCCGGAGCCCTGGCTAGCGGCGGACCAGTCGTTCCAGCGCGGCCGTGCCCTCGAGCGTGGAGACCGACGGCTCCTGGAGCAGCTGCGGGTCGTGCGCGAGGTACGCCTTCGTCTCGCGCGCGATGAGCCCCGCGCAGATGACCAGGCCGATGAGGTTGGGCAGGGCCATCAGCCCGTTCATGATGTCGGAGAAGTTCCAGACGACGGTCAGCTCCGTCGTCGCCCCGACGAAGACCACGATGGTGAACAGCACGCGGTAGGGCATGACGCCCTTGACGCCCACGAGCCGCTCCATGCAGCGCTCGCCGTAGTAGGCCCAGCCCAGCACGGTGGAGAACGCGAAGAAGATGACGGAGATCGTCACGATGTAGTGGCCCCACGGCCCGAGGCCGGCGTTGAACGCCTCGGCCGTCATCCCGGCACCCTCCTTCTCGCTCTGCCAGGCGCCGGTGGTGATGATGACGAGGCCGGTCATCGACACGACGATGAGCGTGTCGATGAACGTCTGCGTCATCGACACGAGGCCCTGGCGGACGGGGTGGCGGGTCTGGGCGGCGGCCGCCGCGATGGCGGCGGAACCCATGCCCGACTCGTTGGAGAAGATTCCGCGGGCGACGCCGAACTGGATCGCCAGGATCATCGTCGAGCCGAGGAACCCGCCGGCGGCCGCGGTCCCGGTGAAGGCGTCGGTGAAGATCAGCGCGAGCGCCTGCGGGATGTCGGCGACGTTCATGACCAGCAGCACCAGCGACGCGAGGACGTAGAGCACGATCATCATCGGGACGAAGCCGGCCGTGACCTTGCCGATCGAGCGGATGCCGCCGATGAGCACCGCGCCCGTGCCGACGGCCAGCAGGAGGCCGACGAGCCACACCGGGACGCCGAAGGACCCCTCCACCGAGGTGGCCACGGTGTTGGACTGGGTCATGTTGCCGATGCCGAAGCTGGCGAGCACCGCGAACACGGCGAAGGTGAGGCTCAGGACCAGGCCGAACCGGTTGGGGATGGCCCGGGCGAGGTAGTACTGCGGTCCGCCGGAGACGTCGCCCTTGGCGTCCTTCGTGCGGAACCGGACCCCGAGGAACGCCTCCGAGTACTTCGACGCCATGCCGAGCAGGCCGGTGACCCACATCCAGAACAGGGCGCCCGGACCACCCAGGTGGATGGCCGTGGCCACGCCGGCGATGTTGCCGACGCCGACGGTGGCGGCGAGGGCGGTGGTGAGGGCCTGGTAGTGCGAGATGTCGCCGTCGGCGCCCTCGTCCTTGCGCTGGACCAGGGCGAGGCGCAGCGCGGCGCCGAGCTTGCGGAACTGCAGCCCGCCCAGCCGGATGGTCAGGTACAGGCCGGCGCCCAGCAGGAGCGGGATGAGGATGAACGGACCCCACACCACCCCGCCGATGTCGCCCAGGATCTTCGCCAGCCGCTCGCTGTCCATGCCGTCCCCCTCGGTCTCGGCCCCGGCCTGTCCGGAACCCGGATTGCACGCAACCTAGTGCCTCCGGTCTCCTCCATCCAGCCCCGGGTGGCCGAAACCTGGCGTGCCGGCGGGCGCACTCGGCTCCGGTCACAGGCGACGTGGAGGGCCTCAGCGGCAGGGCCCCTCGAGCGCGGCGGCGTCGGACTGCCGCGGCGGCGCGGCGGATCTCGCCATGTCCCGGGCCCGACGGACGAACGGTGCCAGACTGTCCGGAACCGGAACCGCGGAGGGAAGATGGCGCAGATCCTGATCGTCGAGGACGAGGCGGGCATCTCCTCGTTCGTGACCAAGGGGCTCCGGGCCGCGGGGCACCTGCCGACGGCGGTGGCCACCGGGCGTGACGCGCTCGCCCACGCCCACACCGACGGCTACGACCTGGTCATCCTCGACATCGGGCTGCCGGACATGGACGGCTTCGAGGTGCTCCGGCGCATGCGCGGCCAGGGCTCGACCGTCCCCGTCATCATCCTCACCGCCAGGTCCTCGGTCGACGACACGGTCGCCGGTCTCGACGGCGGCGCCGACGACTACATGGCCAAGCCGTTCCGCTTCGAGGAGCTGCTCGCGCGGGTCCGGCTGCGGCTGCGCACCGAGCCGTCGACCGTCGAGACGACGGTGCTGGCCCACGGCGACCTCTCCCTGGACCTGCGCAGCAGGCGCGTAACGGTCGAGGGTAAGGAGGTGGACCTCTCCGCGCGCGAGTTCAGCCTGCTCGAGACCTTCATGACCCACCCGGGCCAGGTGCTCTCCCGCGAGCAGCTGCTCTCGCGCGTGTGGGGCTACGACTTCGACCCGGGGTCGAACGTGGTCGACGTGTACGTGCGTTACCTGCGCCGCAAGATCGGCGCGGCCCACGTGGAGACGGTCCGCGGCATGGGCTACCGGCTGGTCGACGTCACCCGCTGACGACGCCTTCCGCCCGCACACGGCCGGGTCGTCTCACGCCCGGCCCGCCTCACGCGGCCGGGACGGCTTTCGCCCGGACCCGCCTCGTTCGACGGGTCGCCTCGTATGGGCCCGCCTCACGCGGCGAGCCGGCTCCGGAGGTCGTCCACCACGCGCTCGAGGGTCGGCACTGGGACGCCGTGGCGCTCCCCCAGCACGATCAGGTGCCCGCCGATCGCCTCCAGCTCGGTGGGGCCGCCGGCGCGGACGTCGTGCTGCAGCGAGGACATCATCGTCGCCGGCAGCCGGCGGAGCAGGGCATCCAGCTCGTCGGAGGTGGTGGGGTGACCGTCCGCCGTCGCCACCGCCGCGACCTCGTCGACCACGCCGCGCGCGACGTCGGGGTCGCGGGCGAGCGCCTCCCCGAGCGGCAGGTCGGCCCACGAGGTGAGGAGCGCCGTCGGCGCCAGGAAGCTGTACTTGGCCCACAGCACGTCCTGCTCCGTGCCCCGCACACGCACGTCGACACCGGACCGCCGCAGGGCGGCGGCGATCCGGCCGTCGGCGTCGGCCGGCACGTTGACGATGAGGAACCTGCCGCGGTGGATGACGACACCGTCCTCGCGCGCGGCCTCCACCTGCACGGACCCGCAGCGGGCGCCCGGGATCTCCCCGAGCGCCTCGGCATGCCCCAGCCCGTTGAGCAGGGCGAGGACCTCGCTCGGTCGCGCGGCCGCGAGCTGCGGCAGGACGTCGGGCAGTCCGTAGGCCTTGACCGCCAGGACGACGGCGGAGCCCGCCGGCAGGGCGGTGGTCACCGGCACCATGGCCGTGAACTCCCCGAACAGCTCCGAGCGCACCTGGATGCCCTCGGCGAGGATCCGCCGGGCGCTCGCGGGCCGCGCGACCACCACGACGTCCTCCCCCGCTCTGTGGAGCGCTGCGCCGAGCAGTCCGCCCACCGCTCCAGGTCCGAGTATCGCGAGCATCAGTCGGGGGTGTCCGCGGTCACCGGGCTCGGCGGCGAGACCACGGTCGGGCCGGACGAGTCGTCGTCGTCCAAGTCGTCGCGGTCGTCGCCGCCGCGGCGGTCGTCGTCGTCGGAGTCGTGATCGTCCGAGTCGTCGCGGTCGTCGTCGTCGCGGTCGTCGTCGTCGCGGCGGTCGTCGTGATCGTCGGAGTCGTCGAGGCCGTCATCCGTGGCGGCCCCCGCGGGGCCGCTCGGCGACGGTGCGGGGTCCGGACCGGGCGTGGCGGCGGGCACGGTGCCGTCCGCCGTCGACGCGATCTCGACGGCGTCGAGGTCCACGGGGTCACGGGGCTCGCCCGCCGTGGCGGTCAGGGCGCCGGCGATCCCGACGGCGCCCAGCGCGCCCCCGATCACCGCCCAGGTCCTGTTGGCGACCATCTCAGCTCCTCACCAAGCTCGTCCGCCGGTCCACGATCCTATCGAGCGGCTCGTGGACGGGCGTGGGAACGGTGGACGCCGGCCGCGCGGACGGGGTCTCCGGCCGGCGTCCCTGCTCACTCGCCCGACGGCGCCGACGGCGCGGAGGCGGGCGACGCCGGGGTCACGGGGCTGGCCGACGAGGCGGGCGTCACCGCGCTGGCCGCCGACGCCGGCGTGACGGGGCTCGCCGCCGACGCGGGCGTCACCGAGCTCGCCGCCGACGCGGGCGTCACCGAGCTCGCCGCCGACGCGGGCGTCACCGAGCTCGCCGCCGACGCGGGCGTCGTCGGACTGACCGCGCTCTGGGCCGACACGGCAGAGACCGCGGTGGTCGCGGTGGTCGCGCTGCCGGCGCTGACGGAGGCCGGGTCGGTGGCCCGGGTGTCGGCGGGCGTCGCTGTCGCCGGGGTGCTCGCGGAGTCGTCCGCGGACGTCGTGACCTCGGCGCCGGAGTCGTCCGCGGACGTCGTGACCTCGGCGCCGGAGTCGTCCCAGCCGTCGTCGGTGTCGGCGAAGGCGGCGCCCGCACCGCTCGCGGCGGCGAGGACGCTCAGGGTGCCGGTGGTGAGCCAGAGCTTGCGGTTCATCGGAATGCCCCTCCTGCTGTTGCGCTTCCGGGAGAGGCGGTTCGGCCCTCTCCGTCGATGACCGCAACTCTTTCGGACCGGGGTGAGACGAGGAGGAGGGGAAGATGACAGCTCTCTCATCCGCGGCCGGAGGGCCGGGCGCGGGCCGCGGAAGCCCGAGGGCCACCGGCCGGACGAGGTCCGATCAGCGCGGACCGCGGCGCGCGAGGAGCTCGCGGCCGTGGGCGAGCCACGCCTCGGCGCAGGCGAGCCGCCCCTCCGCGTCGGGACGCCAGTGGGCGCCGTCGGTGCGGCGGGCCCCGGCCACGAGCGAGAGCACCACCCCCGCGCAGCGGGCGTGGAGGGCCACCGGGTCCACGAGGGTCGAGCACGTGCGCGTCCAGGCGTCGAGCACCTCCGGGACGTGCGGGTACGTCTCCGGGGCCAGGTGCGGCAGGACGGAGACGTGGCCGAGGAGGCAGGCCAGGTCGTCGACGCGGTGGCCCGGGCCGACGGCGTCCACGTCCAGCAGGGCCGTCACCGCGACGACGTCCGGGCGGGGGTCCATGAGGATGTTCGCCTCGTAGAAGTCGCCGTGCGTGGGCACGAGCGGCCCGGGGTCAGAGCTCGCCATGAGGTGGTTGATGCCGTCCGCGAGCGCCCGGGTTCGCGCCGCGTGCTCGGGGAGCACGGTGGCCGCCGCGTGCGCGTAGTGGTCGGCCCGCTCCGACCAGGCCGGCCGTCGCGGCAGGTCGAGCACGGCGGACGGCAGATGGTCCAGGGTGCTCAGGAGCGCCTCCAGCACCGCGTCGGTGCGCTCTCCCAGCCCCCGCGAGAGGAGGTTGGCCAGCGGGGTGCCGTGCCCGGCGGCGAGCAGCACCAGCCCGTCCTCGTCGGCCTGGAGGACCTCCGGGGCCGGGACGCCGGCGGCGGTGAGGGTGCGGTGGCGTTCGACGAACGCGCCCGCGGCGGAGGGCCGCACGACCTTGAGGTACGCCGCCGCTCCCCCGCGCTCGGCGCGGCGCACCCGCAGCACCGCCCGGCGGGTGGGCCGGTACGCCAGCAGCTCGACTCCCACCTCGGTGCCGAGGCGCTGGGAGAGCAGGGTGGCGTCGCAGGCGACGGCGAGCGCGGGCAGCTCCGGGTCGGCCGGGTGGCGCCACAGGTGCACCACGGGGCCGCCGTCGGGCTGCACGAGGCGGACGAGCCCCGGGCCGGCGCCGCGCGAGAGGCGCGCCGTGGTGGCGCACAGGTACTCCTCGCTCTGCACGACGTCGCCGACGGTGTCCGCGCGCTCGACCGTCGCGGTGTACCCCACCGTGACGCCCGCGCCGGGGCGGTGGTGGATGGTGTGCACCTGCCAGTTCAGCAGCCGGCCCCCCTCGGCCTCGAGCGCGCCGGCCAGCATGTCGCCGGCCTCGGCACCGGTGAGCAGCGCGACGTCGGCCGGCTCTCGCTCGGCGGCAGCTGGGACGCTCATGGGGCAAGTTGACCACGTTCCGGCGTCCCGTACCGGTCGGACACGGCCTCGTGGACGCCACGGTGGCAGACTCACGGAGGTGCGCGACCTGACCACTCTGCCCAAGGCACACCTGCACCTGCACTTCACGGGCTCGATGCGGGTCTCGACGCTCCGGGAGCTCGCGGCCGAGCAGGGCATCCGGCTGCCGGAGTCGCTCACGGACACGCAGGCGCTGCGCGTGCCCGCCTCCGAGCGCGGGTGGTTCCGGTTCCAGCGCTCCTACGACGCCGCGCGCGCCGTCGTCCGCTCCGAGGCCGCCATGCGGCGGATCGTGCGGGAGGCGGCCGAGGACGACGCCGCCGAGGGGTCGCGGCGCCTGGAGATCCAGGTGGACCCGACGTCGTACGCACCGTTCGTCGGCGGCATCACCCCCGCCCTGGAGATCGTCCTGGACGAGGCCCGGGAGGCGTCGTCGGCGACCGGCGTGGAGGTGGGCGTCATCGTCGCCGCGTCCCGCACGCGCCACCCGCTCGACGCCCGCACCCTGGCCCGCCTGGCGGCCAAGCACGCCGGGGACGCCCCGGGGGAGGTCATCGGCTTCGGGCTGAGCAACGACGAGCGGCGGGGTCAGACCTCCGAGTTCGCGCCGGCGTTCCGGATCGCCCGGCGCGCCGGGCTGGCGGGCGTGCCGCACGGCGGCGAGCTCCTCGGGCCCGAGCACGTGCGTGACGTCGTCGCCCACCTCAAGCCGGCCCGGCTGGGGCACGGCGTCCGCTCCGCCGAGGACCCCGACCTGCTCGCCCGCCTCGTCGACGCCGGCATCGCCCTGGAGGTCTGCCCCTCCTCCAACGTCTCCCTCGGCGTCTACCACGACGCCGCCGACGTCCCGCTGCGCACCCTGGTCGAGGCGGGGGCGCGTGTGGCGCTCGGCGCGGACGACCCGCTGCTGTTCCTCTCGCGCCTGAACGACCAGTACCGCATCGCCCGGGAGGACCACGGCCTCGACGACGCCGCCCTCGCCGCGCTGGCCCGCAGCTCGATCGAGGTCTCCCTCGCCTCGGACTCCTCCAAGCGGGCCATGCTGGCCGACGTCGACGCCTGGCTGGCCGCCCCGGCCCTGGTCGGATGAGGCTGCGCCCGGGCCCGCTCGAGGTGCGCCCGCCGGGGGCGTCGGCGCTGGCCCCGGCCGACCGGCTGCGCAGCTCCGTCGTGCGGGTGCGCGGCACCTGGGTGCGCGTCCACCGCCTCTCCGCCGAGAGGCCCGACGGCGGCCGTCCCACCGCCTTCGTCCTGCTGCACGGGGCCGGCCTGTCCGCGCGGGAGTTCGCGCCGCTCGCCCGGGCGCTCGCCGTCGCGGGACCCGTCTACCTCCTCGACCTGCCCGGCCACGGCGGACTCCCCCGCCCGCGGTCCAGCAGGCCCGGGATCGCCGACCTGGCCGGCGTCGTCGCGGACCTCCTCGACGGCGAGGGCGTGCGCGAGGCCGTGGTGGTGGGCCACTCGATGGGCGCCCAGGTGGCGGCGGAGCTCCGCGCCGGCCGGCCCGACCTCGTGGCCGGTGCCGTGCTGGTCGGACCGGTCGTGGACGCCGCCGCCCGCCGGTTCACCGCCCAGGCGGCCCGGTTCGCCCGGTCCAGCGTGCACGAGTCGGGGCGCACGGTGGCCGTCGCGCTGCGCGGGTACGCCGCCTCGGGCGTGCCGTGGCTGACCGAGGTGCTGCCCGCGATGATGCGCTACCCGCTCGAGCGCCGCCTGACGGGGCCACTCGCACCGGTCGCGCTGGTCCGGGGCGAGTACGACGTCATCGCGCCGCCGCGGTGGCTGGAGCAGCTTCAGGGCCTGCTCGGCGCTGCTGCGGCGGGCAGCCGGACGGTGCCCGGAGCCGCCCACAACGTCGTCGTCGAGGACGCGGAGGTCGTGGCCCGCGCGGCCCTCGACGTCCTGGACCGCGCCCGGGGCGCCGGACGGTGAGGCCGCTCGCCTGGCTGCGCCCCCGGGTGCGCGCCGCCGACTACGCCTACGCGCTGCGGCACGAGGCGCGGGCGCTGCTGGGCCGGCGCACGGACCCCGCCCGGTACCTGTCCCCGCCCTCCTCCGCGCGAGACTCGTCCCCCGGGGGCACGGACCGCCCCGACCGGGCCGCCGCCCACGTCCCGGCGCTCCTCCTGCCTGGTGTCTACGAGACGTGGCGCTTCCTCGAGCCCCTGGCCGCCCACCTCGCCACCGCCGGGCACCCCGTCCACGTCCTGAGCACGCTGGGCATCAACCGCAGGCCCGTCACCGACGCGGCTGCGCGTGCCGCCGAGTACCTCGACGAGCACGACCTCACCGGCGTGGTGCTGGTCGCCCACTCCAAGGGCGGGCTCATCGGGAAGACCCTCATGCTCGCCGACGACGGCGCACGGGTGGCCGGCATGGTCGCCGTCGCCACCCCCTGGGCCGGCTCCCCCTACGCACGGCTGTTCCCGCCCGGCTCGGCCGTGCGGCACTTCTCGCCCCGCGACCGTCAGGTCCTCGCCCTCGCCCGGGAGCGGGCGGTCAACGCGCGAATCGTGGCGGTCGCGCCGTCGTGGGACCCGCACATCCCCGGCACGGGCGAGCTGGCGGGCGCCCGGCGGAACGTACGGCTGGCGGGCGCCGGGCACTTCCGGGTCCTCGGTGACGCGGACCTCCTCGCGGCGGTGCGGTCGGCCGTCCGGGAGCTCGGCGCAGAGTGGGAGTCACCGGCCGAACCCTGACGCTGAGGGTCCTGCCCGCCACACCCCTCGGCGTCGAGGCCCACACGCCCACACCCTTCGACGCCTGGCGCCGGACGCGCCACACCCCTTGACGGCCGGCGCCGTGCGCGCCACACCCCTTGACGGCCGGCGCCGGGCGCGCCACACTCGCTCCATTGTGTCAATGCATTGATTCATTGAAGGTGGAAGCCCCATGGCCGTCTCGCTGCTGCTCCTCGTGCTCGTGCCGGTCGCGCTCGGGGCGGTGCTCGCCACCTGGGTCGCCCGCCTGGGGCACGGGAGCCGGCCGGAGAACACCCCGAGCGCCACCCTCGCCGCCGCCCGCAGGCACGAGAACGCCACGGCTGCGCTCGGCCTGGCGGGCGGGATCGCGGTCGCCGTCGTGGCCGTTCTCGGCGCCGGGAACGGCGCGCGGCTCGTCCCGGGCGCGCCCGGGCTGGTCGCCGCGCTCGGTCCGGCGTGCGGCGCACTCGTCCATCTGGCGGTGCACGCCGTCGGCGAGAGCACCTGGCCGCGGCCCGCGGGGACGGTGCGCAGCGCGGCGCTGCGGCGGCGGACGGTGCGCGACCTCACGGGTGCACGCCTCGGCCTGCTGCTCGCGACGTCGGCGGTGCTCGCCGTCGCCCTGGCCCTCTTCATCTCGACCGCGGACGAGTCCGGCCGCGCGGTACCGGTGCTGATCACGCCGGAGGACGCGGCGGCCGGTATCGGAGGCGGCGCCTCGGGGCCCTACCCGGGTACGCCGTACGCGGTGCCGCTGCTGCTCGCTCTCGTCCTCGTCCTCGGCGGGACGGCGTGGGTCCTGCACCTCGTCGCCCGCCGGCCGGCGGTGACGGGGACGCTGCGGGAGGACGACCTCCGGCTCCGCCGCACGAGCGCCCGCCGGGTCCTCGGCGGGGTGCAGCTCTTCGTGGGCGGCGAGGCGGCCGCCGCGATCCTCGTCGCCGCGGCCGCGCTCGGCAACGCCGGCTGGTCGCTGGCCGCCTGGCTGGCCGTGGCGGTGGCTGCGCCGGTCGGGGTCGGGTCGCTCGTGGCTGCCGCGCAGGCGTTCACCCCGGGAGACCCACGGCCCGGGCGCGAGACCGTCGCCGTCGGCCCGGTGCGGCCGTGAGCGGCCGGATCTCGGTCGATCTCTCGGCGGGGGTCCCGCCGTACGAGCAGATCCGTGCCCAGGTGTCCGCCCTCGTGGCGGCGGGCACGCTCGTCGCCGGGGACCGCCTCCCCACGGTGCGGGACCTCGCCGCCGACCTGGGCGTCGCCGTCGGCACGGTCCAGCGGGCCTACCGGGAGCTCGAGGCCGCGGGGGTGGTGGTGTCGCGGCGGCGCACCGGCACGGTCGTGGCACCGGCGGCGGAGCCGTCGGTCGCGGTGGCGGACGTCCGGGCGGCCGCGCACGTCTTCGTCGGCCATGCCCGCGCCGCTGGGCTGGCGGACCCGGACATCCTCGACCTCGTCCGCGGCGCGCTCATGACCGGGCGCTGACCTGGCGCCCGCTGACCCGCCGTCCGGCTGAGCCGGCGTCCGCCGGCCCGGCACCGCTGAGCCGGCGCCCGCTGACCCGGCGCCCGGAGGGCCCCGTCAGAGGGTGACGCCCACCAGCACCGGCTCGGGCACGAGCGTGACGCCGAAGGCCTCCTGCACACCGTCGCGGACGGTGCGCGCGAGGGCGAGGACGTCGGCGGCCGTGGCCGAGCCCCGGTTCGTGACGGCGAGGGTGTGCTTGGTCGACAACGTGGCCGGGCCGGGGGCGCCGAAGCCCTTGTCGAACCCGGCGCGGGTGATGAGCCACGCCGCCGACGTCTTGACCAGGCCCTCGACCACGGGTGCGGCCGCGCCGATCTGGGCGATCCGGGTGTGGTCGGAGACCGGGAAGCGGGGGGCGTCCTCCGGCAGGCGGGCGTCGGCCTCCTCGGTGGTGAGCACCGGGTTGGTGAAGAACGAGCCGGCGGACCAGGTGTCGGGGTCGGCGTCGTCGAGCACCATGCCCTTGCCGCGGCGCAGCTCCAGCACGGCCTCCCGGACCCGGGCGGCGGGCACCCTGTCCCCGACGGCGACGTCGAGCCGGCGCGCCAGCTCGGCGTACCGGACCGGGGCGGAGAGGGAGGCCAGGCGCAGCTGGAAGGAGACCTCGAGGACGACGTAGCGCCCCGTCGGACCCCAGACCCGACCACCCCCGGCGTCGGGGTCGGTCAGGGACCGCTTGAGGATGCTCGTGCGGTAGCCGAGGCCCAGCTCGCCCACCGCCAGCATGCGGGTGCGGTGCTCGAGGCGGTCGTAGACGCGCACCGAGGAGAGCGTCTCGGCGACCTCCTGGCCGTACGCGCCGACGTTCTGCACCGGCGTCGCCCCCGTGGAGCCGGGGATGCCGGAGAGGGCTTCGACGCCCATCCAGCCCTCGGCGACGGCCGTGGCCACGACCTCGTCCCAGGGCTGGCCCGCGGGGACGACGAGGTTCGCCCCGGCGCACGAGGAGTCGGCGACGCCGTCGATCCCGCGCCGGGCGTCCCGGACGACGACGCCGTCGAAGCCCTCGTCCGAGACGAGGAGGTTCGACCCGCCGCCGAGGACGAGGACGGGAGCTCCGGCGTCGTCCGCGGCACGCACCGCGTCGACGAGCTCGGCCTCCGTCGCGGCGTCGACCAGCTCGCGCACCGGCCCGCCCACGCGCAGCGTGGTGAGGTCGGCCAGCCTGGCGGGTGCATCACCGACCGTGGCGGGCGCGGGGGCGAGGTGTCCGGAGTTCTGGGTCACCGTCCCAGGCTACGTCGCCCCGCCGGGCCGGGCAGGACCCGGCCGGCGTGAGGCAGGCCGCTCAGCCCAGCCGGACGACCGCCTGCGCCTTGGCGAGGACGGTCACGCCTCCGGACGTCACGGTGAGGTCGACCCGCACGGACCCCTCCCCCAGGTCGACGGCGCCCACCTTGCCGGCCACCTCGACCTCGGCCGTCCCGGGGTCCGGCACCTCGACGGGACGGGTGAAGCGGACGCCGTACTCGACCACGGCTCCGGGGTCGCCGGCCCAGTCGGCGACGGCGGAGCCGGCCAGCCCCATGGTGAGCATGCCGTGGGCGATGACCCCGGGCAGGCCGACCTCGTGGGCGAAGCGGTCGTTGTAGTGGATCGGGTTGAAGTCCCCGCTCGCGCCGGCGTAGCGCACCAGGCGGTCGCGGTCGACGGCGTAGGTGCGGCGGAAGAGCTCCGCGCCGGCCTCCAGCTCGGTCAGCAGCGGCCGGGCGCCGCGGGCCAGGGTCTCGTTCTGCTCGTTCACTTCTCGGCCCCCCTCACGGCCAGGACGGACGTCACGGTCGCGACCGGCGCGTCGGCCTCGTCGGCGATCTCGGCGCGCGTGGTCACCAGCGTGATGCCGCCGCGCTCCAGGATCTTGTCCACGTGCACCGTGGTGCGCAGCCGGTCCCCCGCCACGATGGGCCGGTGATGGACGAAGCGCTCCTCGGCGTGCACCACCCGCGAGAAGTCGATGCCCGACTCCGGGGCCGCGACGTAGGCCTGCTCGGCCCGCTGCGCCAGGACGACGGCGAAGGTGGGCGGGGCCACGACGTCGGAGTACCCGAGGGCCCAGGCGGCGTCGGGGTCGGTGTGGGCCGGGTGCGTGGCGCCGGTGGCCGCGGCCATCTCCGCGATCTTGACGCGGGAGACGTCGTACGTCTCCGTGGGGGCATAGGAACGCCCCACGAGCGTCTTGTCGACGCCGGTGGGGCGGGTGCTGGACTCGGTCATCGCCCCAGACTAGAGGGGCGCGACCGCGTCGGTCAGCGGGTCTCGCGGTGCGCGGTCTTCGCGTTGCAGCGCGGGCAGTACTTCGCCAGCTCGAGCCGGTCGGGGTTGTTCCGACGGTTCTTCTTGGTGATGTAGTTGCGCTCCTTGCACACCTCGCAGGCGAGGGTGATCTTGGGGCGGACGTCAGAAGACTTGCTGGCCACGGCTTTTCCTCACGTTCGGCTCGGTTGCGAGCGGCCATACGGCTGCTTCGTCATTCACTGGTCTCTGTAGCGGGGGCGGGGCTCGAACCCGCGACCTCACGATTATGAGTCGTGCGCTCTCACCAACTGAGCTACCCCGCCGCGTCCTGACGCACCGCCGTCGTCAATCATACGGCGGTCCTCCAGACCAGAGCCCCGAAAGGGAATCGAACCCTTGACCTTCTCCTTACCATGGAGACGCTCTGCCGACTGAGCTATCGGGGCAGCGCGGACGAGCCTACCTGCCCGAGTGCCCCGGTGTGAAATCCGGGGCGGGGCCTACGGGGGTGAGTCCTCTCACACCCGCCACGCCCCTCCGGAAACCCGCCGCCGCGGTGCTGCGGCGGGTCCCCGTCGGACATGACAGCGGCCCAACGACGGTCATCCGTCGGTGGGCCGGTCCGTGGCGAGTGCAGGATTCGAACCTGCGAAGCATTCCGCGGCTGATTTACAGTCAGCTCCCTTTGGCCGCTCGGGCAACTCGCCTCGCACCTCGGAAGGTGCAGATGGAACGATAGCAAGAACCCCGGGGTGCCCGATAACCCGCGCCGGGCGACGAACGTCACAGCCCGTCGCTTCTGGCAGTCTCGGACATCCAGACCGTCACGCACTCACACCGCAGGAGCCCGGACATGGCCGACTCGTCCTTCGACATCGTCAGCAAGGTGGACCGTCAGGAGGTGGACAACGCCGTCAACCAGGCCGCCAAGGAGATCGCCCAGCGCTACGACTTCAAGAACGTCGGCGCCTCGGTCAGCCTGTCCGGCGACGCCGTGACGATGACCGCCAACTCCGAGGAGCGGGTCAAGGCGGTGCTCGACGTGCTCCAGACCAAGCTCATCCGGCGCGGCGTCTCCCTCAAGGCCCTGGACCTCGGCGACGGCGAGCCGAGGGCCTCCGGCAAGGAGTACCGGCTCGTCGGCTCCCTGAAGGAGGGGCTCAGCCAGGAGAACGCGAAGAAGATCACCAAGCTGATCCGCGACGAGGGCCCGAAGGGCGTCAAGGCGCAGATCACCGGTGACGAGGTCCGGGTGAGCTCGAAGAGCCGTGACGACCTGCAGCAGGTCATCACGCTGCTCAAGGGCGCCGACGACATCGACGCGGCGCTGCAGTTCGTGAACTACCGCTGAGCCCAACTACCGCTGAGCCTCCTGGGCGCCTTGGCGATCGCCCTGGCGAGCCCAGGCTGGGGCTACGTGCCGCGCGGACACCGGCTTCCGGCCGCGCGGCACCAGCTTCCGGCGGTGCGGCTACGCGGCTTCCGGCGGTGCGGCTACGCGGCTTCCGGTGGTGGGGTCACCGGTGGGACCGAAGAGATGGCCGTTCTGGTTCGAAAGTTGACCGTTTCGAACCAAAACCTCAACCTCGTGCGGATCCCACCCCGGCTCGCCTGAGCGCAGCCTCGATCTGCTCGCGCACGTACCAGGGACGGTCCACGAGCTGCCGCCAGCTGAACCGCAGCACGGTGTAACCGGCCAGGGTGAGGGCGTTCAGCCTCTCCCGGTCGGCGTCGAAATCCTGGTGCGCCGCCCGGCCGTCTACCTCGACGATCAGCCGCGCGGCTCGGAAGAGTACGTCGGCACGTGCGAGCAGCCGCCCGTTCACGACGATGGGTTGATCGGCCTCCCAGTCACCGATGCCGGCTTCCCCCAAGATCTTGTGCAACCGGCGTTCCGCCTCGCTCAGAGCTCCCGAGCGGGTGTCGGCGAGCAGGCGCTGCAGCTGCACCACACCGGGCTTTCCACGACGTTCCTCAGTCGCGGCGACCAGCTCAGGAAGCGTGAGTATGTCCCTGGTGCGCACCCACGCCATGAGTCTCTCCGCCTCCTGGTACGGCAGCAGCGCGCAGCAGTCGATCGCCGTGCGCCGCGGACTCGTGATCCGGAACGAGAGGAACCGGCGGACCTCACGACGGTCGACCGTCAGATAGTGAGGCGCGAGGCCACGGCTCTTCCGTCGCTTCTCCGGCACGAGAACGTGAGCCAGCCCGTCGTCGCGCACCGGCATCCCGTGCAGAATCGCAGCGGTACGCAGGCACAGCACGGCATCGGGCCACGTCAGCGCGGCGCCCACTGCCCTGAGCCGGACGGGATCGATGACGCCAGGGGCACGATCCGCGGCGGTAAATGCCGCGCCGACGACGTGCACCCAAGCTCCGGCCCGAATCCGGCCACGCACCACTCCGCGGGCCAACCCCGCGGACGACGCCATCTGGAGCGTGAAGACGCCCAGCACCGCCGTCCGCCTCAGCCGTTCGTCGGCTTCGGCAAGGGCCCGGTTCTCCATGGACGGCAGCATGGTTCCTCGGGCCACGTCCGCTCTGGCTCTATCCACAGCACCGTCGCGCCTGGCACGGACGTGCACCGCGGGCAGTCACCGCTCCGCGCCCGGGCGTGAGTCGGCGGTGCCGGTGCCGGGGCCGGTGCCGGTGCCGCTGCCGCTGCCACCAGAAGACCAACGAGTTGGCCATTTTGGTTCGCAGAAGGACCGATCCGAACCAAAACGTCCAGCTCGTCAACCGTTCGGGCGGTAGCGACATCGCAGTACGCGTGCGGCGCGCCTACCTGCGTCCCGCCGCCGTGCCGGTGCCAGGTGTCATGAGATGGCCATTTTGGTTCACGGAAGGACCGATCTGAACCAAAACGGCCAGTTCGTCAGCCCTCGGGACGTTGCGCACGAACCTGCGAAACCGCCACTCGTCGGCGGTGCAGAACATCGGCAGCGTCGCGGCACGAAGAAAGTGCGATACCGGCGCCATGCCCTCCGGCAGGGGGCTGCGGACCGTCAGTAGCCCGCCATCCGCTCCAGCCGGGCGATGCGCTCGTTCATCGGCGGGTGCGTGGAGAACAGCTTCGTCACGCCCCCGCCGCCCCGGAACGGGTTGGCGATCATCATGTGGCTGACGTTCTCCATGCGCTGGGTCGGCTGGAGCGGCCGTGCCGCGGCGCCGGACTCGATCTTGCGCAGGGCGGAGGCGAGCGCCAGCGGGTCGCCCGTGAGCTGGGCGCCGTCCTCGTCGGCGTCGAACTCGCGGGTCCGCGAGATCGACAGCTGGATCATGGTGGCCGCCAGCGGTGCGAGCAGTGCGGTCGCGATCACGGCGATCGGGTTGGCCCGCTGGCGGTCGCCGCCGCCGAAGAACAGCAGGAACTGCGCGACAGCCGTGATCAGGCCGGCGACGGCCGCCGCCACGGAGGACGTCAGGATGTCGCGGTTGTACACGTGCATGAGCTCGTGCCCCAGCACCGCCCGCAGCTCGCGCGGCTCGAGCAGCCGGAGGATCCCCTCCGTGCAGCACACCGCGGCGTTCCGGGGGTTGCGCCCCGTGGCGAAGGCGTTGGGCTGCGCCGTCGGCGCGATGTACAGCCGGGGCATCGGCTGCCGTGCGGCCGTGGCGAGCTCTCGCACCATGGCGTACAGGCCCGGCGCCTCGGCCTCGCTCACCGGACGCGCCGCCATCGCGCGGATCGCCAGCTTGTCGGAGTTCCAGTAGCTGTAGAACGTCGAGATCAGCCCGATCCCGGCGAAGATCCAGATGAACGACGAGCTGCCCGTGCCGTTCGCGATCAGACCACCGACGGCCAGCAGGAGCACCCACATCGCGGCGAACAGCAGGGTGGTCTTCAGGCCGTTGTTGAAGCGGCGGTTCATCTGTGGCGTTCCTCCTCATGACCGGCTCACCTGCCACGGATCACACGCAGGCCTGCCATCTGGTACAACGCGTCTCACCCCCGGTACGTTCCCTACTCTTGGCGCCATGCGCGCGTACCGGACGGGGGGCTCCCACGACGCCGGTCGTGCGAACCCGTACCGCGAGCTGCTGGCCCAGGGGCCGCCGAGCACGCGTCCCCGTGACGACGTCGCACCTCCCGCGACCGGCATGCCGCCCCTTCCCGACGGCGCCGCCTCCACGGCCGGCTCTCCCCCTCCGGCGGGGTCGCTCCCTACTGTCGACGGGGCACGGTCCGCGGGTCGGGCCGGGGCACCGGTCGCCGGTCAGGCCCACCCCTCGGTGACCCGGAACGACGTGAAGGTCGTCCTGCCAGGCAAGCTCTCCCCACGCCCTGCTGGGTCCACGCCGGCTGGTGCTGCCGAGCTGTCGGCATCCAGGGCCCCAGCCAGGCCCGCAGCCGCCGCCGCGCCCGGGACGCCGGCAGCGCCCTCAGTGGCGGCCGTGGTGCCTGCAGCGCCCTCAGCGGCGGCCGTGGCGCCTGCTCCGGCCGCTGCCGTGCCGTCACCGCAGGCCGTGTCCTCGTACGGCGCGGCTGAGGCGCACGCCTCGCCCGGCCCGAGCGCGCACGCTCCCCGTCGGCGGACCCCGCGGCGGCGGTTCCGCCGGTACTACGGGTCGGCCGCCTGGCTCATCTTCGGCCTCGGCATCGGCGGGTTCTTCATCGCCGGCGTCGCCATCGACCGCCTCGGCGCGTGGGACCACGAGGTGCCCCTGCAGGAGGACACCGCGCTGTCGTTCCCCCGGTCGTCGGAGCGCTGGATCTGGGTGCCCGAGGAGCACGTGGACGACATCGTCTGCACGGGCACCGACCGCAGCGGCGCCAACCTGCCCATGCGCCCCGCGCTCGGCTACGACCACGACGACTACTCCTCGGCGTTCCGCTTCCCCACCGGCGACGGCACCGTCACCCTCCGCTGCGACGCCGCACCCTCCCCCGCCAGCGCGGGCTGGACGCCGACCGGTGCCGAGACCGTCCGGGTTGCCGAGCCGGTGGACCGGAGCCGGGACGTGCCGTTCCTGCAGGCGGCGTTCATCGTCATGCTGGGTGGGCCGGCACTCGGCGTCGTGATGTTCGCCGGCACGCTCCTGGCCCAGATCGGGACGGGCGTGGCGCGTCTCGTCGCGTGGGTGAGGCGGAGACGAGCACGTCGGCTGCGGGCCACGACGCAGGCGGGTCCGCGCTGAACAGCCCGACGCAGACCGCCCGCACCGAGCAGCACCACGCCGGCCGGCCCGCACGGACAGCACCAGGCAGGCCGGCCCGCACGGAACAGCACGACGCCGGACGGAAGCTTCCGTCCGGCGTCGTCCAGAGACCTGTCTCCGTGGATGGGGCACGATGCCCGCGCGGTGTCCGCCCTGACCGCAGGGCGGCTCAGCACTCAGTAGAGGATGCCGTCGTGCTCCTCGCCGCGGGAGATGGCGGTCATGGTGTCGCGGTGGACGACCTTGATCCGCTCGCGTGGGCTGTCGGCGTACTCGGCGCCGAGGGACTGCTCGTACGCGTCGAGCAGCTCCCAGCCCTGCCAGGTCGTGTAGCGCACGCCGGCCGCCTCCAGGGCGGCGAGCATCGCGTCGTGGCCGACCTCGGCCTCGTCCTCGGTGCGGGCGTGGAGCAGCCCGGCCTCGGCGTCGGCGACCACGTGCCCGATGGTCTGGCGGGCGTCGGACTTGGTGGAGCCGATGAGGCCCACGGGGCCGCGCTTGACCCAGCCGGTGGCGTAGACGCCCGGGAGGTACTCGCCGTCCTCGCCGAGGACGCGCCCCTCGATGTTGGGGATGACGCCGCGGATCTCGTCGAAGGGCAGGCCCGGGACCGGGGAGGAGAAGTAACCGACGGCCCGGTAGACCGCCTGGACGGGCGTGTCGACCATCTCGCCGGTGCCGCGCACGTTGCCGTCGCCGGTGAGCTCCGTCCGCTCGGTGCGCAGGGCCTCGACCTTGCCGTTGCCGAGGATCTCGACGGGCCGGTGCAGGAAGTGCAGGTGGATCCGCCGCGAGGCGGTGAGGTCCTCCTTCTCCTTCAGCGTCCAGTCGATGAGGGTCTTGACCACCTGCTTGGTCTGGTTGGAGGAGCGGATCGCCTCCTCCGAGCCCTCGTCGAACTGGAAGTCCTCGTCGTAGACGATGACGTCGACGTCGGGGACCTGGCCGAGCTCGCGCAGCTCCAGCGGGGTGAACTTCACCTGGGCGGGCCCGCGGCGGCCGAACACGTGCACGTCCGTCACAGGGCTCTTGCGCAGCCCCTCCGCGACGTTGGCGGGGATCTCGGTGGGCATGAGGTCCTCGACGTGCTTCGCCAGCATCCGGGCGACGTCCAGCGCCACGTTCCCCACGCCGATCACCGCGACCTCCTTGGCCTCGAGCGGCCAGGTGCGCGGCACGTCGGGGTGCCCGTCGTACCAGGAGACGAACTCGGAGGCGCCGTAGCTGCCCTCCAGGTCGACGCCGGGGATGTCGAGCGGGGCGTCCCGGTCGGACCCGGTGGAGAAGATGACGGCGTCGTAGTGCTTCTGCAGCTCCTCGAGCGAGACGTCCTTGCCGACCTCGACGTTGCCGATCAGCCGGATGTCCCCGCGCTGGAGGATCTTGTACAGCGCGACGATGATCTGCTTGATGCGCGGGTGGTCGGGCGCGACGCCGTAGCGGACGAGACCGAACGGCGCGGGGAGGCGCTCGAACAGGTCGATGTTCACGTCCAGGCCGGACTTCGACAGGATGTCCGCGGCGTAGATGCCGGCAGGGCCGGCGCCCACGAGTGCCACGCTCAGCGGGCGGGAGCTCGTCACTGGTACCTCTCGTCTGTGGTGTGCCGCCCGGCGCGCGAACACGCGCGCGTGTCCAGGGCGGAGCTGTCCGCCGTCCAGTGTATGGGCACTCGTGCGCACCCCGGGCGCGCAGGGACCGAGATCACACCTGGTTCCGGCCGGAACCCGGGACGGGTACGGCGGAGCCGCACCTGACCCCGGTCCCGCGTCTGCCGCCAGTCCCGCGCGTCTGCCGCCAGTCCTGCGCGTCTGCCGCCCAGTCCCGCGTCGCGTCGGCGTTCGCCGGCCCGTCCGGTTTCTCGCGGGCCGCCCGCCGTGCCAGAGTGCGCACCGTGACCGCCGCGCCCTCCCCCGCCGCCGGCGCGGGGCCCGACGAGCCGGGCCTGGACCGGACGGGCCTCGCCGTCGGGCTGTCCGCGTACCTGCTGTGGGGCGCGTTCCCGCTCTTCTTCCGCCTGCTGGAGCCGGCCGGGGCGGTCGAGATCGTCGCGCACCGGGCCACGTGGTCCCTGGGCTTCTGCCTGCTGGTCCTCGCGGTGACGCGTTCGCTGCGCTCGGTCCTCCCGGCGCTGCGGGACCGGCGCACCCTCGCGACCATCGCCGTCGCCGCCGTCCTGGTCGCCGTCAACTGGCTGACGTACGTGTACGGCGTGAACTCGGGCCGCACGGTCGACGCGGCGCTGGGGTACTTCATCAACCCGATCGCCACGGTGGTCCTGGCGGTGGTGGTCCTCGGCGAGCGGCTGCGGCCCGCGCAGTGGGCGGCGTGCGCGACCGGCGCGATGGCGGTCGTCGTCATCGCCGTCGGCTACGGGCAGCTGCCCTGGATCGCCGTGTGCCTGGCCGTCTCGTTCGGTCTGTACGGGCTCGCGAAGAACCGCGTGGGACGCACGGTCGGCGCGCTGCCGGGCCTCGCCGTCGAGACGGCGGTGCTCTTCCCGGTGGCGGCCGGCTTCCTCGTCTGGCTCGCCGCGACCGGGCAGGGCGCGTTCGGCGACGACGCCGGCCACAGCGCCCTGCTCGCCCTCTCGGGGCCGCTCACCGCGGTGCCGCTGCTGCTCTTCGGCGCCGCGGCCCGCCGGCTCCCGCTGAGCGTGGTCGGGATGCTCCAGTACGTCACCCCGGTGCTCCAGCTGGCGGTAGGGGTGCTGATCTTCCACGAGCCGATGCCGCCGGAGCGCTGGGCCGGCTTCGTGCTGGTGTGGGTGGCGATCGCGATCCTGAGCGTCGACGGCTACCGGCACCGCCCGCCGCGGGTCCCGCGCACGCGCAGGGCCTGAGACGGGCGCCTCAGGCGCGCCGTCCACCGCTCGGGCGGCGCCGACCCCTCAGGCGAGCCGGTCCACCAGCAGCCCGGCGAACGCCGCCAGCGCCTCCTTGACCGACGAGTCCGGCAGCGGGTCCAGCTCGGCCACGGCGTCGCGGGCCCACTGCTCGGCGAGCTCGCGCGCCTGGCCGACGACCTCGTGGTCGCGCAGGTCGGCGACGACGGCGCGCAGGGCCTCGTCCGAGGCCAGCTCGTCGGCGCGGAGCCGGTCGAGCACACCGGAGCCGCGGTCGTCGAGGGTGCCGTTCGCCGCGCGCTCGCGCAGCAGCAGGACCGGCATGGTGTCGACGCCCTCCCGCAGGTCGGTGCCCGGCGTCTTCCCGGTGACCGCGGCGTCGGAGGAGAGGTCGATGACGTCGTCGGCGAGCTGAAACGCCACACCGACCTTCTCGCCGTACCGGGCGAGGAGGTCCGCGACGTCGGTCCCGGCCCCGGAGAACGCGGCGCCGTACCGGGCCGAGGTGGCGATCAGCGAGCCGGTCTTGTCGGCGAGCACCCGGATGTAGTGCGCGACCGGGTCCTGCCCGTCGGCCGGCCCCAGGGTCTCGTGAAGCTGCCCGAGGCAGAGCCGCTCGAAGGTCTCGGAGTGCACGCGGACCGCGTCGGCCCCGAGGTCGGCGACCATGCGCGAGGCCCGCGCGAAGAGCAGGTCACCGGTCAGGATCGCCACCGAGTTGCCCCACACCTCGTGCGCGGCGGGCGCCCCGCGCCGCAGCGGCGCCGAGTCCATGACGTCGTCGTGGTAGAGCGTGGCCAGGTGCGTCAGCTCCACGGCGACGGCGGCGGTGCGCACGCGGTCGTTCGCCCCCTCCCCCAGCTGGGCCCCCAGCAGGGTGAGCAGGGGGCGCAGCCGCTTGCCGCCGGCGGCGGCCAGGTGGGAGGAGGCGGGGTCGACGAGGGAGTCGGCGCCGACCACGGCACGGGCCAGCCGCTCCTCGACGTCGGTCAGCTCAGGCTGCAGCCGGGCTTCGAGCTCGGCGTCGCCCAGGGGGAGCATGGAGGCATTCACAGGAGGAACCGTACCTACGGCAGGAAGGTCTGGGCCTGCGCGGCCATGTCGAGCACCGGGCCGGGCAGCACGCCCAGCAGCACGGTGCCCACCGCGCACACCGCCACGGCCACCGTGGTGAGCCCCTCCGAGGACACGACCGCGACCGTCTCCCCGTCCGGCTCCGTGAAGAACATCAGCACGATGAGCCGCACGTAGAAGAACGCCGTCGCCGCCGAGGCCAGCACCGCGAGGACCACGAGCACGGTCTGCCCGCCGTCCACACCGGCGGTGAACACGGCGAACTTGCCCATGAACCCGGCGGTGAGCGGGATGCCCGCGAAGGAGAGCAGGAACAGCGTCATCGCGACGGCGGCCACCGGGTTGCGCCGGCCGAGACCGGCCCACTGGGACAGGTGGGTCGCCTCACCGGTGACGTTCCCTGCCGTGTCACGCTCGCGCACGAGCGTGACGACGGCGAACGCGCCGACCGTCGCCAGGCCGTAGGCCAGCATGTAGAAGATCACGGAACCGATGCCGGAGCTCTGCAGCGCGGTGACGCCGATGAGGATGAAGCCGGCGTGCGCGATCGAGGAGTACGCGAGCATGCGCTTGACGTCGGTCTGGACGATGCCGACGACGGTGCCGACCAGCATGGTGAGGATGATCACCGCCCAGAAGAACGGCGTGAGGTCCCAGGAGAGGTCCGGGACGACGACGTACACGAACCGCAGGAGGGCGGCGAACGCGGCGAGCTTGGTGGCCGCGGCCATGAACCCGGTGATGGGGGTGGGCGCGCCGGTGTAGACGTCGGGCGTCCACGCGTGGAAGGGCGCCGCGCCGACCTTGAAGAGCAGGCCGACGATCACCAGGATCGTGCCGGCGAGGAGCATCCCGTCCATGCCGACGGTGGCCGGGACGGCCTGGGCCAGGCCGGAGAAGCGCACCGTGCCCGAGTAGCCGTACAGCAGCGCGATGCCGAAGATCACGAACGCCGAGGTGAACGCGCCCAGCAGGAAGTACTTCAGGGACGCCTCCTGCGAGAGGAGACGACGGCGGCGCGACAGCCCGGAGAGGACGTACAGCGGGAGCGAGAGCACCTCGAGGGCGATGAACAGGGTGAGGAGGTCGCCGGCCTGGGCGAAGACGAACATGCCGGCGAGGGCGAACATCGTCAGCGGGAAGACCTCGGTCTGGGCCATGCCCGACCGGGTGGCGTCGGCCTCCTCGGCCGAGCCGGGGCGGGCGGCCGCCTGGGCGACGAACGCCCCCTCGCCGGACTCGGTGCGGTCGGCGATGACGAGCAGGCCGACGAGGCCGACCAGGGCGAGCACGGCCTGCGCGGCCAGCGCGGGGCCGTCCTCGATCACCGAGCCGCCGACGACCTCGCGCGGGCCGTCCGTGCTCACGACGGTCCAGCGCCAGACGACGGCGACGAGCGCGCCGGCCGTGGCGAGCAGGCCGAGCACGAGCTGGACCACCCGCCGGCTGCGGCGCGGCGCGAACGCCTCGACGAGCACCCCGACCACGGCGGCGCCCGCCAGGATCAGGGTCGGGGTGAGCGCGGCCCAGTCGATTTCCGGGGCGACGAACGTGTTCACTTGCTGCTCCCCTCCTCCACGGCGCCCGCCGGGAGGGTTCCGCCGTCGGCGGTGTCGATCGAGCTGGGCTGGGTGATGGCGAGACCGGCCGCCACCGGCCTGACGGCCTCGATGACCGGCGCCGGGTAGAAGCCGAGGAAGAGCATCGCGGCGACGAGCGGCGCGAGCACCCACTTCTCCCGGGCGCCGAGGTCAGGCATGCGCAGGAGCGTGGGCCGCGTCGGTCCGGTGAAGATCCGCTGGTAGGGCAGCAGGATGTACACGGCCGCGATGATCACGCCGAGCACCGCCACGGCGGCGGCGACGATGGAGACCCGGTAGGTGCCGAGCAGCACCATGTACTCCGGGACGAAGCCGCTCAGCCCGGGCAGGGCGAGGGACGCCAGGCCCGAGACCAGGAACGTGCCGGCCAGCACCGGGACCACGCGCTGCATGCCGCCGTAGGCCGGGATCTCCTGGGTACCGCCGCGCTGGGTGAGGAACCCGGAGACGAGGAAGAGCGCCGCGATGGAGACGCCGTGGGCGACCATGTAGAGCATCGCGCCGGTCAGGGCCACCTCGTCCCGGATGAAGATGCCGAGCACGATGAAGCCGAAGTGGCTCACCGAGGTGAAGGCGACCAGGCGCATGATGTCGCGCTGCCCGACGGCGAGCAGCCCGCCGTAGATGATCGAGATCAGCGCCAGGGCGATGATCACCGGCGCCGCCCACCGGGAGGCCTCCGGGAACAGCGGCAGGCACAGCGTGATCATCCCGAAGGTGCCGACCTTGTCCAGCACGCCGACCAGCAGCACCGAGGCGCCCGGTGGCGCCTGCTGCGCGGTGTCCGGCAGCCAGGTGTGCACCGGCCACATCGGGGCCTTGATGGCGAAGGCGATGAAGAAGGCGAGGAAGAGCAGCCGCTCCCCGGCCACGGAGGTCTCGACGTTGCCGACGAGGTTGTCGATGAGGAAGCCCTGCTCACCGCCCGGGCCCACCAGGTACAGCGCGACCACGCCGACGAGCATGATGAGCCCGCCCGCGAGGGAGTAGAGCAGGAACTTCAGTGCGGCGGTGCGCCGGCGCGGGCCGCCGTAGTTCCCGATGAGGAAGTACACCGGGATCAGCATGGCCTCGAAGAGGATGTAGAAGAGGAACACGTCCCGGGCGGCGAAGACCGCCACCATGAGCGCCTCGAGGGCCAGCACCAGGGCGACGAAGCCCATCTGCCGCCGCTCGAGCACCGCGCCCTGCGGGACCGCCTCCTGCTCGCGCCAGGCGGCCGCCAGCACCAGCGGCACCAGGAACACCGACAGCAGCACCAGGGCGAGCCCGAGCCCGTTGACGCCGAGGGCGTAGGAGACGCCGAGCTGCGGGATCCAGGAGGCGAGCTCGGTGAGCTGCACCTCGCCGGCGGCACCCATGTCGAACTGGGTGGTCATCGCCACGGCGCCGAGCAGCACCAGCAGCGAGACCGCCAGCCCGTACGGGCGGGCCACCTTGTGCAGCGGCCGGACCAGCCACAGCACGGCGGCCGCGGCGAGCGGCACCACGATCAGCAGCGTCAGCCAGGGCAGGGCTGCCTCGTTCATCGCATTCATGACTTTTCCTCTACCTCTTCCCAGACCTCAGACTCGCGAGGCGAGGACGACGACCAGGCCCAGGACGACTCCGCCGAGAACCATCCCGGCGTAGGAGCGGACGTACCCGTTCTGGGCGCGGCGCAGCACGCCGCCCATCCCGGAGGTGCCACGGGCGACGCCCATGACGGCACCGTCGACGACCGCCGCGTCCGCGTAGACCAGGGACCTGGTCAGGTACTGGGAGGGACGCATGAACGCGCCCTCGTTGACGTTGTCCTGGTACAGGTCCTGCCGGGCGGCGCGCGTGAGCGCGGACCCCGCCGGGGCGACGACGGGCACGGGGCGGGCGCCGTACATGCGCCAGGCCACGAGTGCGCCGACCAGGACCAGGACGATGGTGGCGACCATGATCACCGGCACCGGGAGCACGGGCTCGTGGTGCTCCACCGCACCCGTGACCGGCTCGAGCCAGGTGACGAACCCGCCGCCGAGATTCATGAGGAACCCGAGCGCCACGGACCCGACGGCCAGGACGATCATCGGGACGGTCATCAGCAGGGGGGCCTCGTGGGGGTGCTGCTCGGCGCCCTCCTCCGCCGTCGTCCACCGCTTCTCGCCGTGGAAGACCATGAAGAAGAGCCGCGACATGTAGAACGCGGTGATCCCGGCGCCGACGAGGGCGACGGTGCCGAACACCCACGCCTGCCAGCCCTCGGCGGCGAAGGCGGACTCGATGATCTTGTCCTTGCTCCAGAACCCGGACAGGCCCGGGAACCCGATGATGGCGAGCCAGCCCATCATCATCGTGATCCACGTGATCTTCATGTACCGGCTCAGGCCGCCGAAGCGGCGCATGTCGACCTGGTCGCTCATGCCGTGCATGACGGAGCCGGCCCCGAGGAACAGCCCGGCCTTGAAGAAGCCGTGGGTGACGAGGTGGAAGATCGCGAAGGCGTAGCCGATCGGGCCCAGCCCGGCACCCAACATCATGTAGCCGATCTGGGACATGGTGGAGGCGGCGAGCACCTTCTTCATGTCGTCCTTGGCGGAGCCGACGATCGCCCCGAACAGCAGGGTGATCGCACCGACGATCGCGACGACGAGCAGCGCGGTCGGGGCGCCGTTGAGGATCGGGCCGGAGCGGACCATGAGGTACACCCCGGCGGTGACCATGGTGGCGGCGTGGATGAGCGCCGAGACCGGCGTCGGGCCGGCCATGGCGTCCCCGAGCCAGGCCTGCAGCGGGAACTGCGCCGACTTGCCGCAGGCGGCCAGCAGCAGCATCAGGCCGATGGCGGTCAGGACACCCTCGTTGGCGCCCGCGGCGGCCGGCAGCACGGTCGCGAAGTCCACGGCGCCGAAGCCGGCGAACATGGTCATCATGGCCAGCAGCAGACCCACGTCACCGACGCGGTTCATGATGAACGCCTTCTTGGCGGCCACGGCGTAGTCGAGGTTGTAGTTCCAGAACCCGATGAGCAGGTAGGACGCCAGGCCCACGCCCTCCCAGCCGACGAAGAGCAGCGCGTAGCTGTCCGCCAGCACGAGCAGCAGCATCGCCGCCACGAAGAGGTTGAGGTAGGCGAAGAAACGGCGCCGGTCGACGTCGTGCGCCATGTAGGCCACCGAGTACAGGTGGATCAGCGAGCCGACGAACGTCACCAGCATCACGAAGGTCAGCGACAGCGGGTCGAGCCGCAGCCCGGCGACGACGGTCAGCTCGCCGGCGGGGATCCAGCTGAACAGGCGCTGGTCGATGACCCGCCCGTCCGCGGGCAGGCCGAGCAGCTGGACGAGGATCGCCAGGCCGACGACGAAGGAGATCACCGGCGCCAGGACCCCGAGCCAGTGGCCCCAGCGGTCGGTCCGGCGGCCGAGCAGGAGGAGCACCCCGGCGGAGACGAGCGGCGCGGCGACCATGAGCCAGGCGAGGCTGGCCGCCCCGGTCGGCGCTGCGCCCGCCGCGGTGGAGGTGGCCGCGGGCAGCGCACCCGGCAGGGCGGTCAGCACGCCCGGCAGGGAGGTGGACACGGTTGTAGAACCCAGCATGCGCCGGCCCCCGTCAGTGCTTCAGCAGGCTGACGTCGTCGACCGACGCGGACCTGCGGGTTCGGAAGATGGACACGATGATGGCGAGGCCGACGACGACCTCGGCGGCGGCGACCACCATCACGAAGAAGGCGAGCACCTGCCCCGTGAGGTCGCCGTGGATCCGGGAGAACGTCACCAGCGCGAGGTTGGAGGAGTTCAGCATGATCTCCACCCCCAGCAGCGCGATGATCGCGTTGCGCCGCACGAGCACCGTGGTGGCGCCGACGGCGAAGAGGATCCCGGCCAGGACCAGGTAGTTGACCAGGCTCACTTCTCCGCCTCCGCGCTCTCGATCTCCTTGGGGGCGCCCTCGGCCCCGGCGTCGGACGCGCCGGTGCCGTTGCCCGGCCCCTCGTACCCGGGGCTGCCGGGCAGCCGCGGCTGCGGCGCGGGCTCGCCCCGCATGCTCGGCATCTGCGTCTGCTCGACGGCGAGCGCACCGACGGAGCCGGCCGCGCGGCGCATGGCCCTGCCCTTGCGCCCGGTGCGCGCCCGGGCGACGGCCTCGACCGTCTCGGGGCTGACGTCGCCGATCGTGCGGCCCTGGCCCCGGATGCGCAGCACGCGAGGCACGGAGTCGTTGATCGGCTCGCCGGTGGCCGAGAGGGCCGGCAGGTCGGCAGCGTTGGACCGGGCGTACACGCCCGGGGCGGGCAGCTGGCCCACGCGGGCCCCGCCGGCGCCGTACGCGGCCATCTTGGCCTCCAGCACCTCCTGCTGGGTCGCCTTCTTGCCCAGCCGCTCCCGGTGGGTGAGCGTGATGGCGCCGACGGCCGCGATGATCAGCAGCAGGCCGACCAGCTCCATCGCGAAGACGTGGTCGGAGAAGATCAGGCGCGCCACCCCGACGGGGTTGGTGTCGGCGTTCGCCCCGGCGAGGCCGGTGGGCCGCGGGCCGGTGGCGCGCAGCACGACGGCGCCGAGGAGCACCGCGAGGCCCACGCCGGCCAGGGCGCCCAGCCAGCGCTGCCCCTTGATCGTCTCGTGCAGCGAGTCGGAGGCGTCGACGCCCACGAGCATCAGCACGAAGAGGAACATCATCATGATGGCGCCGGTGTACACCACCACCTGGGCGACCCCGAGGAACGGGGCCTCCTGGGCGATGTACAGCGCCGCGAGACACAGCATGACGAGCACCACCGACATCGCGGCGTAGACCGCGCGCCGGGAGAACAGCAGCGCCAGCGAGGCCAGCACCATGATCGGCGCGAGCACCCAGAACATGACGGTCTCGCCGGTGGAGACCGTGCCGGTCTCGGCGAGCGAGGCGGGAAGCATCGCGGTGATCACTTGCGGCCCCCCTCGGCGCCGGCGGTGGCGACGGGACGGGCGGTGTCGAGGGTAGGGTCGCCCGGGCGGTGCGCCCGCACCCACTCGACCTGCTCCGCCGTCGGCCCGGTGACGTCGCCGCGGTAGTAGTCGTCGTCGTCCGTGCCCTCGACCATCGGGTGGGGCGCGGCGAGCATGCCCTCGAGCATCGGCGCGAGGAGGTCCTGCTTCTCGTAGATGAGGCCCTCGCGGGTGGGTCCGGCGAGCTCGTACTCGTTCGTCATCGTCAGCGCACGGGTTGGGCACGCCTCGATGCACAGCCCGCAGAAGATGCAGCGCAGGTAGTTGATCTGGTACACGCGGCCGTACCGCTCGCCCGGGGAGTACTGGGCGTCCGGGGTGTTGTTGCCGGCCTCGACGTAGATGGCGTCCGCCGGGCACGCCCAGGCGCACAGCTCGCAGCCGATGCACTTCTCGAGCCCGTCCGCGTAGCGGTTGAGCTGGTGGCGGCCGTGGTAGCGCGGCTGCGTCGGGACCTTCTCGAACGGGTACTGCTCCGTGACGGTGGGCCGGAACATCGAGGAGATGGTCACGCCGTAGCCGGCGACCGGGGCGAAGAGGCGCCCGAGCGGGCCCTTCTGCGCGGGACCGAGCTCCGGGGGCAGCGGTCGGCCGACCTCGCCGCGCCGCTTCTCCGTACGGCCGAGCGAGGTCCCCTCGTCGGGGGTGCGCTGGTCGTCAGACATCGTGACCCTCCTCCTGCGTGGTCTGGGTGCCCTGCGTGGTGCGCGCGCCGGCGCCGGCCGCCTCGCGGCGGGCCCGCCTGGGCGACGGCGGCAGGGTCTGGCCGGGCAGCGGCGGGACGGGGTAGCCGCCCACGAACGCGTCGAACTCGGTCCCGGCAGGGATGATCTCCGGGTGCGGCGTCGCGGCCGCCTCGGGTTCCGGCTCCTCCTTCTTGGCCGGCCACACGAGCAGCACGACCATGAGGACCGCGAAGATCCCGCCGATCCACAGGAGCATCGTCGTCAGGTCGGTGTCGGTGAACTGGCGCACGCCCTGGACGACGGCGACGGCAACGAGCCAGACGAGGGCCACCGGGATGAGGAGCTTCCAGCCGAGCTTCATGAACTGGTCGTAGCGGAAGCGCAGCAGCGTGCCTCGGGTCCAGATCATGAGGAACATGACCAGCCACATCTTGGCGATGAACCACAGCATCGGCCACCAGCCGGTGTTGAGGACGCCGTCGCCGATGGCGGAGAGCGGCCAGGGGGCGCGCCAGCCGCCGAGGAAGAGGGTGGTGGCCACGGCCGAGACGTTGAACATGTTGATGTACTCGGCGAGGAAGAACCACGCGAACTTCATCGAGGTGTACTCGACCATGTGGCCGGCCACCAGCTCGCCCTCGGCCTCGGGCAGGTCGAACGGCAGGCGGTTGACCTCGCCGACCATGGAGACCAGGTAGACGAGGAAGGCGGGCGCCAGGGCGATCGCCCACCACAGCTGCGTCTGGGCGTCGACGATCTGGGAGGTCGAGAGCGACCCGGAGACGAGGAAGACGCTGACGAGCGAGAGCCCCATGCTCAGCTCGTAGGAGATGACCTGGGCCGCGGACCGCGTCGAGCCGAGCAGCGGGTAGGTGGAGTTCGACGCCCACCCGCCGAGCACGATGCCGTACACGCCGAGCGCGGTGATGGCGAGGATGTAGAGCACCGCGACAGGCATGTCCGTCAGCTGCAGCGGGGTGACCACCCCGAAGATCGACACCTCGGGCCCGAACGGGATGACCGCCATGACCATGAAGGCGCAGAACGAGGCGATGAAGGGCGCGAGGATGTAGATGAAGCGGTCCGCGCCCTTGATCGTGAAGTCTTCCTTCAGGACCAGCTTGAGCGCGTCGCCCACCGCCTGGAGCAGGCCGAGCGGACCGTGCACGTTCGGGCCCGGGCGGGTCTGCATGCGGCCGAGGCCGCGACGCTCCACCCACAGGGCCATGAGCACGGAGACCAGCAGGAACACCAGGATGAAGACGGCCTTGATGACCCAGATCCACCAGGTGTCGTTGCTGAAGTCGGCGGTCGGCGCGGCGGCCGCCGCCGCCGGCAGGATCGTTCTCACTGGGCCACCTCCGCGGCGGACAGGGCGACGACGGCGCCGGCCCCCGTGCCGAGCATGTCGTGCACGCTCGAGCCCGGGGAGTTCTCCGGCAGCCAGACCACGTGCGCGGGCATCGTGGCCAGGGACAGCGGCAGGGTGATCGCCCCGGCGGGCCCGGTCACGGTGACCCGGTCGCCGTCGACGACGCCGAGGCCGGCAGCCGTCTCGGGGCTCAGACGCACCACCGGGCGGTGGGCGGTGCCGGCCAGGTGCGGCTCGCCGTCCTGGCCGCGGCCGGAGTCCAGCTGCGGCTTCCAGGTGGCGAGCACCGCCTGGCCGTCGGCGGGCGCGGGCAGCGGCCCGGCGGGCACGACGGGGGCGGGCGGACGCACACCGGTCCAGCCGGCGAGCTCGGCCAGCTCGTCGTGGACGCCCGTGAGGTCGCCCAGGCGCAGGTCGAGGCCCATCTCGGTGGCGAGCGCGTCGAGGACCTGACGGTCCGAGAGCGACCGGGAGACGAGGACCTGCCCGAACGGGCGGACGCGGCCCTCCCAGTTCACGAAGGTGCCGGCCTTCTCCACGGGCGGGGCGACCGGCAGCACCACGTCGGCGTGCTCGGTCACCTCCGAGCGGCGCACCTCGAGCTGGAGGACGAACCCGGCGGCGGCCAGCGCCGCGCGGGCGAGCGCGGGGTCGGGCAGGTCGCGCGGCTCGACGCCGCCGACCACGAGCCCGCCGAGCTGCCCGCCACGGGCAGCCGTGAGGATGCCGGTGACGTCGCGTCCCGGGGTCGAGGGCAGCGACTCGGCGCCCCACACGGCCCCGGCGTCCACGCGGGCGTCGGTGTCGGCGACGAGGCGGCCGCCGGGCAGCAGCCCCGGCAGGAGCCCGGCGTCGACGGCGCCGACCTCGCCGGCGCGGCGCGGCACCCAGGCCAGGCGCGCGCCGGTGCGCTCGGCGAGCGCGGAGACGGCGGAGAGGGTGCCGCGCACACCGGCGGCGCGCTCCCCCACGAGGATGACGGCGCCCGGCGCGGCCAGGCGGTCGGCGAGGGCCGCGAGCCGCTCCTCGGAGCTCCCGGCGACGATCGCCTCGAGCACCTCGGGCTCCGTGCCCGGGGCGGCGGTGACGAGCTCGCCACGCATCTTGGTGGTGCCGCGGGTGGCCAGCGGCGCCACCGTCGCGACGCGGACGGTCCCGGCCAGGACGCCCTTGCGCAGCCGGAGGAAGACCGTGCCGCACTCGTCCTCGGGCTCGAGCCCGACGAGCAGCACCTGCCCGGCGCGCTCGAGGTCGGAGTAGGTCACCCCGAGCCCGCGGGCCGCGACGTGGTGCGCGAGGAACTGGGCCTCCTCGTCTGTGTGGACCCGGGCGCGGTGGTCGACGTCGTTGGTGCCCAGGGCCAGCCGGGCGAACTTCGACCACGCGTAGGCGTCCTCGAGCGTGAGCCGGCCGCCGGGGAGCAGGCCGACACCGCCGGCCTCCCGGGCGCGGCGCAGCCCGGCGGCCGCCAGGTCGAGGGCCTCGGACCAGCTGGTGCTCACCAGCTCGCCGGTCTGCTCGTCGCGGACCAGCGGCATCGTGAGGCGGTCCGGCGCGGACTGCCAGGTGAAGGCGAAGCGGTCCTTGTCGGTGATCCACTCCTCGTTGACCTCGGGGTCCTCCCCCGCCAGACGCCGCAGGACCACGCCGCGACGGTGGTCGACGCGGATGGCCGACCCTCCGGCGTCGTGCTCGGCGACGGACGGGGTGGAGACCAGGTCGAACGGGCGCGAGCGGAACCGGTAGGACGCCGACGTCAGCGCACCGACGGGGCAGATCTGGATGGTGTTGCCGGAGAAGTACGAGGCGAACGGGCGGCCCGAGGTGTCCATCTCCGACTCGCCGAGCGGGCCGACGGCCAGACCCTGGGTCGCACCGGGAGCGCCCTCGGGGCCGACCATGTCCGCGGCGAGCACCAGCGGCTCCTCCTCGCCGGAGGAGGTGAAGTCGAGGATGTGCTCGTCGAACGCGCCGATCTGCGAGCCGTGGGTGCCGTGGACGTGGTCGCGCGGCGCGCCGCCGCCACGACCCTGGAGAGCGATGAACGGGTCGCCGGCGATCTCGGCGGAGAAGCGGGTGCAGCGCTGGCACAGGATGCAGCGGTCGCGGTCGAGCAGGATCTGCGTGGAGACCTTGATCGGCTTGGGGAACGTCCGCTTGATGTCGACGAAGCGCGACGTGGCGCGACCGTTGCTCATCGCCTGGTTCTGCAGCGGGCACTCGCCGCCCTTGTCGCAGACGGGGCAGTCCAGCGGGTGGTTGATCAGGAGGAACTCCATGATCCCGTGCTGGGCCTTCTCGGCGACCTCGGAGGTGTGCTGGGTGGCGACGACCATGCCCGGGGTGGCCTCGAGCGTGCAGGAGGCCTGCGGCTTGGGCATCGCCCGCAGGTTGCCCTCGCGGTCCGGGGTGGAGACCTCCACCAGGCACTGCCGGCAGGCCCCGGCGGGCGCGAGCAGCGGGTGGTCGCAGAAGCGCGGGATCTGGATCCCGGCCTGCTCGGCGGCGCGGATGACCAGGGTGCCCTTGGGCACCTGGACCTCGACGCCGTCGATCGTCACCGTGTGCAGCTCGACCGGGGCCTGGGACTGGCGGTCGGTCGTGGCGGTCATCGAACACCTGCTTCGCTGAAGATGGCCGAGGCCTCGTACGGGAAGAGCTCCCAGGCCGGGGTGTGCGTCCCCGCCTCGAACTCGGAGCGGAAGTGCTTGATGCCGCTCTGGATCGGGGTGGCGGAGGCGTCGCCGAGCGCGCAGAAGGAGCGGCCCGCGATGTTGGCGGAGACGTCGAGGAGGAGGTCGATGTCGCTGGGCAGGCCCTGGCCCGCCTCCAGTCGGTGCATGACCTGCTTCATCCAGTACGTGCCCTCGCGGCAGGGCGTGCACTTGCCGCAGGACTCGTGCTGGTAGAAGTCCGTCCAGCGCGCGATGACGCGGACCACCGACGTCGTGTCGTCGAAGACCATGAGCGCACGGGTGGCGAGCATGGAGCCGGCGGCACCGACGGCCTCGTAGTCCAGCGGGACGTCGAGCTCGGCCTCGGTGAGGATGGGCGTCGAGGACCCGCCGGGGGTCCAGAACTTCAGCCGGCGGCCGTCGCGCATGCCGCCCGCGAGCTCGATGAGCTCGCGCATGGTGATGCCGAGCGGGGCCTCGAACTGCCCGGGGTTCTTCACGTGGCCCGAGACGGAGAACAGGCCGTGGCCCGTGCTCTTCTCGGTCCCCATGGCGGTGAACCAGTCCTTGCCGTGCTTGACGATGCCGGGGACGGAGGCGATCGACTCGACGTTGTTGACGACGGTCGGGCGGGCGTACAGGCCCGCGACGGCGGGGAACGGGGGCTTCAGGCGCGGCTGGCCGCGCAGGCCCTCGAGGGAGTCGAGCAGCGCCGTCTCCTCGCCGCAGATGTAGGCGCCGGCGCCGGCGTGGACGGTGATCTCCAGGTGGTAGTCGCCGTTCGGGCCGAGTCCCTGGCCGATGAGCCCGGCCTCGCGGGCCTCGCGGACCGCGGCGAGGAGCCGGCGGTAGACGTGGACCGTCTCCCCGCGCAGGTAGATGAAGGCGTGGTGGCCGCCGATGGCGTAGGACGTGATGGCCACGCCCTCGACCAGCGAGTGCGGGTTCGCCAGCATCAGCGGGATGTCCTTGCACGTGCCCGGCTCGGACTCGTCCGCGTTGACCACGAGGTAGCGCGGCCCGCCGTCGGGCTTGGGCAGGAACGACCACTTCAGGCCGGTGGGGAACCCGGCGCCGCCGCGGCCGCGCAGGCCGGACGCCTTGACCTCCGCGACGACGTCCTCGGGCGCCATCGTCAGGGCCTTGGCCAGGCCCTCGTAGCCGCCGTGGTCGCGGTAGGTGCTCAGCTTCCAGGAGCGCTCGGCGTCCCAGATGTCGGAGAGGACCGGCGAGAGCCGGCCCGGTGCCGTGATGCTCACTTGGCCTCCTTCTTGACGTCCTTGTCGACCGTCTCGGCGGAGACGTCCGCAGAGGTGGTGGGCTTGCGCTCGGCGCTGGACTGCACCTCGCCGACCGGGACCGTGCCGGAGGCGACGGCGCCGCCCAGGTCGGCGCCGGACGCGTCCGTGCCCGTGGCGTCCTCGCGCACCTGCGGCGCGCGCCAGTCGTTCTCGCGGGCGATGCGCAGCCCGAGCAGGGTGGCCTCGCCGGCCCCCACGCCCTCGTCCGCGCGGCCGTCCTCGAAGCCCGCGAGCACGTGCGAGATCTCCTTGAACGTCCCCACGGTGTCGGCGCCGCGCGTCGGGCGGACCGGCTCGCCGGCCGTGATCTTGTCGACCAGCTCGATGGCGGTGGTGGGCGTCTGGTTGTCGAAGAACTCCCAGTTGACCATCACCACGGGCGCGTAGTCGCAGGCCGCGTTGCACTCGACCTGCTCGAGGGTGATCTTCCCGTCCGCCGTCGTCTCGTCGTGGCCGACGCCGAGGTGCTCGGAGACCCGCTCGAAGATGATGTCGCCGCCCATGACCGCGCACAGGGCGTTGGTGCACACCCCCACCGTGTACTCGCCGTTGGGGTGGCGCTTGTACTGGGTGTAGAAGGTCGCCACCGCGGAGACCTCCGCCCGGGTGAGCCCCAGGATGTCCGCGCACAGCGTGATCCCCCGCGGGGAGACGTAGCCGTCCTCGGACTGGACCAGGTGCAGCATCGGCAGCAGCGCCGAGCGCGGCTGCGGGTAGCGGGAGATGATCTCGGCGGCCTCGGCGCGCAGGCGCGCGTCGGCCTCGGGCAGATAGGTCTCGCTGGACATCAGCGGTCCACCCCTCCCAGGACGGGGTCGAGCGAGGCGAGCGTGACGACGACGTCAGCGATCTGACCGCCCTCGCACATGATCGCCGTGGACTGGAGGTTGGAGTAGGACGGGTCCCGGAAGTGGGCCCGGTAGGGGCGCGTGCCGCCGTCGGAGACGACGTGGACGCCCATGACGCCCTTGGCGTGCTCGACGGTGACGAACGCCTGCCCGGCCGGCACGCGGAAGCCCTCGGTCACCAGCTTGAAGTGGTGGATGAGCGACTCCATGGAGGTCGACATGATCTCCTTGATGTGCTCCAGGGAGTTGCCCTGGCCGTCCGAGCCGATCGAGAGCTGGGCGGGCCAGGCGATCTTCTTGTCGGCCACCATGACCGGACCCGGCGTCGCGTCGAGGCGGTCGAGCGCCTGCAGCACGATCTTGATGGACTCGTAGCACTCCTCGAACCTGACCATGGTGCGGTTGTAGGAGTCGGAGTAGTCGCGGGTGGGCACGTCGAAGTCGTACGTCTCGTACCCGCAGTACGGCTGCATCTTGCGCAGGTCCAGCGGCAGGCCGGCGGCGCGGACCGACGGGCCGGTGAGCCCGAGCGCCATCGCGGCGGACAGGGAAACGTAGCCGACCTTCTGCTGCCGGAGCTTGAAGATCGGGTTCTCGACCGTGAGGTCCTGCAGCTCCTTGATGGACAGCCGGATGTTCGGCAGCAGCTCGCGCACGTAGTCCGTGGTGCCGGGCGGCAGGTCCTGCGCGACACCGCCGGGGCGGATGAACGCGTGGTTCATCCGCAGGCCGGTGATGCGCTCGAAGATCCGGAGGATGTCCTCGCGGCCGCGGAACGCCACAGTCATCATCGTGGTCGCGCCGAGCTCGTTGCCGCCGGTGCCGATGGCGACGAGGTGGGACGCGACCCGGTTGAGCTCCATGAGCAGCACGCGGATCAGCGAGGCCCGCTCGGGCACCTCGTCCGTGACGCCGAGGAGCTTCTCGACGCCCAGGCAGTACGCGACCTCCTGGTAGAAGGGGGCGACGTAGTCCATGCGGGTGCAGAACGTCACGCCCTGGGTCCAGGTGCGGTACTCCATGTTCTTCTCGATGCCGGTGTGCAGGTAGCCGGTACCGACACGCAGCTCGCGGACGTACTCGCCGTCGATCTCGAGGACGAGGCGGAGCACGCCGTGGGTGGAGGGGTGCACCGGGCCCATGTTGACGACGATGCGCTCCTCGCCCAGGCGCTCGGCCTCGGCGGCGATCTCCGCCCAGTCGCCGCCCTCGGCGACGAACTCCGGCGCCCCTGGCTCATCACCGGCCGGGCGGGCGGCGGCGGGGCGGGCGTTGGTGGACGCGGACATCAGCGGTACGACCTCCGGTTGTCGGGCGGCGGGATGACGGCGCCCTTGTACTCGACGGGGATCCCCCCGAGCGGGTAGTCCTTGCGCTGCGGGTGGCCGACCCAGTCGTCGGGCATGAGGGAGCGGGCGAGGGCCGGGTGGCCGTCGAAGACGATGCCGAACATGTCCCAGGTCTCGCGCTCGTGCCAGTCGTTGCCGGGGTAGGTCTCGACGACGCTGGGGATGTGCGGGTCCGCCTCCGGGCACGCGACCTCGAGGCGCAGCGGGCGCACGTGCGTGACCGAGAACAGGTGGTACACGGCGTGGAGCTCGCGCCCGGTGTCGTGCGGGTAGTGGACGCCCGAGACGCCCAGGCACAACTCGAAGCGCAGGTCCTGGTCGTCGCGCAGGGCACGGCACACGGTGCCGATGTGCTCACGGGCGACGAAGATCGTCAGCTCGCCGCGGTCGACGACGACCTTCTCGAGGACGGCGTCGGCGTCGAGCCCCTGCTCGGTGAGGATCTCGACCAGGATGTCGACGACCTCGTCGAACCAGCCGCCGTAGGGCCGCTCGGACGCGGGCGGCAGCGCGATGGTGGCGACCAGGCCGCCGAAGCCGGAGGTGTCGCCGGAGCCCTCGACGCCGAACAGGCCCTTGCGGGTGGCGATGACCTCGAGCTGGGTGCGCGACCCGCGGGCCGGCCCGGCCGGGAGGTTCTGCGAGCCGCCCTCGGCAGCAGCCGCCGTCGGCCGCTGCCCCACCTCGGCGCTGGTGGCGCCGGGCTTGGCGGCCGCGGCCGCCGACTGCTTCTCGTCGTCTCGCTCGCTCACGCCAGCAGGCCCTTCATCTGGTGGGTCGGGGTGGCGGCCAGGGCGGCCTCCTCGGCCTTGCGCGCGGCCTCCTCGCGGTTGACGCCGAGCGGGGAGTTCCGGATCTGCTCGTGCAGCTCGAGGATCGCGTTGATGAGCATCTCGGGCCGCGGCGGGCAGCCGGGCAGGTAGATGTCGACCGGGACGATGTGGTCGACGCCCTGCACGATCGCGTAGTTGTTGAACATCCCGCCCGAGGACGCGCACACGCCCATGGAGATGACCCACTTCGGCTCGGGCATCTGGTCGTAGACGTTGCGCACGACCGGGGCCATCTTGTGGCTCACCCGCCCCGAGACGATCATCAGGTCCGCGTGGCGCGGGGAGGCCCGGAAGACCTCCATGCCGAAGCGGGAGATGTCGAAACGCGGGGTGCCCGTGGCCATCATCTCGATGGCGCAGCAGGCCAGCCCCATGGTCACCGGCCACACCGACGACTTGCGCGCCAGGCCCACGATCTTCTCGACCGAGCCCAGCATGAAGCCGGCGGGAACCTTCTCCTCGATACCCATCAGTGCTACCTCAGTCCCACTCGAGCCCGCCGCGGCGCCACTCGTACACGTAGGGCACCGTGATCAGGAAGATGAAGCCGAGCATGGCCACCAGCCCGAAGATGGCGAGCTCGGAGAAAGCCACCGCCCACGGGTAGAGGAAGACCACCTCGATGTCGAAGATGATGAACGTCATGGCGACGAGGTAGTACTTCACCGGGAAGCGCCCGGAGCCCGTCGCGCGGGGGGTCGGCTCGATCCCGCACTCGTAGTTCGCCACCTTCACGCGGTTGTAGCGCTTGGGGCCGATGACGGTGCTCGCCGCCAGGCCACCGATCGCCATCGCCGCGGCGACGCCCGCCATGATCAGCAGCGGGACGTAGGGGTTCGTCATCGTGCCTCCGTCGGTTCACCACGACGGCCGTCCGTCTGCGTGACGGCCATCTCCTCGCCAGCGTACGTGTTCAGCGTCACGACCTCCGAAACGCTCACCCGTCGGACCGTCATGACGCCGGCGCCAGCTTCGTGAGCGCGGTGATCGTCCGGTCCATCCAGTCCCCGTCGCGACGGTCGAACCCGTCGGAGAGGAGCTTCATCGTGAAGCGCATGAGCGTGGGCCGCGGCAGGCCGTGCTTGACGCACAGCCGCATGATCTCGGGGCGCTCGATGAGCCGTGCGAAGACCTGGCCGAGCGAGTAGTACCCGCCCAGCTCGTCGCTGAGGATCTTGGGGTAGGTGCGCAGCGTCTTCTCCAGCGCGTAAGCGGAGGTGCGCGAGAGGGCCTGGGAGATCACGTCGGCCGCGATGCGCCCGGACTGCAGCGCGTAGGCGATGCCCTCGCCGTTGAACGGCGAGACCATGCCGCCGGAGTCGCCGACCAGGAGCAGGCCCTGGCTGTAGTGCGGCTTGCGGTTGAACGCCATGGGCAGGGCGGCCGAGCGCAGCTCGCCGATCTGGTTCTCCGGGGTGAACTCCCACTCCTCGGGGGCGTTCTCCATCCAGGTGCGGAACATCCCCTTGTAGTCGAGCCCGGTGGGCTTCGCCGTCGAGGACAGCGACCCGAGGCCGACGTTCACGGTGCCGTCGCCGAGGGCGAAGATCCAGCCGTAGCCGGGCATGAGGTTGGACTCCCCCGGCTTCCCGTCCCACAGCTCCAGGTGCGACTCCATCATCGGGTCGTCGTGCCGCGGCGAGCGGAAGTAGGTGCGCACGGCCACGCCCATGGGTCGGTCCATGTCCTTCTCGATGCCCATCGAGGTGGCGAGGCGGGCGGAGACGCCGCCGGCGTCGACGACCACGGGGGCGCGGAAGGTGACGTCCTCGCCCGTGCGGCGGCCCCGCGCGTCGACCGGCTTGGCGGTCACGCCGAGGATGCGGCCCGAGCGCTCGTGGCGGAGCGGGCCGGTGACGGCCATGCCCTCACGCAGGTCCGCCCCGGAGGCCTGCGCGTGGCGGGCGAGCGTCTCGTCGAGGTTCATCCGCGAGCGCGCCAGGCCGTAGGACGGCATCTCGGCGAGCTCGGGCCAGGGCAGCTCGATCGTGTGGCCGGCGCCGTGCGTGCGCAGCCCCCAGTTGCGGATCCACCCCTCGGACTCGGGGGTCGGGACCCCCATCCGGATCAGCTCGGCGACGGCGCGGGGGGTCAGCCCGTCCCCGCAGACCTTGTCGCGGGGGAAGACACCCTTCTCCAGGAGCAGCACGCTCAGCCCGGTCGAGGCGAGGTAGTGGGCCGCGGCAGCTCCGCCCGGTCCGGCGCCGACGACGATGACGTCAGCCTCGGCCTCGGTACGCACAGCGGTTCCCAACGTCATCGCTCCAGGAAGGTGAGGGGCCGGCGGGCCCGGACGGCCAGGAGTCTATAAATCCGGGCCACGGTCGTCTTGTTAGGTGAGCCTAAGTGGCTCTGCGGGAAGGTCGCGGGGACGAAGGTCCCTCGTCCTGGCGCCCCCGCGCGTGCATAGGGGCGTCCGTGCGACGTCACTCCGGTCGCACCGCCCGGTGCAGGGCCACGATGCCGCCGGAGAGGTTCCGGTAGGCCACCTGGTGCCAGCCGGCCCGCCGGACGGTGCGCGCGAGACCGAGCTGGTCGGGCCAGGTCACGATGGACTCGGCCAGGTAGGTGTAGGCGTCGGTGTTCGAGGAGACCATCGACGCCATCCGCGGGAGGACCTGACCGAGGTAGAACTCGTACACCGTGCGGAACGGCGCCCACGTCGGGCGGGAGAACTCGCACACCACCAGCCGCCCGCCCGGCCGCGTCACGCGCAGCATCTCGCGCAGCGCGCGGTCCGTGTCCGCGACGTTGCGCAGGCCGAAGGAGATGGTCACGGCGTCGAAGGTCTCGTCGGCGAACGGCAGCGCCGTCGCGTCGCCGGCGATGAAGGGCAGGTCCGGCCGACGGCGTTTGCCCACCTCCATCATGCCCGTGGAGAAGTCGCACGGGACGACGTCGATGCCCGCGTCGGCGTACTCCTCCGACGACGTGCCGGTGCCGGCGGCGAGGTCCAGGACCCGCTCCCCGGGCCTGGCGCCCACGGCCTTGCGGGTCGCGACCCGCCAGATGCGGTCCTGGCCGAGGGAGAGGACGTCGTTCGTCAGGTCGTAACGACGGGCGACGCCGTCGAACATCCCGGCGACCTCGCGCGGGTCCTTCTCGAGGGTGGCTCGGCTCATGCGCTCATCATCCCAGGTCCGTGGCCCACGTCATGTCGGCAGGGTGGTCACCGCCCCGACGCTCCGGTCAGGACGGGTCGGAAACGGCCGCTGGGCTTACAGTGACCGCGATGTCCCCGACCGAGACCCCACGCCGCCCCGGGCGCGCCGCGACCCGGCTCGTCGCGCCGTCGTCCGAGACCGCCCTCGTCGCGCGGACCGTCGCGGTGCCGGACCCGGGCGACCTCCTCTCCCTCCTGCCGGGGCCCGACGCCGCGGCCACGTTCTCGTGGGTCCGTCGCGGCGAGGGGCTCGTGGGCTGGGGCGAGGCCCTGCGCATCGACACCAGGGGGCCGAACCGCATCCGGGACGCCGACGTCGCCTGGGCCCGCGCGGCGGCGGGGCTCGACGTCGTCGACGAGGTGGGCGTCCCGGGGACCGGCCCGGTCGCCTTCGGCTCCTTCTCCTTCGCCCCCGGCTCGGAGGCCGGCGGCGTGCTGGTGGTGCCGGAGGTCGTGGTCGGCCGCCGCGACGGCGTGGCGTGGGTGACGACTGTCACACCTTCCGGGGACCGGCCTGCCTCCCTGCCCGTGCCTGCCCCGGTCCGCTCCCCCGGGGCGGTGACCTTCGCCGACGGCGCCCTCACCGCCGCCGACTGGGTGACGGCGGTCGCGGAGGTGGTGCGCCGCATCCGCGCGGGCGAGGTGACCAAGGTGGTCATGGCCCGCGACGTCGACGTCCGCACGCAGCGGCCGCTGGACGTGCGTCACCTGCTCACCCGGCTCAGCGAGAGCTACCCGGGGTGCTGGACCTTCAGCGTGGACCGCCTCGTCGGGGCGACGCCGGAGCTGCTGGTGCGGCGCGAGAAGGGCCTGGCCGCGAGCCGGGTCCTCGCCGGCACCATCCGGCGCACCGGCGACGACGCGGACGACCTCCGGCGGGCCGCCGAGCTCGCCCGCTCCTCGAAGGACCTGGAGGAGCACGAGCTCGCCGTCGCCTCCCTCGTGCGGGGCCTGCGCCCGTACTGCGCGTCGATCAACGTGCCCGACGCGCCGTTCGTGCTGCACCTGCCCAACGTCATGCACCTGGCCACGGACGTCACCGGCGTCGTCGACGGCACCTTCGGCCACCCGAGCACCTTCCCGGCGCACTCGCCGGACGGCCGCGGACCCTCCAGCCTCGCGCTGGCCGCGGCTCTGCACCCCACCGCGGCGGTCGGCGGGACCCCCACCGGGCTGGCGACGCAGATCCTGGCCGAGGCAGAGCGGATGGACCGCGGACGGTACGCCGGCCCTGTCGGGTGGATCGGTGCCGACGGCGACGGCGAGTGGGGCATCGGGCTGCGCTCGGGCGAGGTCTCGGCCACGGACCGCCACCGCATGCGGCTGTTCGCCGGCTGCGGCGTCGTCGCGGCGTCCGACCCGGAGGCCGAGCTGGCCGAGTCGGAGGCGAAGCTGCGGCCCATGCGCGAGGCGCTCGAAGGCTGAGCAGGCGAGGCCGCCGGACCGACGCGGGGCCTGCCCAGCAGGCGCGACCCGCCGAGCAGGGCACCGGCCCGCGTCTGGGGGAAGAACACGGGCCGGTGCGGTTTCGGGGCAGGCTCAGAGCTTGTCCTGCCGGGTGGCGAGGGTCGTCTGGACCTTGATCTCCTTGCCGTCGCGCACGATGGTCAGGGTGACCTTGTCGCCGCTGGCGTACTGGCGGACGTAGCCCGTGAGCGACTCCGCGCCGCTGACCGGGTCGCCGTCGATGCCGATGATGACGTCGCCGGTCCTCACCCCGGCGTCGGCGGCCGGCGTCCCGGGGTCGAGCCGTTCCACCACGGCGCCGGCGCGGGTGGCGCCGTCGACCTTCGCGGTGCCGTCGCTCATGTAGACACCGAGGTACGCGTGCTCGGCCACGCCGTTCTTGATCAGCTGCTCGCCGACCTGCTTGGCGAGGTTGCTCGGGATCGCGAAGCCGAGGCCGATGCTGCCGGAGCTGCCGCCCGAGGCGCCCGGCATGCTGGCGATCGAGCTGGTGATGCCGATGACCCGGCCGGTCGCGTCGAACAGCGGGCCGCCGGAGTTGCCCGGGTTGATCGCCGCGTCGACCTGGATGGCGTTCGTGGTGACGCTCGTGCCCTGCTGCCCGGGCGACTGCGGCGCCTCGGTCGTGGTGACCGGGCGGTCGAGCGCGGAGACGATGCCAGTGGTGACGGTCGAGCTCAGGCCCAGCGGGTTGCCGATCGCGACCACCGGGTCGCCGACCACGACGTCCTCGGAGTTGCCGAGCGTCGCGGGCTTGAGGTCGGCCGGCGGGTCGGTGAGGGTGATGACCGCCAGGTCCGTGGCCGGGTCGGTGCCGGCGATCTTGGCCTGGTACATCCGGCCGTCCGACAGGGTCACCACCAGGCCGCCGTCGACCGCGTCGCCGACGACGTGGTGGTTCGTGAGGATGTGGCCCTGCTTGTCGAGGATGACGCCGGAACCTGCGCCGGCCCCGGACGGCGTCCGGACGTCGATCGCGACGACGGAGGGGCGCACCGCGGCGGCCACGCTGGCCCAGTCCGGCTCGGTCGTCGTCGAGGTGACGACGGGGGCCGCGTTGGACGAGGACGCGTCGGCCGACTGGCTCGAGGACGCTGCGGTGGGCGCCTGGTTGTTGTCGAGGGCGCCGGTCAGGCCCGCGGTCCCGATGCTGGCCAGCACCGCAGCGCCGGCGGCGACGCCGACCAGGGCGCCCCAGCCGGGACGACGGCGGCCCCTGCCGTCGCCGTCACTGCTGCCCGGGCGGCCGGGGCCCTCCGGGCCGCCCGGCGCCGTGCCGAACGCCCGCCCCGGCCACGGCTGCCCGGACGGCACGTCGCCGTCGTGGCGGGGCTGGTTCTGGCCCGGCCAGTCGTGCGTCTGCGCCGGTCCGCGCTGCTGGGAGGCGTAGGTGGCCTGTGCCGGTTGCGGCGTGGCGTAGGACGACCCGGCCCACTGGCCCGTCGGTCGCGCGTCGGAACCGCCGCGGGACGAGGACTGCTCGTGGGAGCCCTGCCAGGCCCGAGGGCCAGGCGTACCCGGCCCCGTCCAGGGCGTCGGGCGCTGGTCGTCGTTGCTCATGGATCCTCCGTCGTTGTCGATGGATCCATCAGACACCCGTGACCTGGGACCACGCTTGTCGGAACCTGAGAGTTGTCTGGACGCCGGGTTGGCTGGACGCTGGGCTGGGTTGGCTGGACGCCGGGCTGAGTTGGCTGGAGCCCGGGCTGGGTTGGCTGGACGCCGGCTTCGGTTGGTGGCCGGCAGGTTCGTTCAGAGCCGGCCCGACCGCGGCACCCGGCAGGAAGCCGGAAGGAAGCCCGAAGGCAGGCTTACGGCCGCGTGGCCTGGCGTCAGGCGAGCGCCGTCCGCACCGCCGCACGAACGCCGTCGGCGAGGGCCGCGCGACGCTCGCGGAGGTCCCGCCGTCCCACCGGCACCTCGACCACCGAGCGGCCACGTACCGGCGCGCGGAGCAGCGCGTCGAGCTCCGCCGGCGTGGTGGCGAGCGCGTGACTTACGCCGTACGCGCCGGCCAGCGCCGCGAGATCGACGTCCTGGGGAGTGCCGAAGATCCGCTCGAACTCGCTCGCACGCTCCGGCGCCCCGTGCTCGAGCGTGGCGAAGATGCCGCCGCCGGCGTCGTTGAGGACGACCACCTGCAGGTCGACGTCGCGCTCGAGCCGGCCGCGCGCGAGGGCCCCCGCGTCGTGCAGGAAGGTCAGGTCGCCCATGACGGCGCGCACCGGTGCGCCGGTGCCGAGGGCGAGCCCCGTCGCCGTCGCCACGGTGCCGTCGATGCCCGCCAGCCCCCGGTTGGCGATCGCTCGCGGCGCGGCGCCGGGCTCCCACGGCCTGGCGACGAGGTCGAGGTCCCGGACGGTGTTCGAGGAGCCGACGACGAGCGTTCCCGCACCGCCCGCGGCGGCGACGGCACGGGCCAGGTGCAGGCCGTCGAAGGTGTCGGCGAGCGAGTGCTCGATCACCTGCTCCGCAGCGGCGGCCGCGCGGCGCCACAGGGCGAGCCAGGAGTCACCCGCGACTGCGCCGTCCGCCGCACCGGCGCCCGGGTCCGCGCCCGCGGCGTCCGCCGCACCGGTGCCCGGGTCCGCGGGCGCGGCGGCCGCCGCGCCGTAGCCGCCGAACCCGTCCGCGAGCTCGACCGCACCCACCACGCGTGCGGCGACACCGGCGACGTCCGTCCACGGCCCCCGGGGCGCCACCACGACCACCTCGACGTCCCGCCGGGCGAGCAGCGAGCTGACCGGCCTCGAGAGCGTCGGGTGCCCGGTGACCACCACCCGCTCGATCGCTCCGCCGAGCCGGGCGTCGGCGAGAAGGAGCCGGTACGGACCGATCGCCGTCGGCCCGGAGCGCGCCCCGCTGGTGGGCTCGGCGAGCAGGGGCCAGCCGGCCCGCTCGGCGAGGTCGCGGGCGCCCGGTCCTGCGCCGTCGCCCGCCACGACGACGGTGCGCGGCCCCGGGCGGAGCACCTCGGCGGACGGAAGGCCGGCCGGGGCGACGACCCTGCGCGGCCCCGGTGCCGGCCCGGGCTCCCACCGGCTGGCCGGCGCCAGGGGGTCGCGCAGGCCGACGTTGAGGTGGACGGGGCCCGGGTCGTTCGTCCGCAGTCCCTGCGCGGCCGCGAGGGCCCGGGTGACCACCTGCTCCAGCGCGGGCCCCGGTGCCGCACCCGCCGGGAGGTCGACGGCGAAGCGGGGTGCCGAGGCGAAGATGCCCACCTGGTCGGTGGTCTGGTTCGCGCCGGTCCCCCGCATCTCGTGGGGGCGGTCGGCGCTGACGACGACGAGCGGCAGCCCGGAGTGCGCGGCCTCCAGCACGGCGGGGTGGAGGTTGGCGACGGCGGTCCCCGAGGTGGTCACGACGGCGACCGGCACCGGCACCGGCACCGGCACCGGCACCGGCACCGGCACCGGCGAGCCTCCGGTCGCCCCGGCGGACATGCTCCCCGCCCGCGACAGCCCGAGTGCGACGAAGGCTGCGGCGCGCTCGTCCACCCGCACGTGCAGCCGCAGCCAGCCCGCCCGCTCGGCCTCCTGCAGCGCGTACGCAAGAGGTGCGCTGCGCGAGCCCGGCGCCAGCACGAAGTCGTGGACCCCGTGGGCGACCAGGGCCGTGACGAGTGCCCGCGCCGTCTCGGTCGCCGGCTCGGCGGCGCTCAACGCGCGACCTCCAGGTGGGCGGCCATCTCGGAGAGCCGCTCGGACCAGCGGGCCGCGACGTCGTCGTCCGCCCGGGTCGCCGCGAGACTGTCCGCGGTCGGCTCGGGCCGGCGCACGGGCAGTGCGCCGTCTACGGGCAGGAGCGGGTCGGGCACGGTGTCGTGCTCGAAGAGGTGGACCGTCGCCAGTCCGCACGCGTAGGGCAGCTCGGGCAGCGCGGCCGCGAGCGCCACCCCGGCCGCGATGCCGACCGAGCTCTCCAGCGCCGAGCTGACCACCACCGGCAGCCCCACCTCCTCCGCGAGGCGCAGGCAGGACCGGACGCCCCCGAGCGGCTGCACCTTCAGGACGACGACGTCCGCAGCCTCCGCCCGGCGCACGGCCAGGGGGTCCGAGGCACGACGGATCGACTCGTCCGCCGCGATCGGGACGTCGGTCCGCCGCCGGAGCGCGGCCAGCTCTTCCACCGTGGCACTGGGCTGCTCGGCGTACTCGAGCCCGCCGGCGGCCCTGTCGAGGAGCCGGACCCGCTCGAGCGCGGTGCCGAGGTCCCAGGCGGCGTTCGCGTCGACGCGGATCCGACCCGCCGGACCGAGCGCGTCGCGCACGGCCTCGAGCCGCTCCTGCTCCTGGGCCACCGACTGTCCGGGTTCGGCGACCTTGACCTTCGCCGTCGTGCAGCCGCCGGAGGCGCGGACGATGCGGTGCGCCTCCTCCGGGCCGACGGCCGGGACGGTGACGTTGACCGGGACCGCTGACCGCACCGGTTCCGGCCAGCCCTCCTCGGCGGCCTCGAGACCGGCGCGCAGCCAGGCGGCCGACTCGGCCGCGTCGTAGTCCCAGAACGGCGAGACCTCTCCCCAGCCGGCGTCGCCGCGCAGGAGCAGCCCGTCGCGCACCGTGATGCCACGGAACCGCGTGCGCAGCGGGACGGAGTAGGTCGCACGGACCGCTGGGAGCCGGCCGACGGCGGAGAAGGGCATGGGGGTCAGGATAGGGAGTGTGCCGGCCTCGGCCCCCGCGGCGTTCCGCACGCCTTCCGAACCGCCCGGCTCCGGAGCGCAGCCCCCGCCCTCGGTGACCGTGCCCTCAGCGCCCAGCGACCCCGTTCTTCCACAGAACTGAGACCGGCACCGGCCGATGTCAGTGCCACCACCTAGTCTTGAACACATGTTCGACACAGCCGGTCCACGGCGCTACCGCCCGCCCCTCGGCAAGCATCGGAAGGCTCTCGACCTGATGTGGGCACCGCGCAACTGCTCCCCCGACCCTGGGGCCGCACCGCCTGCTCCAGAAGCGCGGCCAAGCCTGGAACCTGGCCGAACGTCGGGGCCGCGAAAACCCATGCCCGCAGCGGAGATCGGGCCGGAGGTGCGCCTTCGCCGGACCCGAGGCCGAAGCGCGCGGGCCGGTGTGCCGCAGGGAGGGGACCGACGCGACCGGCCACAGCGTCCTCTCCCTGCTGACGAGCTGCTCAACGTCGACGGCATCCTGGAGTGGCTCGTCGAAGGTGCTCTCGACGACGTGATGGCGGACCGCGACGAGGCAGCCCTCCAGAAGTTTCTTGCCGGGTCCGACGACGCAGCCCGTACTCGCTCAGGCACCGGGTCATCGGGCCCCGCAACCGGTCCGTTGACCGCGGAGGAGGTCCGGTCGATCCTCGACGACGCAGCCGGCCTGGAGGGGCTCGAGCTCGCTCAGGCCCTCGCTCCCATCGACCTGGAGACCCTCGACGAGGGCGACGCGGTCGACGCCGTGGCCGCCTGGTCGCGGGTGGCGTCCTGGGCCCACTCGCGGCGTGGGGCGGCGGCAGCGACGCTCGAGAGCGGCCTGGTCGCGTCCTACGGAGTCACGGGTCGTTCCCCGGCGGCCCGGACGGGCTCGTCGTTGCCGCACGCGTCGACGGAGCTGGCGATGCGCCTGGGCATCACCCGGCACGCTGCCGGGAGCATCGTGCGGACGGGAGTCCTGCTGAGCGGTCCCCTCGCGGGCACTGCAGACGCACTCGAACGCGGGGAGATCGATCAGAACAAGGCTCAGATCATCGCCAACGCGCTGCAGGGCAAGGCGATGCCGGTCGCCATGGCCGTCGAGGAGATCGTGCTGCCGCGCGCGCCGGGGCGTACACCGCCCCAGCTCACGCAGGACCTCGCCAAGGCGCTCCTCGAGGTCGACCCCGACGGGGCGGCGGACCGCCACCGCGTCGCGCGCAGCAAGCGCCGCGTGACGCACGCCAGAGCTCTCCCGGACGGGATGGCGTCGTTCACTGCGGTCCTGCCTGCCGCGGACGCCATCGCCTTCGACCTCGCTCTCGACGGGGCCGCCCGAACCGCACGCGCGAACGGCGACCGGCGCACCATCGAGCAGCTGCGCGCCGACATCACCGCGAGCATCGGGCACGACGCCCTCCGGCTCGGCCGGATCGGGCCGCTGCCGCCCGAGCAGCTCCCGCTCCCGGAGACCTCCGACCAGGACCGACCGAGCATGAACACCGGGCCGACCGCTCCCCGCGCGGCGGCGGAGGCGCAGGCTGGTGCTCGGGCACCGGCTGCCGACGCTGCTCCTCCCCCTGGCCCTGCCCCTGCCCCTGCCCCTGCCCCTGCCCCTGCCCCTGCCGACGGTTACCGCATCGGTCTGGTCGGTGGCGCACCGGTCCAGATCAACGTGACCGTCCCGCTCAGCACCCTCCTCGGCGGAGGGGACCCGGGCACGCTGCGCGGCTACGGCCCCATCGACGCCGCCACGGCACGCGCGCTCGCCGTCGGTGGCACGTGGCGGCGCCTGGTGACCGAGCCGCTGAGCGGCACCGTGCTCGACGTCGGGCGCAAGAAGTACAGACCGCCCGCAGACCTCGCCAGGATCATCCGCGAACGTGACCGCACCTGCGTCCGCCCCGGGTGCGCGGCGCCCTCCTCGGGGTGCGAGCTCGACCACATCGTTCCCGCCAGCCAGGGCGGCTCGACGTCGATCTACAACAACGCCTCCATGTGCACGTTCGACCACCGGCACAAGACGCTCGGTGACTTCCGGGTCCGCCGCAACCCCGACGGCACGTTCGACTGGACGTCACGCACCGGCCACCAGTACCGACGCGAGCTGGACGGTGGCATCACGTACCTGGGGCGTACCGACGTCGAGCCCGCCGATTTCATGCCGGAGGCTGTCCGCCCGGTCGGCACCGTGGACCCGTGGACGCCCTCCGCACCCCGCTCCGACGACGACCCGCCGCCGCCGTTCTGACCGACGCTCGCACGGGTGGGCCGCCGGACAAGACGCGCCGCCGTTCTGACCGACGCTCGCACGGGTCGGCCGCCGCACAAGACCCGCCCCGGTCCTGGCGAGGCGTTCTGACGAGCGCCGGACATGCCCGGCCCCGGGGGCGGCCGTGCGTCCCGACCGACGTCGGCGAGCGCAGGGAGGGCATGAATCCGTGGCTAGGGTGATGCGGGTGAGCAACCTGCCGAACCGCGTCTCCGAGACCTTCGACCCGCACGTGTGGCGGGAGGTCGAGGGCTTCCACCTCACCGACCTGACGTACCACCGAGGCGTGGACCGCAGCGGTGGGACCGAACGCGACCTGCCGGTGGTCCGCATCGCCTTCGACCGGCCCGAGGTCCGCAACGCCTTCCGGCCCCACACCGTCGACGAGCTGTTCCGGACGCTCGACCACGCCCGTATGACCTCGGACGTGGCCGCCGTGATCCTCACGGGGAACGGGCCGAGCCCGAAGGACGGCGGCTGGGCCTTCTGCTCGGGCGGGGACCAGCGGATCCGCGGACGCGACGGGTACCGCTACGAGACCGAGGGCGCCGACGACGAGGCCCCGCTCGCGCAGCGCCGCGAGCAGATCGACCCCGCGAGGGCCGGCCGCCTGCACATCCTCGAGGTGCAGCGCCTCATCCGGACCATGCCGAAGGTCGTCATCGCAGCCGTTCCCGGGTGGGCTGCCGGTGGTGGCCACAGCCTCAACGTGGTGTGCGACCTGTCCATCGCCTCGCGCCAGCACGCCCGGTTCATGCAGACGGACGCGAACGTCGGCTCGTTCGACGCCGGCTACGGCTCGGCCCTGCTCGCCCGCCAGATCGGTGACAAGCGGGCCCGGGAGATCTTCTTCCTCGCCCGCGAGTACGACGCCGAGACGGCGGAGCGCTGGGGTGTCGTCAACGAGGTCGCCGATCACGACCAGCTGGAGCCGCTCGCCCTCGAGTACGCCCGCATCATCGCCACGAAGTCGCCGCAGGCCGTCCGGATGCTCAAGTTCGCGTTCAACCTCGCCGACGACGGCCTTGCCGGCCAGCAGGTCTTCGCGGGCGAGGCCACGCGCCTGGCCTACATGACGGACGAGGCGGTCGAGGGCCGGGACGCCTTCCTCGAGCGCCGGGAGCCCGACTGGTCCGGCTTCCCGTACTACTACTGAGCCCGACCACCACTGGCCGGACGGCGGCTCCCTGACCCAGCCGGAAGCCGGCACAGCACCGCTGCGTCGTCCTAGCCGATGGTCACCGATCCGCCGGCGGTCGGGACCAGCTCGATCCAGGTCGAGCCGGGAGCCAGCTCCACCTCACGGCCGTCCTTGTCCTTGAGCACGAGAGGCTCCCGCGCACCCGCCTTGGACCAGGTCGCCTCGATGGCGTGCCCGCCCGTGCCCACGTGCGCGTCACCCTGGCCGGAGAGAACGGTCTCGGGCACGGGATTGCCCGCGGCGTCACGCGCCTCGGTCTGCACGATCTGGACCCGCAGCACGACGACGTTCGTCGCCACGAGCGCGTCGCCGTCGGCGGAGCGCTGGGGAACGCCGGCCTCGTCGCGGACCCACACACCCGGGCCCCAGCCGCGACCCGCGTCGCCCTGCGCCTGCCAGGTCCAGCCCGGGTTCGCGCGCGGGAACCTGACGTCGATCCCGGTCGCCGGCTGACCGTGGAGCACCGCGGAGGACGAGGCGGCGTCGTCTGCGTAGGCGAACTGCTGCTTCGGAGGGGCCCGGTGCGCGTCGTCGGCCGCGGCGAAGAACTCGGCGCCGCTGCCGTAGACGTTGTGCGGCGCCCGCCGACCGGAGGTCCGGTAGAAGCCGGGGTCGCCGTCGTCGTTCGAGAGGATCTGGAGGCCGGCGTCGCTCGCCGCCTGGATGTACGGCGGAACGCCACCGGAGAACGCCAGCAGCCCACCGACCGGGCCCGAGATGGCGGCGTCCATCGGGCGCACCGAGCGGATGGGACCGACCTCGTCCGGGACCACCGAGTGGTAGGCGACGTTGAACCGGGTGATCCCGCCCTCCACCATCTCCTCCCAGACGATGTCCGCCTCCTCGAGACCGGTCTGCGGGCGCGCGGCGGCGGAGTTCTCGACCTTGACGGACAGTGCGGGACGCTCGGCTGCGCCGTCGCCCACGACCACTCCTGTCAGCGGCCAACGCGCCGGCTCGGGCGGCGGCGTGGGCGAGGGGCTCGGGGAGGGCTTGGCGACAGGCTCCCCCATCGACGTCCCGGGCACGGACGAGGTGCACGCGCCCAGCGCCAGCGCCAGCGTGGCGAGAAGGGCGGCCGGGACGGCGCGCCGGCCTGTTGTTCGGGCCCTGCGACAACGCATCTGGTCCTGCCAATCCCTCTGCTGATCTGCACACGGTAGTGCCCCACCTACGCTAGTTCGGTGACCTTCGACCCCGCGCCCCCGCTGTCGGCCCCGGTAGCGTCCGGCGGCGCGGACCCGCGGTTGCGGCCGCTGCCCGGGGGTACGCGCCCGGACCACGTCACGGCCCTTCTCGACGCCCTGCGGGTTGGCCTCGCGGACGTGGCGCCCAGCGCCACGGCCCCGCCGGTCGTGCTGGTGCCGCACGCCCCCGGGGACGACGGCGCCGCGGTCGTCGAGGCCCTCAGGCGCCGCCTTCGACGCCCGGTCCCGCCGGGCACCGCCGTCATCCTCCAGACCTCCGGCTCCACGACCGGGACCGGGCACCTCGTCGCGCTGCCCACCGGGTCGCTCACCGCCTCGGCGCGCGCGACGGAGGAGCGCCTCGCGGGGCCGGGACAGTGGCTGCTCGCCGTGCCCGCCCACCACGTGGCCGGCCTGCAGGTGCTGGTCCGTTCCGTCGTCGCCGGCACGACGCCCGTGGTGCTGGACACCACCGCGGGGTTCGACCCCCGTGCGCTGGCCGATGCGGCGAACGCCATGCGCACCGACGTACCCGGCTACCTCTCGCTCGTGCCCACGCAGCTGGTCCGCGTCCTCGAGACCGGCGAGGAGGCGGTGGCCCCCCTGCGCCGGCTCGCCGCCATCCTGGTCGGCGGTGCCGCGACGGCACCGCGTGCCCTGGAGCAGGCGCGCGCCCGAGGTCTGAAGGTGGTCACCACCTACGGCATGACGGAGACCGGCGGCGGCTGCGTCTACGACGGCCGCCCCCTGCCAGGAGTCCGGCTCCGCCTGACGGGAGCGGACGACCGGGTCGAGATCACCGGCCCGGTCCTCGCCGCCGGGTACCTCGACGACCCCGTGGCCGACGCGGAGTCCTTCCGCAGCGAGGACGGCGTCCGGTGGCTGCGCACCTCCGACCGGGCCGTCATCGTGCCGTCCGCTGAAGCGGCGCCGCGGATCTCTGGGCCTCTGCACGCCGACGGGCACCCGCCCACGCCCGGGCCCCGCTCCGGCCCGCTCACGGCCCGGGAGCTCGGCGACGACCCACCGCTGCGCCTGCGTGTGCTGGGCCGGGTCGACGACCTCATCAACACCGGAGGGATCAAGGTCTCCCCCGGCGCGGTGGAACGCATCCTGGCCGGGCACCCGGCGGTCGCCGAGGTCGCGGTGGTGCCGGTCCCCGATCCCGAGTGGGGAGAGCTTGTCACCGCCGTGGTCGTCGCGGCGCCCGGCGAGGCGGCGCCGGAGCTGACGCCGCTCCGGAAGCTCGTCTCCGCCGAGCTCGACGGTGCGCACGCCCCGCGAGCCCTCATCGAGCTGACCGAGCTGCCCCTCCGGGGGCCGGGCAAGGTGGACCGGCGCACCACGGCGCAGCTCGCCGCGCGCGCGTTGCAGGCCCCGCAGACGTTGCAGGCCACGAAGACGGTGCAGGCCCCGGAGGAGAGGGCCGGCACCAACCCCGCGGGCCATGCCACCGCTGACGAGCACCAGCACGAGGCCGCCGTCGTCCGTACCGAGCGGTACGACGGGGCCGCCGTGCCCGCCGAGCGGTAGCCCCGCCTCGCCCCGATATCCTGGACCGTCCCCGCCGCCCCACCGCGGCCCCCTGACCCCGGAGCTTCATGGCCACCCTTTCCGACTGGCTGGAGGGCGCGCGCGTGCGCACCCTGCCCGCCGCAGTCTCACCGGTCCTGATCGGCACCGGCGCCGCCGCAGGGCTCGGGCAGGCGTCCGTGCCGCGCGCGCTGCTGGCCGCGGGCGTCGCCCTCGCGCTCCAGGTGGGCGTGAACTTCGCCAACGACTACTCCGACGGCGTCCGGGGTACCGACGACGTACGCACCGGCCCGCCCCGCCTCACCGGCGGCGGCAAGGCGAGCCCCGCCGTCGTAAAGCGGGCGGCCTTCCTCACCCTGGGTGTGGGCGCCCTGCTGGGCCTCGTCCTCGTGGCCGTGTCCGGGACGTGGTGGCTGCTGGCGGTCGGCGCCGTCGCGATCGTCGCGGCATGGGGCTACACCGGGGGCTCGCGGCCCTACGGCTACCGCGGTCTCGGCGAGGTCGGGGTCTTCCTCTTCTTCGGGCTCTTCGCCACGCTCGGCACCACCTGGACCCAGGCGCTGGAGCTGTCCTGGCCCGCGTGGGCCGGCGCGGTGGGCGTCGGCCTCGTCGCATGCGCGCTGCTGATGGTCAACAACATCCGCGACATCCCGACCGACTCGCTGGCCGGCAAGCTCACGCTCGCGGTCCGCCTCGGGGACCGCCGCGCGCGACTCGGGTACGTGGCGATGATCACGGTGCCGCTGGTGCTGTCGGTGGCCTGCGCGCTCGTGGCGCCCTGGTCCCTGCTGACGCTGCTGCTCGTGCCGTGGGTGGCGCGGCTCGCCAGGATCGTCCTGAGCGGGGCTGAGGGACGCGACCTCATCGTCGTGCTGCGCGACACCGGTCTGCTCGAGCTGGGCTACGGCATCCTGCTCGGCGTCGGCCTGGCGCTGTAGGCCCCAGCCTCAGCCGGTCGCCGGTCTGGCGCAGGCGGCAGCCTCAGCCGGTCGCCGGTCTGGCGCAGGCGTCAGCTCAGCCGATGACCGGCCGGGAACCGCCGTCGCCGGTCTCGGGAGCCGGTGGCTCGTCCGCGGACCTCCCGCCCGTCTCTCCGGCCTGCTCGACGTTTCCGGCCTGCTCGGCCGGGTCGCCCGCACGCCGGGGATCCTCGCCGACGGCGGAGCCGACCGGGCCCGCGTTGCTCCCGGGCCCCGGCGCGGCCGCGTCGACGATGGCGTCCTCGTACGCGGCGTCCGCCTCGACTTCCGGGGAGAAGGTCGGCCGCTCCTCGCGCAGGGGGTCGTACTGCGCCAGGACCTTCGCGGCCTCCTCACGCTGACGGCCCAGCACGAGGAACGACACGAGCGCCCCGACGACCACGGCAGCCACCCACAGCACCCAGGACCGCAGACCGAGGAGATAGAGCAGGCCGGCCGCGGCGAGCACGAGGCCCAGCCGGAACAGGGTGTAGACGAGCAGGCGCATCCCACCAGCGTAGGCGCCGGTGGCGTTTCGCCCGCCCGGCGTCCGGACGTCCGGGGCCGTCCGTGGCCCACGGCGCGCGCCGCCCGGCCTACCCTGGGAGGATGCTCCGCATCCTGCCCGCCGTGCTTCTCATCGCCCTGGTCGTCTACGCGCTCATCGACTGCGTGCGGACGCCGGACGACGACATGCCCGCAGGCATCCCCAAGGTGCTGTGGGTCGTGCTCATCATCGTCTTCCCCGGAATCGCCGCGCTGGCCTGGATCGTGGTCAGCCGTGTCGCTCGCGCCACCGCCGACAACGCCTCCAACGGCCGTCCGGGCCTGTGGAGCTCCCCCTCCCCGCAGCGCCCGGTGCGCCGCTCGGGCCCTCTCGCTCCTGACGACGACCCGGACTTCCTCGCCCGTCTGGAGGCCGAGCGTCGCCGGGCAGACCGCGAGCGTCGCCGGGCGGTGGGCCAGGGCGACACCGGTCACGAGATCGGTTCCGGGGATGACGGCGCTGCGCCGCGCGAACTTCCGGCAGGCGGGCGGCCGGCGTCGGAGACACCCGGCACGACGGCGCCCGGCACGCCCTCCTCGTCCGGTCCCGCGGTCGGCCCCGGGGACGCCGACGACTCCGACGGACCCGCCACCCCGCGCAGCCCCGACGCGGGCGCCTCGGAGGACGGCACGTCGCCGTCGTCGGGGACTTCTCAGGCCTGACCAGCCGGAACGCTCACCGGGGCCGCGCGCCCGGCATGTCCGCCGGGCCGCAACCCGGACCGCAACCGGCCCGTCGCATGACAGCTGGCTCAAGGAGACCCGCGCGGGTCAGCCCGGTCTCTCTTTCCAGCAGGGCCCTCCGGCCGGGCCTGAGGCCCTCCGGCCGGGCATGAGGCCCTCCGGCCGGGCATGACGTGCCCCGGCCCAGCCGGCGCCGTGCCGACTCAGCCGGGGCCCGTGCCGACTCAGCCGGGGCCCGTGCCGACTCAGCCGATGCCGCTGTAGGAGTGCAGGCTGTTGAAGACCAGGTTGACCACGAAGTAGTTCGCCAGCACGCACACGAAGCCGAAGATCGACAGGTAGGCCGCGCGACGGCCCTCCCAGCCGCGGGTGGAGCGCGCGTGGAGGTAGGCCGCGTACACGACCCAGATCACGAAGGACCACGTCTCCTTGGGGTCCCAGCCCCACGGGCGGCCCCAGGCGTGCTCGGCCCAGATCGCCCCGGCGATGACGGTGAAGGTCCAGAGCATGAAGCCCACGGCGTTGAGCCGGAACGCCAGCCGCTCGAACTCGGCGGAGCTGGGGGCCGACTCCATGAGCTTGGACCAGCGGCCGACCTTCGGCGCGGGGGTGTCCGCACCGCTCGCCACGCCACCGGCGCCGACGAGCGCCGGCTCGGCGACCTCCGCGGCCGCCCGCACCCGACGCAGCTCGGAGCGCTCCTGCACCAGCTGCACCGTGGACAGGACGGCGCCGATGGCGAGGACGCCGGTGGCGATCGTCGCGACGGAGACATGGATGACGAGCCAGTAGCTGTCCAGGGCCGGCTGGACACCGTCGGCGCGGACGTAGAGGACCGAGACGGCGATGCCGAGCATCAGCAGGGTCAGGCCGACGACGAAGGTGCCGAGGAAGCGCAGGTCCCGGGTGCGGGTGAGGCCGAGGAAGACGAGCACCGCGACAAGGCTGAACAGGGTCGAGAACTCGTACATGTTCGCCCAGGGCACCCGCCCGGCGGCGATCGCACGCGTCACCACGCCCGCGAGGTGCAGGGCGGCACCGACCCAGGCGGTCGACATGGCGATCCCGACGGCCTTCCGTTGCCGTCCGGCGGGGCCGCCGTCGCGCAGGCCGGAGAGGTCCACGGCGAAGGCGACGAGGGCGACCGTGTAGGCGGCCATCGCGCCGTAGATCAGCAGCAGGCTCAGCTGACCGAGGTCAGTCATCGGAGTGTTCCTTCCTGGGCCGGCTGGTCACCGGCCGTGGTCCCCGAGCCGGTTCGCGCTCGGGAGGGGTCCGCGTCGGGTCGTGCGACGGCGGCGGTGTCATCTGGTCCGCCGGGAGCCTCCCCGGCATCGTCGGCCGGCTTCGGGTTGCGAGGCTCCTCCACGTCCGCGGGCTCCGCCGTCGCACCATTGTGCACCGTGGTGCCGGCGGCCTCGAGCACGCGCTCGAGGTCACGGGCCAGGCCGGGGTCGTCGCCGCGGGCCAGGGCGGCCCCGCTGAGCGAGGTTCCGCCGTCGGGCCCTGGCGCCAGGCGAACCCACAGACGGCGGCGCGGGACGAACAGGGACCCGAAGAGCCCGAGCATCGCGGTGACCGAGAAGGTCAGCAGGTACGGCAGCGACGGGTCGTAGCGCAGGTCGAGCGCGGCGAAGCGGGGCAGGTCCTCGAAGGTCACGCTGCCGAGCCCCTCGGGCAGGTCCACGGTCGCGCCGGGCTCGAGGAAGATGGTGACGGGGCGCTGCCCGCCCTCGGCCGAGCCGGGCGAGCCGTCCGGGGCCTCCTCGTAGACCTGGCGCATGTCGTCGGAGTCGAGGACGTAGACGTTCTGGGGCACGCCGTCGTCGAGCCCGAGGTCGCCGGCCCACAGGGTGAGCACCAGCAGCGGTGCGGTGGGCTGGGGGTGGATGGAGTAGGCGCCGGAGCCGTCCGGCTCGACGACGGCGGTGGGCAGGAAGGCGCCGGTCAGGCCGAGCTGCTCCTGTCCCGGGCTGACGTCGGGCACCTTCACGACGCCGCGCGAGGTGTACACCGCGTCCTCGGGAAGGAACGGTACGGGGCCGGAGAACGCCACCTCGCCGGCGCCGTCGCGGACCGTCAGGCGCGGGGCGTACCCGTTGCCGGAGAGGTAGACGTTGGCGCCACCGGCGTTCATCGGGTGGTTGACCTTGATGGTGTCCTCGCGGGTCGACCCGTCCGGCTCGGTCACGCTGACGCGGGCGGCGAAGTCGCGGGCCTGGGCGTCGAGCGTGAACTCGGAGGTGAACTCGTCGAGGGTGAAGGTGAACGGCTTCAGGTCCCCGGCGTCGAAGAGCGTGCCGGGGTCGAAGGAGTCGTAGTCGACGACGGAGTTGGCGAACGCCTCGCCCTCCACCACGAGCGCCTGCCCGCGGTAGCTGAACAGCTGCCCGGCGGCCATCGCCAGCAGAACCCCCACCAGCGAGAGGTGGAAGACGATGTTGCCGGTCTCGCGCAGGTAGCCACGCTCGGCGGTGATGCCGTCGGGGGTCACGGCGGTGCGGTAGCGACCCTTCAGCGAGCGCAGCACCGCGGCCTCGACGGCGTCGGGCGCCTCGGACAGCGTGCGCTCCTCGTGCACGGGAAAGCGGGCGAAGGTGCGCGGCACGCGCGGCGGCTGCGAGCGCAGCGCCCGCCAGTGCACGCCGATGCGCGGCACGATGCAGCCGATCAGCGAGGTGAACAGCAGCAGGTAGATGGCGGCGAACCACGGCGAGCCGAAGACGTCGAAGAAGCCCAGCCGCTCGAGCCAGGGGGCGATCGCAGGGTAGTTCTCGTGGTACTCGGCCACGGCGGCGGGGTCCTGCGGGGTCTGCGGGAAGAAGGAGCCCGGCAGGGCCGCGACGGCGAGGAGGAGCAGGAGCATGAGTGCCACACGCATGCTCGTCAGCTGCCGCCAGATCCACCGCAGCCAGCCCCGCAGGCCGAGCGACGGCTGCGCCGGCTGCACCGGGTCCGCCGGCGCCGGACCGGGCTGCCCCAGCTCGGCCTTGCTGCTGAGGTTCGTCGCGTCCGCGGTGCCGGCCTTGCGCGCCATCGTCATACCACCGTCTCGAAGTTGGCCACCAGGCCCTGCAGGTGCGCCGAGAACTGCGCCCAGAGCCCGGTGACGAGGGCGAGGCCGAGCAGCACGAGGAGGCTGCCGCCGAGCACCTGGATCGTGCGGCGATGCCGGCGCAGGAAGCCCAGCACGCGGGCGGAGCGGGAGAAGAGCATCGCGATGAGGACGAACGGGACGCCCAGGCCCAGGCAGTACGCGACCGCCAGGGTCACGCCGCGGGCGGGGTCGGCGCCGCCGAGCGAGAGCGTCAGCACCGCGGCGAGCGTGGGGCCGATGCACGGGGCCCACCCGAGGCCGAAGACGACGCCGAGCAGCGGCGCGCCCCAGAGCCCGGCCCGCGGCGCGAGGTGCGGGCGGCGCTCGGTCTGGAGGAACGGCACGAACCCCATGAACGCCAGACCCATGAGGATCACGAGCACGCCCATGACCTGGAGGATGACGTCCATCCACTGCTGCAGCGCCACCCCGGCCAGGGAGAAGACGATGCTGAACAGGATGAACACCGTGGAGAAGCCCGCCACGAACAGCAGGACGCCCGCGAGCAGCCGCCCGCTCCCGCCGCGGGCACCCGGCACGCCGGCCCGGCCGCGGGTGCCGGCGGCACGGGGCGCGCCCGCGTCGGCGCCCGCCATCCCGCCGAGGTAGCCGACGTAGCCGGGCAGCAGCGGCAGCACGCACGGGGACGCGAAGGAGATCGCGCCGGCGATCGCGGCGACCGGCAGCGCCGCCAGCATCGACCCGTCCACGACGGTGCGCTGGAAGACCTCGGCGATCTGCTCCCACACGGTGCGCTCAGGCCTCCTCGGCGAGGACGTCGTCGATCAGGCCGCGCAGGATCGTCGGGTCGATCTGCCCGAGGATGCGCGCGGCGACGCGTCCCTCGCGGTCGAGCACCACGGTCGAGGGCATGGCCTGCAGCGGCACCAGGCCCTCGAGGGCGGCGACGCCGCGGGCCTGGTTGTCGTGCAGGGACGGGTAGGGCACGGAGAAGGTGCGCTCGAAGGCCTGGGCGGCTCCGGCGTCGTCCCGGGGGTTGATGCCCAGCATCTTCACCCCGCGGTCGGAGTAGTCGGCGTGGATGGCGGCGAGGTCCGGCGCCTCGGCGCGGCAGGGCGGGCAGGCCGCGTACCAGAAGTTCAGGACGACGACGTCGCCGCGCCAGTCCGCGAGGTCGATCTCGGTGCCGTCGTAGGAGGTGCCGACGTGCTCGACGGGGTCACCCCGCTCGCCCGCGTCCCAGGTGGTGAAGGAGCCGTCCCCGGCCTCGTAGCCGGCGTCGACGGCCCCGCCGGGCTCGGTGCTGCCGCCCGGGGCGCAGCCGCCCAGCAGGGCGGCCGCCAGCCCGAGGGCGACGGCGGAGCGGACGATGGCGGAGCGGGCCCGGGTCCTCACGCGCCGGCCTCCCCCTCGTTCTCGGCCGCGGCGGAGATGCCGGGCACCATGTCGGTGGCGCCGAGCAGCAGCTCGCCGGCGGGCTCCCAGTAGCTCAGGCCGACGAGCCGGCGCCCCTCGAAGGTCAGCGACGTCAGCGACGCGAGCGAGCACTGCCGGCGGCGCGGGTCGTGCGCGAGCGGGCGGCGCTCGAGGTGCAGCCGGGTCACCCAGATGGGCAGCTGGTGGCTCACGAGCACCGCCTCGCCGCCCTGGGCGCGGTCGAGCACGCCGGCGACGGCGTCGCGCATGCGGCGGACCTGCTGGCGGTACGGCTCGCCCCAGCTCGGCCGGAGCGGGTTGACGTAGGCGGGCCAGTTGCGCGGGTGGGCGAGGACCATGCGGTTGGCGTTGACCGCGACGCCCTCGAAGTGGTTGGCGGCCTCGATCAGCCGGGGGTCGGTCTGGACGTCGATCCCGTAGGAGCTCGCCGTCGGCAGCGCGGTCTCCTGCGCCCGCTGGAGCGGGGAGGCGACGACCAGCCTGACGTCGTGCCCGCCGGAGTGGAGCACCTCGGCCACCCGGTCGGCCATCAGCCGGCCCCGCTCGGAGAGGCGGTAGCCGGGCATGCGGCCGTACAGGATCCCCGAGGGGTTGTGCACCTCGCCGTGCCGCATGAGGTGGACGGTCGTTCGCTGCATAGGCCCAGTGTCGCAAACTCGCGACCCCTCCCCCGAACCCGGGGTGCCCGGGGTGGTCAGACTCACGCGGTCGCGCACCCGCGGGTGCGCGGCGTCACGCCTCGGCGGTCTCCTCCACCTCGATGAAGACGGCCATGATCTCCCCCAGCTGGCGCAGCTGCTCGGGGGTGAGGCGGTCGACCAGGCGCGCACGCACGGACTCCACGTGCCCCGGGGCGGCGGCCTCCAGGCGCGCGTACCCCTTGTCGGTCAGCGTGGCGTTGACGCCCCGGCGGTCCTCGGAGCAGGTGGTGCGTTCCACCAGGCCGGCGGCCTCCATCCGGCGGATCGTGTGGGTCAGTCGCGACCGGGAGTGCACGAGCTCGTCGGCGAGCGCGGACATGCGCAGCGTGCGCCCCTCCGCCTCGGAGAGCCGCACCAGGACCTCGTACTCGCTCAGCGACAGGCCTGCCGACTGCTCGAGGTCGTGGTTGATGACGTCCTGGAGGCTGGCGCTGCCCCGGAGGTAGCGGCGCCACGCGCGCTGCTGGTCGGCGTCGAGCCACCGCGGGGTCACGACGGGGAACCTCGGTGCTGGCATGGTCACTTCCTCGTTCGGCGCCACCTCAGGTGGCGGGGCTGCTCGTACGTCTGCGGCGCCGGCACTGGTGCCGCGGGGGCGGAAGCCTCGTCGTGCCGCACATGGTAGGGCGGTGCGCGTGTGCACGGTCACCGTCCGTTCACCGGACGCTTCCGCGCCACCTCTTGCGCGCACCTCACCCCCTGAGTATATAGTTCAAAAGTCAACTACTTCCAGTCCTCACCGGAGGGCCGGGAACCCCGACCAAGGAGGAGAGCTTCCATGAGCACCATCCCCGCAGGCACGTACGTCATCGACCCGTCCCACACCGAGGTCGGCTTCACCGTCCGCCACGCCGGCATCTCCAAGGTGCGCGGCAAGTTCGAGAAGTTCGAGGGCAAGCTCGAGGTCGCCGAGAACCTCGCCGAGTCCTCCGCGATCGTCACCATCGACGCCGCCTCCATCAACACGGGCGACGCCAACCGCGACGGCCACCTGCGCTCCGCCGACTTCTGGGACGCCGAGAACAAGCCGACCTGGACCTTCGTCTCCTCCGGCCTGGAGGGTGACGGCGAGGAGTTCACCCTCAACGGCGACCTGACCATCAACGGCGTCACCAAGCCCGTCGCCCTCGACGCCGAGTTCAACGGCGCCACGACCGACCCGTTCGGCACCAAGCGCATCGGCTTCTCCGCGAGCACCGAGATCTCCCGCAAGGAGTTCGGCCTGACTTGGAACGCCGCCCTCGAGGCCGGTGGCGTCCTGGTGGGCGACAAGGTGAAGATCCTGCTCGAGGTCGAGGCCACCCCGCAGGCCGAGGACGCGGCCGAGTCCGCCGAGGCCGAGACGAACGCCTGATCCTCGTACCGCTCCGGCGGTACCGGGCGGCACGTCCGCCCCATGGGCAGCAGCGTCTGCCCGTCTGATCCGCGACGGCGGCACCTTCCCCCGGGTGCCGCCGTCGTGCTGTCAGCCCAGCGCCGCGCGGACCCGGCCGGCGTCGATCCGCCAGTAGCCCTGCTGGACCCCGTCGACCGTCACCACGGGCACGAGCTCTCCGTAGCGCTCGCGCAGCGTGTCGTCGGCGTCGATGTCGACCTCGACGAAGCCCTCCCCCGTGTCCTCACGAACCCGCTCGAGCATGGTCCGGGCCCGGTCGCACAGGTGGCAGCCGGCGCGGCCGTAGAGCACGACGCGCGCCTCACGGGCGGTAGGGTCGGCGGGGGTGTCCATGACACGAGGGTACGTCCGGCCTCCGCCCGGCAGCGTCACGCCGCTACGCTGGCGCGGATGGACGTCCCGGAGGAGCGCGCGAGGGCGCAGGAACCCCAGGCGCGCGCGGAGCGGCCGGGGTCCGGTCGGGGCGAGCCGCCCGAGGAGCCCGGTGGACCGGCGCGCGTGGCGGCGTTCTTCGACGTCGACAACACGATCGTGCGCGGGGCCAGCGCCTACCACCTCGCCCGCGAGCTGCGCCGTCGCAAGTTCTTCGGGCTCCGGGACATCTTCTTCGCCATGCGCCACGCGCTCGCGTACGCCCTCTACGGCGAGAACCTGCGCCGGATCGCGGCGATCAAGGAGCGGGCGCTGCGCCTGATGGTCGGGCGCTCCGTCGCCGAGATCATCTCCATCGGCGAGGAGGTCTACGACGAGATCCTGGGCCTGCGGGTCTTCCCCGGCACCCGCGCGCTGCTGCAGTCCCACCTCGACGCGGGCCACGAGGTCTGGCTCGTGACCGCGACGCCCACCGAGATCTCGGACCTCCTGGCCCGGCGGCTCGGGGCCACCGGGGCCCTGGGCACACGCGTCGAGGCGGTCGACGGCTACTACACGGGCCGCCTCGAGGGGACGATGCTGCACGGCGCCGGCAAGGAGCTGGCCGTCCGGGCGCTCGCCGCCGACCGCGGCATCGACCTGGCCGCCTCGTACGCCTACGGCGACTCCATCAACGACGTGCCGATCCTGTCCTCCGTCGGGCACCCGTGCGCGATCAACCCCGAGCCGAGGCTCCGTGCGCACGCCGCGGAGGCGGGATGGCCGGTCCGCGACTTCCGCCGTCGCCGCCGGTCGGTGCGGGACGACCTGCGCACCGGCGCGCGGTCGGCCCGCTGGGCCGGCACGGTGTGGGCGGCGACCGTCGTCGTCCGGGCCGTCGTCCGGCAGGTGCGAGCCCGCGCCCGGCTCTGAAGTCAGGGCCGGCCGCCCCAATCCGGGAGCCGCCGCCCCGGGAGCCGCCCGACCGGCGAGCCGCCCGGGCCGCGACCAGGAACGACTCAGGCCCGGCACTCGGCCGGGCCTGGGGTCAGTGCGCCCGCGAGGGCGCAGGCGTCACTTCTTGTTACGACGCTGGTGACGGGTCTTGCGGAGCAGCTTGCGGTGCTTCTTCTTCGACATACGCTTGCGGCGCTTCTTGATGACAGAGCCCATAAGGGGACCTCACTGATGATCGGCACGGACGTCGGAAGCGCGCGGCCCCCGGCCACGCGCGTAACGGGGTGAGTCTACCCGTTCCGGCGCCGTGCGCCCTACCGGGCCCGTGAGGACCTACCGAGCCTCGCCGACGGCGCCCCACTGGTCGCCGAGCCCGTCGGAGATCATCTTCTCGACGGCGGCCTCGGGCACACGGAAGGACCGGCCCATCCGCACCGCGGGGATCTCCCCGGAGTGCACCATGCGGTAGACCGTCATCTTGGACACCCGCATGAGCTCGGCGACCTCGGCGACGGTGAGGAACCGCGGCGCTCCCAGCTGCTCGGCCATGTCCACCCGTTCTTTTCGGTACCGCCCAGGCGGGCGGCCTCTTCTTGGACGAAGAATAGGGGTAAGTGCGCCCGGGCGGAAATGCTTCACGCGGTCGGGCACCCGCCGGTTCACGTCCAGAGGTACCCGGCCCCGGCACGAGCGCCCGGGCGGCTCGGGTGCCGCCTCCCACCGGCCGGCCCGACGGGCCCGACCGCCCGTCCTGGCACGGCCGCCCCGTCCTGGCCCGACCGCCCGTCCTGGCGCGGCCGCCCCGTCCTGCACCGCCGGCCGGCCGGGTGACGGACGCTCCTATGGTTCGTCAAGTGGTGGGTGAGGGGTTCTCGAGGAGTCGGTAGAGGTCTCGGGCGATGTAGCGCTTGAGGCAGCGTTTGATCTCTCGCGGGGTCTTGCCCTCGCTGGTGCGTCGGGCGGTGTAGTCGCGGGTGGGCTGGTGGTAGCGCTGCCGGGACAGGGCGATGGTATGCAGGGCGCGGTTGAGCTGGCGGTCGCCGTAGCGGTTGAGGCGGTACCTGGTGGTGGTCTGGCCACTGTTGGCGGGGATCGGGGCGACGCCGGCGAGCATGGCGAACGCGGCCTCGGAGCGCACGCGCCCGGGGTGTGACCAGGCGCAGAGCACGGTCGCGGCGACGATGGGGCCGACGCCGATCTGGTCGAGGAGATCGGGGCGCCAAGCCCGCACGAGGGCCAGGATCGCCTTCTCGTGTTCCGCGGCCTCGGCGGCGAGGTCACGGGCACGCCGGGCGAGAGAGCGCAGCACGGTCACGGTCGTGGTCGTCTCGGTGTCCCAGGACGGGTGCAGCCGCAACACGGCGGCGGTGGCGACCATGGCGGGAATCTTCTTTCCGCGGAACCGGGCCCGGATCGGTTCAGGGGCGGCGATGACCAGGCTGAAGAGCTGACGCTGAGCGAGGGTGGCTGCCTCGACCGCGGAGCGGCGGGCGGCGAGCAGGATGGACAGGGCCTGGCGGTCCCCGCCCGCACGCGGGGTGCCCAACCGGGTCCGGGCCATCGCCTCCCGGGCGGCACGCTCGGCGTCGAGCGGGTCGGACTTGGCCCCGTTGCGACGGCGGGCCCGCTCGGGCCGGTCGAGCTCGACCACGACCTCCTGGTCATGGGCGAGGTGACGGGCCAGCCCCGCGCCGTGGCCACCGGTGCCCTCGATCGCCCAGGCCCGCAGGGCGGCGTGCTCATCGGCGAAGGCGGCCAGCTCCTCGTACCCGGCCGGGGTCGTCTCCACCGTGATCTGGCCGAGCAGCGCCCCGGTGCGGGCCTCGACGGCCGCGGCGGTGTGGGTCTGGACATGGGTGTCGACCCCGATGACGACGTCGACAACCTCGCACAGTCTCGTCACACTGGTCATGCGTTCTCCTGTTGCCTGGACGGACGCGAAACGGTTCCGGTCCAGGTCGGAGCTTCGGCAGGACTGTGACGGGACACGTCGGCGCGGCTACGCCGACGGTCAAGCTCCTGATCAGGCCAGCTGCTCCGGCTGGGCCGGGGCCGGCGACCACGAACGGACAAGTCGCGCGCAAGGCACGAAGCCAGTCAGACCAAGGGTCACGTCCGCAATCACCGCCCACAGCCCACCATCAACAGGCTGCGAGGGGAACCCTCACAGTCAGTCCAGGTACGGGTCCAGCCCGTACCAGGGGAAGACGGCCTGCCGGGTGGCCATGATGGCGCGGTCGGCGTCGTCGTCGGGGTTGTACCCCTCGGCGAAGCGCCTGATGACGGCGTCGCGGCCGTCGGACATCGTCTCGGGCGCGCTGACGTCCGCGAGGTCGCGGACCATCTGCCGCCACGACTCCGGCACGGGCGTCGCGGGGTCGACCGGGTGCCCCGCCACCACGCCGACGAGGTGCGACCAGGCGCGCGGCACGACGCCGACGACCTCGTAGCCGCCGCCGCCGGTGGCCAGCCAACGCCCGCCGGCGTGGGCGTCGGCGAGCTCGGCCATGAGCATCGCGGAGCGGCGCTGGGCGTCGACGGAGACGTCGAGCTGGGCGAGCGGGTCGCTGCGGTGGCAGTCGCAGCCGTGCTGGGTGACGAGGACGTCAGGGGCGTGCTCGCGCACCAGCGGGACGGCGAGCGCCTCCACGGCCCGCAGCCAGCCGTCGTCGGACGTGCCCGGCGGCAGCGCCACGTTGACGGCCGTCCCGCGCGCGGCCGGCGAACCGACGTCCTGCGGGTACCCGGTGCCGGGGAAGAGGCTCCCGGGGTGCTGGTGGACGGAGAGCGTCAGCACCCGGTCGTCGTCCCAGAAGGCGCGCTCGACGCCGTCGCCGTGGTGAGCGTCGAGGTCGACGTAGGCGACCCGGCGCGCCCCGGCCCGCAGCAGCCAGGCGATCGAGACCGCGACGTCGTTGTAGACGCAGAAGCCCGAGGCACGCTGCGCCATCGCGTGGTGCATGCCGCCCGCCAGGCTGACGGCACGGGGCGCCTCCCCCTCCCACACGGCCCGTGCGGCGGCGAGCGTGGAGCCCACGATGCGCGCCGAGGCGGTGTGCACCCGCCCGAACACCGGGGTGTCGCCGTCCCCCAGCCCGCGCTCGGGCCGGGGCCGCCCGTCCTCCTCAGCCTCGCGGACCGCGGCGACGTAGTCGGCGGTGTGGACCAGCTCGAGGTCGGCGTCGGAGGCGACGGGCGCCGGCAGGATCTTCAGTCCCGGCAGCTCCAGCAGGCCCAGGTCGGCGAGCAGCTCGTGGGTGAGGACGAGACGGACCGGCGCCATCGGGTGACCGACGCCGAAGTCGTAACCGACCAGGTCGTCCGACCAGACCATCACCGTCCCAGGCATGAACGACACCGTAGTGCCCGGCGTCGCCCCCACGGTGATCTCGGCCACGCACCGACCCTCGTGCGGCCGCGCCGTGCCGCGGGGCCGACGTCGTCGCCTTGTGCCACAGTGTTCCCGACCTGCGCGGAGGCGCAGGAGGCGAGGGTCGGGAGGGCGCGTGCAGGAGACACGGATCTCCGGTGTGCTCGGTGCCGGCCGGGACTGGCTGGACCACGTCGCCCGCAACTCCCCCGCCCGGCTCGCCCTCCTCGTCTTCGCGTCGATCATCGCCGTCGTCACCACCCTCCTCTCGCTCCCGGCGGCCACGGCCGACGGCGTCCGGGCACCTTTCGCCGACGCGCTCTTCACGGCGACGTCGGCGGTGTGCGTGACCGGCCTCGTCACCGTGGACACGGCGACCTACTGGTCGGCGTTCGGCCATGCCGTGATCCTCGTCGGCATCAAGATCGGCGGGCTGGGCGTGATGACGCTCGCCTCGATCCTCGGCCTGGCGGTCTCGCGCCGGATCGGGCTGACCCAGCGGATGCTGGCGGCCTCCGAGACGCGCACCCGGCTCGGCGAGGTCGGTTCGCTCGTGCGCGCCGTCATCGCCGCCTCGCTCGCCATCGAGGGGGCCCTCACCCTCGTGCTCGTGCCCCGCTTCCTCACGCTCGGGGAGTCGTTCGGCCAGGCGCTGTGGCACGGCCTGTTCATGGCGCTGAGCATCTTCAACAACGCGGGGTTCGTCATCATCGAGGGCGGTCTCGGGCCGTTCGTCGGCGACTGGTGGCTGGGACTGCCGATCGTCGTCGGCACCGCGATCGGGGCCATCGGCTTCCCGGTGATCCTCGACGTCGCACGCAGCTTCCGGGAGCGCCGCCGCCGTCCGCCGTGGGCGCGGTGGAACCTCCACACCAAGCTCACCCTGTCCACCTACGGCCTCCTGATGGCCGGGTCGATCCTGGCGATCGGCGCGTTCGAGTGGACCAACCCGGACACCTTCGGCCGGCTCCCGTTCGACGAGAAGGTCCTCGCCAGCCTCGTCCAGGGCACGAACGTGCGATCGTCGGGGCTCGCGACCGTGGACCCCGCGGAGCTGCGCGAGGCGACGTGGTTCCTCTCGGACGCGCTGATGTTCGTCGGCGGGGGCTCGGCGTCGACTGCCGGCGGCATCAAGGTCACGACGTTCGCGGTGCTGGTGCTCGCGATCGTCGCCGAGGCGCGCGGCGACCGCGACGTCGAGGCGTTCGGCAGGCGGATCGGCTCCACCACCGTGCGGCTCGCGGTGTCGGTGGCGTTCCTGGGCTCGACCCTGGTGGGCGTCGCCACCCTGGCGCTGCTGACCCTGACCGACCTCCACCTCGACGTGATCCTCTACGAGGTGATCTCCGCCTTCGCCACGGTCGGGCTCAGCACCGGCATCACCCCCGACCTGCCCGACGCCGGCAAGTACGTTCTCAGTGCGCTGATGTTCGCCGGCCGCACCGGGACCATGACGATGGCGGCCGCCCTCGCGCTGCGGGAGCGCCGCCGGGTCATCCGCATGCCCAACGAGCGCCCGGTCATCGGCTGAGGCTCGAGAAGGAGTGTTCATGAGCGAGAAGCAGGTGTCCCGGGACACCGGGGTCCTGGTCATCGGCCTGGGCCGGTTCGGCGCCGCCATGGCCGCGACGCTGGAGCGGCTCGGGCGCGAGGTCCTCGCGGTCGAGAAGGACCCGGACCTGGTCCAGCAGTGGTCGCACCGCCTGCCGCTGGTGGAGGCCGACGCCTCCAACCCCGACGCGCTCGAGCAGCTCGGCGCCGAGGAGTTCCAGGTGGCCGTCGTCGGGGTGGGCACGTCGCTCGAGGCGTCGGTGCTCATCACCGCCAACCTCGTCGACCTCGAGATCCCGCAGATCTGGGCCAAGGCGGTCAGCGCCGAGCACGGACGGATCCTGCGGCGCATCGGCGCCCACCACGTCGTCTACCCCGAGTACGACGCCGGGGCGCGGGTGGCCCACATGGTCTCCGGCCGCATGCTCGACTACATCGAGATGGAGGACGGCTTCACGATCGTGAAGATGCGCCCGCCGCGCGAGACCCACGGCTTCACGGTCGGGGAGTCGAAGATCCGTGAGCGCTACGGGGTCACGGTCATCGGGGTCAAGCCCCCCGGCGAGCCCTTCGAGTACGCGACCGAGTCGACCCGGATCGGCGCCGACGACCTGCTGATCGTGAGCGGGGACTCCGGGCTGCTGGAGGCTTTCGCGCACCGGCCGTGAGGGCGCGGCGCGGGGCGCTCCGGCAGCGGCCGTGACCGCTGACCGCCTGGGCGGGTAGACGTCACGGGTGCGGCGGCGCCGTCGAGCTGCGCTCGACCAGCGTGGTCGCGAGCTCGAAGTGGTGCGTCTCGGGGCGCTGCCCCCGTGCGTGGTTGAGGAGGGTCCGCAGGGCCACCCGGCCCATCTCCCTCATGGGCTGCCGCACGGTGGTCAGCTGCGGCGACGTCCAGCCCGCCGCGTAGGTGTCGTCGAAGCCGACGATGCTCAGGTCCTCGGGCAGTCGCAGCCCCCGGTGCCTCGCCGCCTCCATGACCCCCAGCGCGGAGGCGTCGCACCCGGCGACGATCGCCGTCGGCGGCTCGGGCAGCGCGAGGAGCTCCCGGGCCATGGCCAGACCGTCCTCGTACCTGAAGCCGGCCATCCTGATGAGGTCGTCGTCCCGCGCGACGCCCGCGCTGCCGATCGCCGCGAGATGGCCGTGCAGCCGCTGCTGGGCCGGGCGCGACGCGGGCGGGCCGCCCGCGTACCCGATGCGACGGTGCCCGAGCCGGAGCAGGTGCTCGGTGGCCTCGACCCCACCGGCCCAGTTCGTGGCGCTCACGCTGACGAGCTGGGCGGTCGTGGTCGGGTCGATGCTCACCGGGTCCACCACCACCAGCCCCAGCCCGGCCTCGGCGCAGGCGCGCGCCTGGTCCGGCCGGATCTCCGTGGTCACCACGATCAGCCCCGCGTGCCCCTTCGCCGCCAGCCCGCGGAACCACGCAGGCGTCAGGCTCTCGGGCCCCGCCCCCTCGGGCAGGTGCGTGACGACGACGTCGACCCCCTCCTCGATGCCGGCGCTCACCACACCCGAGAGGACCTGGGCGGCGTACAGGTCCACGAACGCGTCGAACAGCACGGTGACGGTCGGCGGGACCTCGCGGGGCCGTCGGCCCGTGCTCGGGACGTACCCGAGCGCCGCGATGACGTCCTGGACCCGCTCGCGGGTGCCCGCCGCGACGTCGGTGCGGCCGTTGAGGACCTTGGAGACGGTCGCCTTGGACACGCCGGCCTCGCGCGCCACGACGTCGAGCGTCGGCTTCTCGGCACGCCTGCCTGCTCCCACGGTCGCCGTCATGGTCGAAACTATTTCGTCCCGGGACGCCCCCGTCAACTGCCCTGGTTCCATACCGCTCAGGGGTTGACCGCACCAGGAGCAACCACTACTCTCGCGGCACGTCGAAATGTTATCGAAAAAGTTTCGGTCGCCAGGTAAGGACGCCAGGTGAGACCCCGGAGAGGGATGGATGCAATGAGGCAGACAAGACGACGTGCGGCAGGCGCCACCGCCATCGCGATGGCCATGACCGTGGCACTCGCCGGGTGCGGCGGCGGCACGCAGCCCGGTGAGAGCCCGGCGACCGGCGGCGGGTCGGGCGCAGGCGGCGGGGCCGCGAGCGCCTGGATCCTCACCGGCGGTGGCTGGCCGGTCACGGCCGAGTCCTTCGCGCGCTGGAACAAGGAGAACCCGGACCAGCAGATCAGCGTCGAGGAGTTCGAGAACGACGCCTACAAGGAGAAGATCCGCACCTCCGTCGGCTCCGGCCAGGCCCCCACGCTCATCATGAACTGGACCGGCGGCACCCTGGCCTCCTACGTGAAGAACGACCAGGTCGTGGACATCACGGACCAGACGAAGGACCTCGTCGACCGGGTGATGCCCTCGGTGGCCCAGAACGGCCAGATCGACGGCGCCACGTACGCGGTGCCGATGAACGACGTCCAGCCGGTCATCCTCTTCTACAACAAGGAGCTGTTCGACCAGGCCGACATCGAGGTGCCGACCACCTGGGACGAGACGCTCAAGGCCGTCGACGCCTTCAAGGCGGAGGGGATCATCCCGTTCTCCCTCGCCGGGGCCAGCGTGTGGCCCGAGCTGATGTGGATCCAGTACCTCACCGACCGCATCGGTGGACCCGAGGTCTTCCAGGCCGTGCTCGACGGCGAGCCGGACGCCTGGTCCGACCCGGCCGTGACCGAGGCGCTGACCAAGATCCAGGAGCTCGTGGACGCCGGCGCGTTCGGCGACGCCTACGGCTCCGTCGACGCCGGGGCCTCCGCCGACGCGGCCCTGGTCCACACCGGCCGGGCCGCGATGCTGCTGCAGGGCAGCTGGCTCTACGCCACCTTCCACAACGACGCCCCCGAGTTCGCCCAGTCCTCCCTGGGGTTCACCACGTTCCCCGAGATCGAGGGGGGCGCAGGTGACCCGGCCAACATCGTCGGCAACCCGGCGAACTTCTGGTCGATCTCCTCCGCCGCCGACGAGTCGGCCCAGAAGACGGCCCTGGCGTACGTCAACGAGTACGTCTACGACGACACCCAGATCAAGGCCATGCTCGACGCCGGGTCCGTCCCGCCGGTGGCCGGCCTCGAGGACCAGATCGGCCAGAGCGAGGACGCCGAGTACCTGTCCTTCGCGTACGGCATGGTCAACGACGCGCCGCACTTCCAGCTCTCCTGGGACCAGGCGCTCCCCGCGGACCAGGCCCAGGAGCTGCTGACCAACCTCAGCCAGATCTTCCTCGGCCAGATCGAGCCGCAGGAGTTCGTCGACAACATGAACGCCACGCTCTGACCATGTCGGCGACGCAGCGGACCGGTGCGGCCACGCGCCGCACCGGTCCCCCGTTCTGGATGGCCGTGCCGGCGCTCGCCTTCTTCGGCCTCTTCGCCCTCGTGCCGCTGATCGGCGTGGTCGTCCTGTCCTTCATGAGCTGGGACGGCCTGGGCACGCCCGCGTGGGCCGGCCTCGACTCGTGGCGCGCGACGCTCGCCGACCCGGTGACCCGGCAGGCGATGTGGCTGACGGCCGTCTTCGTCGTCGGCTCCTTCCTGATCCAGGCCCCTGTCTCGCTCCTGCTCGGGGTGTTCATGGCCGGGCGCCACCGGTACCGGGCGCTGCTGTCGGTGCTGTACTTCCTGCCCCTGCTGTTCTCCTCCGCGGCGATCGGCATCACGTTCAAGGCGCTGCTCGACCCCAACTTCGGGCTGTCACGGGCGTTCGGTACGCAGCTGCTCGCGCGGAACTGGCTGGGCAGCCCGGACCTGGCGCTCTACACCGTGATGTTCGTGGTGGGCTGGGCGTTCATCCCCTTCCACTCGCTGCTCTACCAGGCCGGGGTGCGTCAGATCCCGGCCGCCCTCTACGAGGCGGCCACCCTCGACGGCGCCGGGCGGGTCAAGCAGTTCTTCTACGTCACGCTGCCCCAGCTGAGGTACACCATCGTGACGTCCTCGACGCTCATGCTCGTCGGCTCGCTGACGTACTTCGACCTGGTGTTCGTCCTGACGGCCGGGGGGCCGGGCAACGCCACGCGCATCCTCCCGCTCGACATGTACCTGCGCGGCTTTCGCAGCTACGAGATGGGGCAGGCGAGCGCGATCGCCGTCATCCTCGTCGCCGTCGGGCTGACCCTGTCCCTCGTGCTCAACCGGGTCTCCGGCGCCGGGCGCATGGAGAGCCAGCAGGCGGGCCTGTGATGCGCGTGCGACAGACCCGACAGGTCCCCAACGTCCTCGGCGGCGTCGCCGGCTGGCTGTGGCTGGCCGTGATCATCGTGCCGATCTACTACATCGTCCTGACGTCGCTGCGGCCGCAGTCCGCGTACTACACGGAGAACCCGCTGACGTGGCCGGGCGAGCCGACCCTCGACGCCTACCGGCTCGTGCTGGAGAACAACTTCCTCCTCTACCTCGCCAACAGCGTCATCGTCACGGTCGTGTCCGTCGCGCTCATCCTGGCGGTCTCGCTCATGGCGTCGTACTACCTCGTGCGCTCGGCGACCCGGCTCTCGCGCGGGACCCTGCGGCTGGTCCTCCTGGGCATCGCGATCCCGATCCAGGCGACGATCATCCCCGTCTACTACCTCATCGTGCAGCTGGGCCTGTACGACCGGCTGGTCGCTCTCATCCTGCCGTCGGTGGCCTTCGCGATCCCGATCAGCGTGCTCATCATCGTCAACTTCGTCCGCGACATCCCCGGCGAGCTCTTCGAGTCGATGCGGGTGGACGGGGCCGGCGACTGGCGCATGCTGCTGACGCTGGTGCTGCCGCTGGCCCGCCCGGCGCTGGTGACCGTCGGGATCTACGACGCGCTGAACGTCTGGAACGGGTTCCTCTTCCCCCTCATCCTCACGCAGAGCTCGGAGGTCCGGGTGCTGCCGCTGTCGCTGTGGACCTACCAGGGGCAGTTCTCCGTGAACGTCCCGGCGGTGCTGGCCGCCGTCACCCTCTCGGCCGTGCCCGTGCTGGCCGCCTACATCGTCGGACGACGCCAGCTCGTCTCCGGTCTCACCGCGGGCTTCGGCAAGTAGCCGTCCCGCCCCACCGCAGTTAGGACGTCCCATGGCTCACAGTTCCACCGTGCCCGGTGTCGCCCCGTGGCAGGACCCGTCCCGCTCCGTGGCCGACCGGGTCGCCGACCTGCTCGCGCGCATGACGCTGGAGGAGAAGGCCGGCCAGCTCGGCAGCTTCTGGGAGCGGGAGGCCGAGGAGGGCGGCGACGTCGCCCCGATGGCCGCGGCGATGGCCGCGCACCGGCGTCCGTTCGCCGAGACGATCGAGCACGGGCTCGGCCACCTCACCCGGGTGTTCGGCTCGGCCCCCGTCTCCGTGCCCGACGGCGTCGCACGGCTGCGGGAGATGCAGGCCGACGTCGTCGCCACCAGCCGGTTCGGCATCCCCGCGATCGCCCACGAGGAGTGCCTGACGGGCCTGACGGCGCTCGGCGCGACCGTCTACCCGACCCCGCTCGCGTGGGGCGCCACGTTCCATCCCGAGCTGGTGGAGGAGATGGCCGCGGCGATCGGCCGCGACATGGCGGCCGTCGGGGTGCACCAGGGCCTCTCCCCCGTCCTCGACGTCACCCGCGACTACCGGTGGGGGCGCACCGAGGAGACGATCGGCGAGGACCCGCACCTGGTGGCCACCGTCGGCACCGCGTACGTCCGGGGCCTGCAGTCCGCCGGGGTGCTGGCGACGCTCAAGCACTTCGCCGGGTACTCGGCGTCGCGGGGCGGACGCAACCACGCGCCCGTCCCGATCGGCCCCCGCGAGCTCGCCGACGTCATCCTGCCCCCGTTCGAGATGGCGGTCCGCGCGGGCGCCCGCTCGGTCATGAACTCCTACGCGGACGTCGACGGCGCTCCGCCGACCTCGAGCCGGGAGCTGCTGACCGGGCTGCTGCGCGAGCGGTGGGGCTTCACGGGGACCGTCGTCTCCGACTACTGGTCCGTCATCTTCCTCGAGCTCAACCACCGCACCGCGGCCGACGCCGCCGACGCCGGGCGCCAGGCGCTCGCCGCCGGGCTCGACGTCGAGCTGCCCGAGACCGGCGGGTTCCGCAGCCTGCCCGACGTCGTGCGCGCCGGCGGGCTGGACGAGGCGGTCCTCGACACCGCGGTGAGGCGCGTGCTGACGCAGAAGGCCGAGCTGGGTCTCCTCGACGCCGGCTGGGCGCCGCAGGCGGACGAGACCACCGACCTCGACCCGCCCGCCAACCGGGCCCTCGCGCGCCGCCTCGCCGAGGAGTCGATCGTCCTGCTGGCGAACGACGGGACGCTGCCGCTCGCCGCGGGGAGCGCCCGGGTCGCCGTCGTCGGTCCCTCCGCCGACGAGCCGCGCACGGCGCTCGGCTGCTACTCCTTCCCCAACCACGTCCTCTCCCGGTTCGCCGAGCACGGCACCGGCGTCGACGTCCCGACGATCCTGGACTCCCTGCGCGCCCAGCTGCCCGCCGCGGAGGTCAGCTACGAGCGCGGCTGCGCCGTCACCGGCGCGGACCGGTCCGGCATCCCGGCCGCGGTGGAGGTCGCCGCCGGCGCGGACGTCGCCGTCGTCACGGTCGGCGACCTCGCCGGCCTGTTCGGACGAGGCACCTCCGGCGAGGGGTGCGACGCCGAGGACCTGCGGCTGCCGGGAGCTCAGCACGACCTGGTCGAGGCGGTCCTCGGCACCGGCACGCCGGTGGTCCTCGTGGTCGTCTCCGGCCGTCCCTACGCGCTGGGCGGGCTGGCGGAGCGCTGCGCCGCCGTCGTGCAGGCGTTCTTCCCCGGCGAGGAGGGCGGTCCGGCGCTGGCCCGCGTCCTCACCGGGGAGGCGGAGCCCGGCGGCCGGCTCCCGGTGGGGGTGCCCGCACGGCCGGGCGGGCAGCCGTACACCTATCTGGTCCCGCCGCTCGGGCGGCGCAGCGAGGGGGTGTCGAACGTCGACCCCGGTCCGCTGTTCCCGTTCGGGCACGGGCTGTCCTACACCACCGTGGAGTACTCCGGGCTCGAGGTGCCCGGCGTCCTGCCGGCCGACGGCGCCGTCGACGTCGCGGCGACCGTGACGAACAGCGGTGACCGGCCGTGCGCGGAGGTGGTCCAGCTGTACCTCTCCGACCACGTCGCGCAGGTGACCCGGCCCGTCCGCGAGCTGATCGGCTACGCCCGCGTCGAGCTCGCGCCGGGTCAGTGCCGGCGCGTCACGTTCACCGTGCACGCCGACCGCACCTCGTTCACGGGGCTGGACCTGCGCCGGGTGGTCGAGCCCGGCACCGTCACGCTGTCGGTCGGCCGCTCGAGCGAGGACCTGGCGCTCGCCGCGAAGGTGGAGATCACCGGGGCGCTGCGCGTGGTCGACGGCGAGCGCGTCATGACGACGCCCGTGCGGGTGGACTGACGACGGCACCACGGAGCCCCGGTACGCGGTGCGTACCGGGGCTCGTCCTGTCCCGTGCCCGGCCGGGCCGGGCGCCTCGCGCGCCTCGGGACCCGCCCTCAGGCCCCGCGCTCGGCGACGAGGTGCCGCCGGGCGGCGTAGCGCTCCTTGACCTCGGGGGTCGCCTCGGCCTCGTAGGTGCGGACCTGGAACGCCGACCACTCCGGCGGCTCAGCCGTGCCGGCCAGCGTCCACGCGGCCTGGCGCGCGGCGCCGTCGGCCACGTACTCCCCCGGGTCCGGGACCTGGACGGGCAGGCCCAGCACGGCCGGCGCGATGCGGCGGACGGCCTCGGAACGGGCGCCGCCGCCCACCAGACGCACCGTCTCGACCGGCACGCCCTGGTCCTGCATCGCGGCGAACCCGTCGGCGAGCCCGCACAGCAGCCCCTCGACGGCGGCCCGCGCGACGTTCTCCCGCGTCATGGAGGCCAGCGAGAGGCCCAGGAAGGAGCCGGTGGCGCCGGGGAGGTTGGGCGTGCGCTCGCCCTCCAGGTACGGCACCAGCGTCAGCCCCTCGGCGCCGGGCCGGGCGGCGAGCGCCAACTCCGCCAGGCCGGCGTGGTCGACGCCGAGGAGGCGTGCGGCGGCGTCGAGCACGCGGGAACCGTTGAGGGTCACGGCGAGCGGGAGGTACTCCCCCGTCGCGTCCGCGAACCCCGCGACGAGCCCGGACGGGTCCGCGACGGGATTCCGGGAGACGGCGGACACCACGCCCGAGGTGCCCACGGAGAGCGTCACGTCCCCGGGCCCCATGCCCAGCCCGAGCGCGGCACCGGCGTTGTCACCCGCGCCGGCACCGAGCATCAGGTGGCCGAGCCCGGCCGTGAGGTCGCCGACGCCGGCCGCGCGGGACGGGCCGAGCACGCGCGGGAGCACGATGCCGTCGACGTCGTCGCGGCGCAGCGCCATGGCGAGGAGGTCGCGCCGGTACCGGCCGGCCGCGGTGTCGAAGTAGCCGGTGCCCGAGGCGTCGGAGCGGTCGGTGACGAGGGTGTCGAGGGAGTCGGCGCCCCCGAGCCGCCAGGTGAGCCAGTCGTGCGGGAGCGCGACGGCGGCCACCCGGGCCGCGTTCTCCGGCTCGTGGTCGGCGAGCCAGCGCAGCTTCGTCACCGTCAGGGAGGCGACGGGGACGGAGCCCGTGGCACGCGCCCAGGCCCCCGGGCCGGCGGCGGGGTCCCCGCCGTCGGCCTCGCCGAGCTCGGCGATCAGGTCCTGGGCGGCGGCCGCGCTGCGGGTGTCGTTCCACAGCAGCGCCGGCCGGATCACCTCGCCGTCGGCGTCGAGCGCCACCATGCCGTGCTGCTGCCCGGCCACGGAGACCGCTGCGACGTCGTCGAGCCCGCCGGCCGCCGCGACGGCGGCCTGCATGGCGTCCCACCACGCGGCCGGGTCCACCTCCGTGCCGTCCGGGTGGGGGGCCTGCCCGAACCGGCGCAGCGCTCCGGTGGCGGCGTCCCGGACGACGACCTTGCAGGACTGGGTCGAGGAGTCGATGCCGGCGACGAGGGTCTCGGTCATCGGTCCGGTCAGCCGATCAGGTGGCGCATGGCCAGCTGGTTGAGCCGCACGAAGCCGTACTCGCGCCGGGCGGCGGCGTCGGCGTCGAAGTCCTCGAAGGCGGAGCTGTCGGCCAGCAGGTCGGCCAGCGTCTCGCCGTCGCCGAGCGTGGGCTCGGACAGCTCGAGGACGCCGGCGGCCTCCATGGCCTCCTGGACCTCCGGGTCGGCGCGGTAGGCCTTCGCCTTCTCCGCGAGGAGCAGGTACATCTCCATGTTCGCGGCGGCGGAGTCCCAGACGCCGTCCATGCCCTCGGTGCGGGAGGGCTTGTAGTCGAAGTGGCGCGGCCCGGTGTAGGTGGGCCCGCCGCCCGGGAAGCCGTTCTCCAGCAGGTCGACGGTGAAGAAGGCGGACAGCAGGTCGCCGTGGCCGAACGCGAGGTCCTGGTCGTACTTGATGGAGCGCTGGCCGTTGAGGTCGATGTGGAAGAGCTTGTCGGACCACAGCGCCTGGGCCAGGCCGTGGGTGTAGTTCAGGCCCGCCATCTGCTCGTGGCCGGTCTCCGGGTTCAGGCCGACGATGTCGCCGTTCTCCAGCTCGGCGATGAACCCGAGGGCGTGGCCGACGGTGGGGAGGAAGATGTCCCCGCGAGGCTCGTTCGGCTTGGGCTCGAGGGCGATGCGCAGGCCGTAGCCCTTGTCCTTGATGTACCCGGCGACCGCGTCGATGCCCTCGCGGTAGCGGTCCAGCGCCGCGTGGACGTCCTTGGCGCCGTCGTACTCGGAACCCTCGCGCCCGCCCCACATGACGAACGTCTCGGCCCCCATCTCGGCGGCGAGGTCGACGTTGCGCAGGATCTTGCGCAGGGCGAAGCGGCGGACGGACCGGTCGTTGGAGGTGAAGGCGCCGTCCTTGAACACCGGGTGGGAGAAGGTGTTGGTGGTGACCATCTCGACGACCAGGCCCGCGTCGTCGACCGCCTTCTTGAAGGTCTTGAGGATGTTCTCGCGCGTGGCGTCGTCGGAGCCGAAGGGCACGACGTCGTCGTCGTGGAAGGTCACGCCCCAGGCCCCGAGCTCGGCCAGCTTCGTGGCGTACTCCCACGGGTCCAGCGCCGGGCGGGAGGCCTCGCCGAACTGGTCCCGGGCGGTCCAGCCGACGGTCCACAGGCCGAACGAGAAACGGTCTTCAGGGGTGGGCTTGCGCACCATGGGGATGTCTCCTCGTCGAGAGTTTGTTGTACCGCGAAACTTACAGACTGACATCGGATAGGGTCAAGCCGTGAGCACACCAACGGAGCGCGACGATGCGCTGACGGCCCTCTCGGCCACCGACAGCCGCTCCGGGGGCGACTCCGGAGCGGCCCGTCAATCGTCCCTGCGCGAGCACAATCTCGCGGTCACGTGCCAGACGGTCTTCGCGAGCGCCCCCATCTCCCGCGCGCGCCTCGCCGCCGCGACGGGACTGACCCGCTCGACGGTCTCCCGGCTGGTCGAGGAGCTCGTCCAGGCCGGCATCGTCGTCGAGCACGACGCTCGCGGCGCCGGCCGCCCCGGCCGGCCCGCCGTCCCGCTCGCGCCCGCGAAGGGGACGATCGTCGGCCTCGGGCTCCAGGTGAACGTCGACTACATGGCCGGGCGCGTGATGGACCTGACCGGCGCGGTCGTGGCGGAGGAGTACGTCGCGGGCGACTTCGAGTCGTCCGACCCGGTGACCGTCCTGCGGGCCGCCGGCGACCTCACCCGCGACCTCGTCGCCCGCGCCACCGCGACGGGCGCCCGCGTGGCCCGCGCCTGCCTGGGACTGCCCGGCCTCGTCGAGACCCGGTCGCGACGGCTGCTGCTGGCCCCGAACCTGGGCTGGCACGAGCTGGCACCGGCCGACCTCATGGGCCCCGGACTGCTGCCGCCCGGGGCCGACCTTCTCGTCGACAACGACGCGAACCTCGCCGCCTACGGCATCGCGCACGCGGCGCCGGGGCGCGTGGCCGAGTCCGGCACGTTCCTCTACGTGGCGGGAGACATCGGCGTCGGCGCCGCCATCGTCGTGAACGGCCGCGTCATCCGGGGCCAGCACGGCTGGGCGGGGGAGATCGGCCACGTGTCCATCGAGCCGAACGGGCCGCAGTGCCACTGCGGCGCGCGCGGCTGCCTGGAGCGGTACGCGGGGAAGCACGCGGTCCTGGAGGCCGCCGGGCTCCCGACGACGGCGGCCCCGGCCGACCTGGCGGCCGCGGCCGCAGCCGGCTACGGCGCCCCGCGCGTGGCCGTGGAGCGTGCGGCGTGGGCGCTGGGCATCGCCCTGTCGGGCACGGTGAACGTCGTCGACGTCGGCGAGATCGTGCTCGGCGCCGGTTTCATCCCGCTGATCGACCAGCTGCGACCGGGGGTCGAGGAGCAGCTGCGCGTGCGCACCCTCGCCGGCCCGTGGTCCTCGACCGTGCTGCGCGTGGCACCGCCCGACCCGGCCCCGGCCGCGACGGGCGGCGCCATGCGGGCGCTGGAGTGGGTCGCCCGCGAGCCCGCCGCGTGGATCGACGCCCTGGCGGTCGAGGCGTAGCGACCGCGCCGCGCCATCGGGGCACGGCCCGCCCGTGGCCCGCCACGAGCGGTCGCGGGCGCGCCACGGGCACACCTTTGACTGCCGGGCGGCTGCTCCAGGTTCCCTTCGGCGACCCTGTCTCGGCGGACCGGGCGGGACGGCGGGACGGCGGGCTAGGCGGGACAGGACCGGACGGGACCAAAGTCCCGGCACCTACGCCCATCGACGGTTCACCGACCGCCTGCCCGCAGGTCGAGACCGATTTGTGACCCGATCGGTTGCGCATCCCGGCTTCCGTCGAATATGTTCATCCGCACAACAAACCTCCGGGCCGGTGACGCACCCCACGTCAGGCGATCGCTCCCCCCAACAACAGGCGACGCCGCCACGGTCCGCCCCGGCGGTTATCCGAGTGAGGCCGGCCGACGACGGCCGGCCCGAAGAAGGGTTCTGACGACGATGTCTCTTCGTAGCAAGAAGCTGGTGGCCGCACTGGCCGGTACGGCGCTCGCAGCCACCGCCCTCGCCGCGTGCAGCAGCGAGCGCACCGACGCCTCCCCCGGCGGCGGCGAGACGGGCGGCGAGGCCGGCGGCCTGATCGGTATCGCGATGCCCACGCGCTCCCTGGAGCGGTGGAACAACGACGGCGAGAACCTCGAGGCCCTGCTGAAGGACATGGGCTACGAGACCTCGCTGCAGTACGCCGACAACAAGGTCGACCAGCAGATCACCCAGATCCAGAACATGATCAACCAGGACCCCGAGGTCCTCGTGGTCGCCTCCATCGACGGCACTGCCCTCGGCCCGGTGCTGGACTCCGCCAAGGCGAAGGACATCACCGTCATCGCCTACGACCGCCTGATCAACGACACCGAGTCGGTGGACTACTACGCCACGTTCGACAACTACCAGGTCGGTCAGCTGCAGGGGAAGTTCATCGAGGAGGAGCTCGGTCTCGCCGACGGCAAGGGCCCGTTCAACCTCGAGCCGTTCGCCGGCTCCCCCGACGACAACAACGCCAAGTTCTTCTTCTCCGGCGCCTGGGACGTGCTGCTGCCCTACGTCGAGAAGGGCCAGCTCGTCGTGCCGTCCGGCAAGGCGCCGGCGTCCAACGACGACTGGACCTCCATCGGCGTCCAGGGCTGGGAGTCCGCGAAGGCGCAGGCCGAGATGGACAACCGGCTGAACTCGTTCTACGCCGGCAAGCAGGTTGACGTCGTCCTCTCCCCCAACGACTCCCTCGCCCTCGGCATCGAGCAGGCGCTGGACGCCGCGGGCTACACCCCCGGTGAGGAGTGGCCGCTGGTGACCGGCCAGGACGCGGACCTCGCCAACGTCAAGAACATGCTCGCCGGCATGCAGGCCATGACGGTCTGGAAGGACACCCGCACCCTGGGCGAGCAGGTCGCCACGATGGTCGACCAGATCGTCAAGGGCGAGGAGGTCGAGGTCAACGACACCGAGACCTACGACAACGGGGTCAAGGTCGTCCCGTCCTACCTCCTGCCCCCGCAGGTGGTCACGCCCGACACCGTCGAGTCGAGCCTCGTCGAGTCCGGCTTCTACGACGCCTCCGAGCTCGGTCTCTGATCCGCTCGTGCCCGCCGGCCCTCCCCGGGCCGGCGGGCACGCCGTCGAAGCGACACACAGGAGCACGAACATGTCATCCGACCACTCGTTGCCGTCCCAGCCGGCGGCGCCGTCGCGCACGTCGTCCCCGGCCGACGTCGCGGCACCGGCAGGCACCCACGTGCCGGCGGACCACGCCATCCTGCAGATGCGCGACATCACGAAGACGTTCCCGGGCGTCAAGGCGCTCCAGGACGTCAACCTCACCGTCCGGCGCGGGGAGGTCCACGCCATCTGCGGCGAGAACGGTGCCGGCAAGTCCACGCTCATGAACGTGCTGTCCGGCGTCTACCCCCACAACAGCTACGACGGCGAGATCACCTTCGAGGGCAAGCTCTGCGACTTCCGCACCATCCGTGACAGCGAGGCGCGGGGCATCGTGATCATCCACCAGGAGCTGGCCCTCAGCCCCTACCTCTCGGTGGCGGAGAACATCTTCCTCGGCAACGAGCAGGCCAGCGCCGGGGTCATCGACTGGAACCGCACCAACAGCGAGGCGGCGAAGCTGCTGGCCCGCGTCGGCCTGGACATCCACCCGGACACCAAGGTCAAGGACCTCGGTGTGGGGCGCCAGCAGCTGGTCGAGATCGCGAAGGCCCTGTCCAAGCGCGTGAAGCTGCTCATCCTCGACGAGCCGACCGCGGCGCTGAACGACGAGGACAGCGAGCACCTGCTGAACCTGATGCGCCAGCTCAGGGATCAGGGCATCACGATGATCATGATCTCCCACAAGCTCAACGAGATCGCCGCCATCGCCGACTCCACCACCGTGATCCGCGACGGCCGCACCATCGAGACGCTCGACATGCACGGCGCCGAGCCCGTCAGCGAGGACCACATCATCCGGCTCATGGTGGGGCGGTCCCTCGAGAGCCGGTTCCCGGACCACCGGCCGAGCATCGGCGAGGAGGTCCTGCGGGTCGAGGACTGGACCGTCCACCACCCCATCGACGTCGAGCGCAAGGTGGTCGACGGCGCGAGCCTGACCGTGCGTCGCGGCGAGATCGTCGGTCTCGCGGGGCTCATGGGCGCCGGACGCACCGAGCTGGCGATGAGCATCTTCGGCCGCAGCTACGGGCACAACATCTCCGGGCGGATCTACAAGGACGGCAAGGAGATCCAGACCCGGACCGTCAGCGAGGCCATCGAGCACGGCCTCGCGTACGCGACCGAGGACCGCAAGCGCTACGGCCTGAACCTCATCCAGGACATCAAGCGCAACATCGCCTCGGCCGCCCTGGGCAAGATGTCCAGGCACGGTGTCGTCGACCGGAGCATGGAGACGCGGATCGCGGAGGGCTACCGCAAGGAGATGCGGATCAAGACCCCTAGCGTCGACGCCGTCGTGGGCCAGCTCTCCGGCGGCAACCAGCAGAAGGTCGTCCTGAGCAAGTGGATCTACACGGATCCCGACGTCCTCATCCTCGACGAGCCCACGCGCGGCATCGACGTCGGCGCCAAGTTCGAGATCTACCAGATCATCAACGCGCTGGCGGAGGCCGGCAAGGCGGTGCTCGTGATCTCCTCCGAGCTGCCCGAGCTGATCGGGATCTGCGACCGCATCTACGCCATGAGCCAGGGCCGCCTCACGGGTGAGGTGCCCCGCGCCGAGGCGACCCAGGAACGACTCATGCACTTCATGACCATGGACAAGGAGGGTGCGTCACGATGAGCGCACTGACGCAGGACTTCGGACGGAACCTCCGCCAGTACGGGATCATGGCGGCCCTCGTCGCCATCGTGATCCTCTTCCAGATCCTCACCGACGGCCGGCTGCTCATGCCGAACAACGTCGCGAGCCTGGTGCAGCAGAACGCCTACGTGATGATCCTGGCCATCGGCATGGTCATGGTCATCGTGGCCGGCCACATCGACCTCTCCGTCGGCTCGGTGGTGGCCTTCGTCGGCGGTGTCACGGCGATCATGATGAACAGCTGGGACGTGCCCTGGCTGCTCGCCGTGGTCGGTGCCCTCGTCCTCGGTGCCGTGATCGGCGCGTGGCAGGGCTTCTGGGTCGCCTACGTCGGCATCCCGGCGTTCATCGTCACGCTCGCGGGCATGCTGATCTTCCGCGGGCTCGCCATCGTGCTGGTCGGCACCACCGTGGCGGGGCTGCCCCGCCCGTTCAACGCCATCTCGAACGGCTCCGTGCCGAACGTCCTCGGCTACGCGGCCAACCTCGACGTCGTCACGCTGCTCATCGGCGCGCTCGCCATCGTGGGACTGGTCGTCACCCAGCTCCAGGCGAGGCGCAACATCCGCAAGCACGACCTGGCGCTCGAGCCGTTCGCCGCGTTCGTCTCCCGCATGGCGCTGTTCATCCTGCTCATCGGGTTCGTCACCTTCCTGCTGGCCCGCAGCGCCGGCGGCACCCCGATCGTGCTGATCATCGTCGGCGTGCTGATCGTCGCCTACACCTTCCTGATGAACCGCTCGGTGTTCGGCCGGCACATCTACGCCATCGGCGGCAACCTCCAGGCGGCCGTGCTCTCGGGGATCAACACCCGGAAGGTCAACTTCTACATCTTCGTGAACATGGGTGTGCTCGCCGCCCTCGCGGGCGTCGTCACGACATCGCGCGCGGGTGCCGCCGTCGCCAATGCCGGCAACAGCTTCGAGCTGGACGCCATCGCCGCCGCCTTCATCGGCGGCACGGCCGTCACCGGCGGCATCGGCAAGGTCTCGGGCGCGATCATCGGCGCGCTCATCATGGGCGTGCTGAACATGGGCCTGTCGATCATGAACGTCGACCCCGCGTGGCAGCAGGCCATCAAGGGCCTCGTGCTCCTGCTCGCCGTCGCGTTCGACCTGCTCAACAAGCGGCGCAGCGGCCGCTGACCCAGAACGCCGCTGACACCAGGACGCCGGTGGCCCGGACGGTTCAACCGTCCGGGCCACCGGCGTCTGGCGTGCCGGCTCGGCGTCGGGTCAGCGCGCGTCGCCCTCCTGCGGCGGCCAGGGCTGGACGGGTCCGAGCATCGCGTTCGCCCACGCGCCGTGCACCGACTCGTCGTCGGAGGGATGGAACAGCCCCGCCACGACGTCGCGGTAGAGGCGGGAGAGCTCCTGGCTGTTGGAGTAGGACGAGCCGCCGGAGACGCGGACCGCCTTGGTGACGACGTCGAGCGCCACCTCCGTGGCCCGGGACTTCACGGCTGAGAGCTGCGGCATCCACAGGGCGCCGCGGTCCACCTGCTCGTCGACGTCCCGGGCGATCTGGGCGATCTGCGGGTAGATGCCGTCGAGCTGCATGGCGGCGTCGGCGATCCGCCAGCGGATGTCCGGGTCGTTGGAGTACGGCGCGTTCTGGTTCTTCAGCGACTTCCGCCTCTTCACCGTCTCGACGGCGAGCTCGAGGGCACGTCGCGCCAGGCCCGTGTAGACGGAGGCGAGCAGGATCTCGAAGTTGGCGAAGATCCCGAAGATGAACGGGTCCATCGTCGGCCCCGGCGGGATGCGCCGCACGACCCGGTCGGCGGGCGCGTGGGCGCCGTCGAGCCGGGTGGCGAAGGACTGCGAGGCGCGCATGCCGAGCACGTCCCACTCCCCCACGGTCTCCACGCCGCCGCCGTCACGGGTGACGAAGCCCCAGACGTTGTGCGGCCCGTCGTCACCGGTCGAGTCGGTGGCGAACGTGCCCAGTCGCGTCCACACCGGCGCCATGGAGGTGAAGATCTTGGTGCCGTGGAAGGAGTAGCCGCCCTCGCCGTCCGGCCGGGCCTCGCTGACCGAGCCGAACAGGACCAGGTCGTTGCCGGCCTCGGAGACGCCGAAGCCGAAGATCTCCCCCGCAGCGGCGTCGCGGAAGATGAAGTCGCAGGAGTCGTCGCCGCTGGCGTGGACCGTGCGCGCGACACCCACCCAGACCTGGTGCATGTTCACCGCGAGCGCCGTCGCGGGCGCCGCGGCGGCGAGCCGCATCTGCTCGCGGGTCATCTCCTCCAGCGTCAGACCGGCGCCGCCGAGCTCCGCGGGGACCATGGCGGTGAGGTAGCCCGCCGCCCGCAGGTCCTCGAGGTCCTCGTGGGGGAAGACGTTCTCGGCGTCGTAGCGGGCGGCGCGGTCGTGAATGCGCTGCAGGAGGTCCTCGGTGAGGATCTGGCGGCCGTCTGACATGTCCGTCCTTTCGTCGCGTGCTCCTGCGAGCCTATGCCTCGGCGTCCGCGCGCCCGCCGCGCGGCGGAGCCGCACGGCGATGTCGGTGGGCCGCCGTACGGTGTCCCTCAGTGTCAGGGTGAGTGCTGCCGCTGTTGCGGTGGTTGGATCCTGAGCACCTGGTGTCTGGCTCTTACGGTGTCTGCCGACCTTCGGGTCTGGCGTGCATGGGTTTTGCCGGCACCGGGTGTGACGGACCGGCCGGCGTGACTTGATAGGAGCGTGGCGTCGCCCCCACTGAGATGTGTCCGCCGGCCGGTCCAACCGTCCCGTCACTGATCAGGTGAAGGAGGCAACCACCATGGTTGTTGTTGGCGCCGACGTGCACAAGCGCTCCCACACGTTCGTCGCGGTCGATCAGGCCGGCCGCAAGCTCGCCGAGATCACGGTCAAGGCCGTGACCGTCGGGCACGACAAGGCGGTGCGCTGGGCCCAGGACCGCTTCGGCGCCGAGCTGGTGTGGGCGATCGAGGACTGCCGTCACCTCTCGGCCCGCCTGGAGATCGACCTGCTCGACGCTGGCCAGCAGGTGGTGCGGGTGCCGCCGAAGATGATGGCCGAGCAGCGCCGCACGGCTCGCACGCGGGGCAAGTCCGACCCGATCGACGCCCTGGCGGTGGCTCGGGCCGCGCTGCGCGAGCCGGACCTGCCGGTGGCCACCCACGACGAGGCGTCCCGGGAGATCAAGCTGCTGACCGACCACCGCGAGGACCTGGTGCGCCAGCGCACCAGCATCGTCAACCGGTTCCGGTGGCACCTGCACCGGATCGATCCCACGATCGACCCGGCTGCGAAGTCGCTGAACATCGCCAGGAGCCGGGCCCGCCTGCGTGACCAGCTCGCCGACCTGGGCGGGATCGACGCGCGCCTGGCCCGTGAGCTGCTCGAAGACATCGAGGCGCTCACCGGGCGGATCGACGCCCTGGAGAAGGAGATCTCCGCGCTGGTGAAGGAACGGGCCCCCGAGCTGCTCGAGCTGCCCGGCTGCGCCGCGCTGACCGCGGCGAAGATCGTTGGCGAGACGGCCGGGATCGGCCGGTTCGCCCACGAGGCGAAGTACGCGATGCACGCCGGGGTCGCCCCGATCCCGGTCTGGTCCGGGAACACCCGCGGCCGGGTCAGGATGAACAAGTCGGGCAACCGCCAGCTCAACGCCGCCCTGCATCGCATCGCCATCACCCAGATCAGGCTCGGCGGCCTGGGCCGTGCCTACTACGACAAGCGCCTCGCCGCCGGAGACACCAGGACCGAGGCCCTGCGCTGCCTCAAGCGGCGGCTCGCACGCGTCGTGTACAACACCCTGAAAAACCCGAACACCAACCAGTCAACCGCCACCACACCCGCCTACGCGGCAGCGGCTTGACATAGGAGAAACTCATGAGTCCCGCGGCCACGAAGAGTGCACGGTCCAGGCCCGCCTACCGCTGTGCGGAGTGCGGCTGGAGCACGCCCAAGTGGGTGGGCCGGTGCGGGGAGTGCCAGGCCTGGGGAACGGTCGAGGAGACGGCGGAACGGCAGGTCACGGCCCGTGCGCCGGCCGCGCTCGCCCCGTCCTCGCCCGCCCGCCCGATCCACGAGGTCGACGTCGACGCCGCCCGGGCGCGCAGCACCGGCGTCGGTGAGCTCGACCGGGTGCTCGGCGGTGGGATCGTCCCGGGCGCCGTCGTGCTGCTCGCCGGGGAGCCGGGGGTGGGCAAGTCCACCCTCCTCCTCGACGTCGCGGCCCGCGCCGCGGAGGTCTCTGCCGCCGACGGCGCAGCCGCCCGGTCCGGCGGCCCGGGCGGGCCCGGCAGCTCCGGCCGCTCTGGCACGTCCCCGGCTCCGGGTGGGTCCGGGGGCGGTCGTCCGGTGCTGTACGTCACCGGTGAGGAGTCCGCGAGCCAGGTCCGCCTGCGCGCGGAGCGGATCGGGGCCCTCACGCCGAACCTGCTGCTCGCCGCCGAGACGGACCTGGCGACGCTCCTGGGGCACGTCGAGGCGGCGGAGCCCTCGCTGCTGGTCGTCGACTCGGTCCAGACCATCGCGGACGGCGCCGTCGACGGCAGCGCCGGTGGGGTCAGTCAGGTAAGGGCCGTCGCGGGCGCCCTCATCAACGTGGCCAAGACCCGGGACATCCCCGTCCTGCTGGTCGGGCACGTCACCAAGGACGGTTCGATCGCCGGGCCGCGGGTGCTCGAGCACCTGGTGGACGTGGTCTGCCAGTTCGAGGGCGACCGTCACTCCCGCCTGCGGATGGTGCGCGCGGTGAAGAACCGGTACGGCCCCACGGACGAGGTGGGCTGCTTCGACCTGGGCGACGCCGGCATCACCGGCCTCCCCGACCCTTCCGGGCTCTTCCTCTCCGGCGTGCGCCAGGCGGTGCCGGGCACGTGCGTGACCGTCTCGCTCGAGGGCCGGCGCCCGATGCCGACCGAGATCCAGGCGCTCGTCGCGCCGTCGTCGTTGAGCTCGCCGCGGCGGACAACCTCCGGCGTCGACTCCTCGCGGGTCGCGATGACGCTGGCGGTCATGCAGTCTCGGCTGGGCGTGAACATCTCGGCGTCCGACATCTACGTCTCCACGGTCGGCGGGGCGCGCGCCGTCGAGCCCGCCGTGGACCTGGCGGTCGCGCTCGCTCTTCTCTCCGCGGCGACGCAGCGGGCGCTCGACCCGAAGATGATCGCGGTCGGCGAGGTGGGGCTGACCGGCGACGTGCGCACCACCGTCGGCGTGCAGCGTCGTCTCGGCGAGGCCGCCCGTCTCGGCTTTACCAAGGCGCTCGTGCCGGCGCAGGGCGCGGGTGACCTCCAGCGGGTGCCGGGGATGACGATCCGGCCGGTGGAGAACCTCTACGAGGCGGTCGAGCTCTCAGGCGCGGTGGAGCTGTCGTGACCTCCTCCGCCCGACCGGTGTCCGCCGAGACCGACTTACGCCGGACGGGACACCGGACCGCCCGGTTCCGCGTCGTCCCCTAAGATTTGCCGGGGGCGGAGAGGCTGCCCCTCCGTGCCCATGTGAGGTCAAGTGCCCGAGGTCCCCGCCGACACCAAGCTCCGCGCCATGCTTCAGGCGATCGCGCCGGGTACCGAGCTGCGCGACGGGCTCGAGCGGATCCTGCGCGGACGCACCGGCGCCATCGTCGTCCTCGGCTACGACGACGCCGTCGAGGCGATGTGCTCCGGGGGGTTCCACCTCGACGTGGAGTTCTCGGCCACCCGGCTGCGTGAGCTGTCCAAGATGGACGGGGCCGTCGTCGTGGACTACACGAACCGCCGGATCCGCCGGGCCAACGTCCAGCTGCTGCCCGACGCCAACATCGAGACCTCCGAGTCGGGCATGCGTCACCGCACGGCCGAGCGCGCCGCGAAGCAGTCGGGCTACCCCGTGATCTCCGTCAGCCAGTCCATGCGCACCGTCGCGCTCTACGTCGACCACCACCGGCACGTGGTGGAGGACTCCGACGTCATCCTCTCCCGCGCGAACCAGGCCCTGGCCACCCTGGAGCGGTACAAGGCCCGCCTGGACGAGGTGTCCGGCACCCTCTCGGCCCTCGAGATCGAGGACCTGGTCACCGTCCGCGACGTCGTGACGGTCATCCAGCGGCTCGAGATGGTCTCGCGCATCTCCGCCGAGGTCGAGGGCTACGTCACCGAGCTCGGGACCGACGGGCGACTGCTCTCCCTCCAGCTCGAGGAGCTGGTCATCGGCCTGGACCCCGACCGCACGCTGGTGATCCGGGACTACCTCGGCACGACCGTCGGCCGGAGCCCGGCCCAGGTGCTCGAGGCCCTGTCGCGACTCAGCTCCGCGCAGCTGGTGGACATGCCGACGATCGCCCGCGTCATCGGCGTCGGCGGGCCTGACGGCGACGCCCTCGACTCCGCCCTCGCACCGCGGGGCTACCGGGTGCTCGCCAAGATCCCGCGCCTGCCCACCCCGGTCGCCGAGGCTATCGTCGCCCACTGCGGCAACCTCCAGGTGATGCTGTCGGCGTCGGCGGAGGACCTGCAGTCCGTCGAGGGGGTCGGGCCGCACCGTGCCCGCGCCGTCCGTGAGGGGCTCTCCCGCCTCGCGGAGTCCTCGATCCTCGAGCGCTTCGCCTGAGGAGACGTGAGGTCGGGCGCGCCGAGGGTGGAGGTCCTCGTCAGCCGAGGGTGGAGGTCCTCGACGCTCCTATGGTTCGTCAAGTGGTGGGTGAGGGGTTCTCGAGGAGTCGGTAGAGGTCTCGGGCGATGTAGCGCTTGAGGCAGCGTTTGATCTCTCGCGGAGTCTTGCCCTCGCTGGTGCGGCGGGCGGTGTAGTCGCGGGTGGGCTGGTGGTAGCGCTGCCGGGACAGGGCGACGGTATGCAGGGCGCGGTTGAGCTGGCGGTCGCCGTAGCGGTTGAGGCGGTACCTGGTGGTGGTCTGGCCACTGTTGGCGGGGATCGGGGCGACGCCGGCGAGCATGGCGAACGCGGCCTCGGAGTGCACCCGCCCGGGGTGTGACCAGGCGCAGAGCACGGTCGCGGCGACGATGGGGCCGACGCCGATCTGGTCGAGGAGATCGGGGCGCCAAGCCCGCACGAGGGCCAGGATCGCCTTCTCGTGTTCCGCGGCCTCGGCGGCGAGGTCACGGGCACGCCGGGCGAGAGAGCGCAGCACGGTCACGGTCGTGGTCGTCTCGGTGTCCCAGGACGGGTCCAGCCGCAACACGGCGGCGGTGGCGACCATGGCGGGAATCTTCTTTCCGCGGAACCGGGCCCGGATCGGTTCAGGGGCGGCGATGACCAGGCTGAAGAGCTGACGCTGAGCGAGGGTGGCTGCCTCGACCGCGGAGCGGCGGGCGGCGAGCAGGACGGACAGGGCCTGGCGGTCCCCGCCCGCACGCGGGGTGCCCAACCGGGTCCGGGCCATCGCCTCCCGGGCGGCACGCTCGGCGTCGAGCGGGTCGGACTTGGCCCCGTTGCGACGGCGGGCCCGCTCGGGCCGGTCGAGCTCGACCACGACCTCCTGGTCATGGGCGAGGTGACGGGCCAGCCCCGCGCCGTGGCCACCGGTGCCCTCGATCGCCCAGGCCCGCAGGGCGGCGTGCTCATCGGCGAAGGCGGCCAGCTCCTCGTACCCGGCCGGGGTCGTCTCCACCGTGATCTGGCCTAGCAGCGCCCCGGTGCGGGCCTCGACGGCCGCGGCGGTGTGGGTCTGGACATGGGTGTCGACACCGATGACGACGTCGACAACCTCGGACAGTCTGGTCACACTGGTCATGCGTTCTCCTGTTGCCTGGACGGACGCGAAACGGTTCCGGTCCAGGTCGGAGCTTCGGCAGGACTGTGACGGGACACGTCGGCGCGGCTACGCCGACGGTCAAGCTCCTGATCAGGCCAGCTGCTCCGGCTGGGCCGGGGCCGGCGACCACGAACGGACAAGTCGCGCGCAAGGCACGAAGCCAGTCAGACCAAGGGTCACGTCCGCAATCACCGCCCACAGCCCACCATCAACAGGCTGCAAGAGGAATCCTCACAGTCAGCCGAGGGTGAAGGTCGTCGTCGCGGCGGGCAGGCTCGCCCCGCCCAGCGTCGCCGACACCCGGTAGGACCCCGCCTGAGCCGCGCCCTGCCCGCCGGTGCAGCCCTTCACGGACCGGGTCCCGTCCCACGTGATCGTCGTCTCCGCACTGTCGCCCGCGTCCAGCAGCAGCTCCCGCGCCGTCGGCTCGGCGACGCAGTCGCCGGAGGACCACACCCGGTCCCCACCGGAGTGGACGGTCAGCACGAGTGAGCTGGCTCCCGCGTCCACGAGGCAGGCGACGTCCCCCTCGTTGCGGAGCGTCAGGTGGAACGTGGTCGGCCCGCCGCTCCCCGGCTGGGCAGACATCGTCACGTCGAGGTCGCGCGGCGAGCAGCCCTTCGGGTCGACCGGTCCGCTGGGCTTCTCCGGCTCCGCGCCGGCCGCGGCAGACGACTCGCCCGACGAGCCGGTCGTGCTCTGGCCCGTGGCGGTCCCGGAGTCCTCGCTGCCCGCTGACGCCGCCGTGGACGTGGTGGCCGCCTCGGCGCCCTGCGCGGTCAGCGTGCGCACGAGGGCGCTGACGCCCCAGACCACCCCGGTCACCAGGGCGAGCAGGATGATCAGGGCGACGATCCGCCGTCGCCAGATGACGGCACGGCTGGGACGCGGCCTGCGAGCCGGCCGGCCGGGTCCGGGGCGGCCCGGCGCGGGTCGCCCGGTGCGGGACCCCTGGCTCGCCCCGGTCCGCACGTTCGCGTGGGGGCGGTGGGCCGACGCCTGACCGTGCGTCGTCGGCCGTGAGCCGGCCGGGCGGGCGCCGGAGGTGCGGCCGTCCCTGGCCGGGCGGTTGCCGCCCCCCGTCCGTCCGGTCGTGCCTCGCGTCGTTCCCACAGCGGGACGGTACGACGGCGCGAGGCACGGTGGTCGTACCCACGCCGGTCGGCGGCCGGTTTAGGCCCCGGGGCGACCTGGCGGGCACACTGCTGCCGTGCGAGCAGAGCCGAGGCTGGAGGACGTCGCCGCCGTGCGAGCAGAGCCCAGGCTGGAGGACATCCACGCCCGCGTGCTCGCCTGGTACGACGCCAACGCCCGAGACCTCCCCTGGCGGCGGCCGGGCACGAGCCCGTGGGCCGTCCTCGTCAGCGAGGTCATGCTCCAGCAGACGCCGGTGGTGCGCGTCGAGCCCGCCTGGACGGCCTGGATGGAACGCTGGCCCGCACCGGCCGACCTGGCCGCCGCGCCGCCCGCAGACGTCCTGCGCGCCTGGGACCGCCTCGGCTACCCGCGCCGCGCCCTGCGCCTGCAGGAGTGCGCCCGCGCCGTCGTCGCCCACCACGGCGGCGAGGTCCCGGAGACGGAGGAGGAGCTGCTCGACCTGCCCGGCGTCGGGGCGTACACCGCCGCCGCGGTGGCCGCGTTCGCCCACGGGCGCCGCGCCGTCGTGCTGGACACCAACGTCCGCCGCGTCCTCGGCAGGGCGATCGAGGGCCGGGCGCTGCCCCCGCCGGCGCTGGGCCGGGCGGAGCGGGAGCGCGCCGCCGGCTACCTGCCCGCCGGCACGGCGGAGTCGGTCCGCTGGAACGTCGGGGTCATGGAGCTCGGGGCCCTGGTGTGCACGGCCCGCTCGCCCCGCTGCACCGCGTGCCCGCTGCTGGGGCGGTGCGCCTGGGTGGCCGCCGGGCGCCCGGACGACGAGCACGCCCACCGACGACGCACGCAGGGCTGGCACGGCACGGACCGGCAGGTCCGCGGGCGGATCATGGCGCACCTGCGCCGCCTCCCGGACGGCCTCGCCGCCGGGCGGGAGGAGCTCCTCGCCGCGGGGGCCGACGGCGCCGACCCGGCGGCCCTGCCCGATCCGGCGCAGCCCGCCCGGGCGCTGGCGTCCCTGGTGGCGGACGGCCTCGTCGCCGCCGAGCCCGACGCCTCCGGCTTCCGGCTGCCGTGACCCACTACCCTGCTCCGGTGAGCACCGCACCGCCCGAGGACGCCGCCGTCGCCCGGGCCGTACGGGCGCTGCGCATCACCCTCCTGGTCTGCGCCGGGGCGTGCGTCGCCCTCGGTCTCATGGGGGCCGCGCTCGTCCTGCTCACCGCGGACTCCGGCGCCCTGTGGCCCGGGCTGACACTGCTCGCGGCCGGTCAGGTGGCCGGGCTCCTCGGGGCGGCGGCCGCGGGGCTGGGGCTGCGGCGCGTGCTCACCGGGACGGAGCCGCAGCCGGTCACCCGGCGCGTGCGGGCCACGCTCGGGCGTCTCGGCACCGCGCTCGCGGTGGCGCTCGCGGCGGGGGCGGCGGTGTGGATCGTCGTCCGACCGACCGCCTGGGTCGCGATCCTCGCGTGCGCGCTCGTCAGTGCCCAGCTGGTCGTGGTCCTGCGGTTCCTCCGCCGCTGACCGCCGGGCTCCTCACAGCTCCAGGAGCATGCGGGAGTTGCCGAGGGTGTTGGGCTTGACCCGTGCGAGGTCGAGGAACTCGGCGACACCGTCGTCGTGGGACCGCAGCATCTGGGCGTAGACGTCGGTGCCCACGGGCGTCCCGGCGATCACCTGGAACCCGTGCCGGCGGAAGAAGTCCACCTCGAACGTCAGGCAGAACACGCGCCGCAGCCCCAGGTTCCGGGCCCTGTTCACGAGCGTCTCGAGGAGTCGGCGCCCGATGCCCCGTCCGGCGGCCTCCGGGGCGACCGCGAGGGTGCGGACCTCGGCGATGTCGTCCCACAGCACGTGGAGGGCGCCGCACCCGACGATGCGCGGGCCGTCGGAGCCACCTCCGGCGGCCGCTCCCTCGGGGGAGGCCGATGCGGCGACGTCGCCGGGTCCGTCGGGCGAGGCGGGTTCGTCGTCGGGTCCGTCGGGCGGGGCGGGTTCGTCGTCGTCGGCCGGTCCGGTGCCGTCGGGCCCGACGTGCAGGGTCGCCTCACCCTCGAAGGTCCGCCCGCCGTAGTCCTGCTCCTCGGCGACGACGAACTCCTGGACCGCCTCGAAGTAGTCGATGAGCTCCTTGGCCACCAGGATGCGCTGCTCGGCGTACGGCTGGACCAGCTCGTAGATCGCCCGCACGTCCGCGGGCCGCGCCTGACGGACGACCACCTGCTCGTTCACGCGCCGATCCTAGGGCCGCGGTGGTTGCGCACCCGTTCGACGACGGCGCGGGCCGTGGTCTCGTCGACCACCAGGTCGGTCATCACACCCGCCCGCAGCGCCCCGAGCAGCGGGGCGACCTTCGCCGCGCCCGCGACGACGCACATGCGACGCGCGATCCGGCTCAGCTCCCGCGGCGTCGGCCCGGTGGCGCGCCGGTTGAGGGCGATGTCCGCGTACGACCCGTCCTCGCGCAGCAGCACCGTGCACACGTCGCCCACCACCCCGGCGTCGCGCAGCTGCTCGAGGTCCTCGCGGTCGAGGTACCCGGCCGCGTAGACGTGCGAGGCGAGCGTGCCGCTGAGCGCGCCGACGCCGAAGAGGGCGATGTCCGCACGCTCCTGCACCGCGAGGACGCGCCGGATCGAGCGCTCCCGCCACATCGCCGCCCTGGTCTCCGCGTAGTCGAAGAACGCCGGCACGGGGAAGTGGTGCACCCGGGCGTCGAACGCCTCGGCCGCCGCGGTCATGATCGAGCTCGCGTAGGGGATCCCGGACGTCACCGGGTTGGCCGCGCCGTTGAGCTGCACGACCGCGCTGCCGGGGGCACGCCGGGGCGTGAGGTGGCCGACGACGGCCGAGACGGTGGTGCCCCACGCGAGCCCGAGCACGGTGCCGGGCTCCACCCACGCCGAGACGGTCCGGCCGGCGACCTGCGCGACCTGGTCCAGCCGCTGGACGTCGGTGGCGCCCTCCCGCACCGGCACCACGTGCGCGTTCACGCCGAAGATGTCCCGCAGCGCGCGGGAGACGACGTCGGAGCCGGCGGTGCGCGGCTGGATCGAGATGTGGACCAGCCCGGAGTCGCGCGCCCGCTTGATCAGGCGGGACACGGTGGACCTGGAGACGCCGAGCCTGCGGGCGATGGCGTCCATCGTCTCGTCCTGGAGGTAGTACATCGACGCGGCGACGTACACGTCGTCCTCACGGCCGCTCACCGCACCTCCCCTCGGCTGCACGTTCGTGCAATCCAATTGCGCGCTTGTGCGAGCACGGCCAGCATAGGTCGCAACCGTCGGACCGAGGAGGGGCACGTGAGGACCACGAAGCTGAACGAGCAGACCCGGTCGGCGGCTCTTGCCGCCATGAGCGACGACGAGGGCGTGGACGTCCTCGTCATCGGGGGCGGCGTGACGGGCGCGGGGATCGCGCTCGACGCGGCCACGCGTGGGCTGCGCACCGCCGTCGTCGAGATGCAGGACTGGGCGAGCGGCACCTCCTCCCGGTCGAGCAAGCTCGTCCACGGCGGGCTGCGCTACCTCTACCAGCTGGACTTCAAGCTGGTCCACGAGGCCCTCACGGAGCGTGGCCGGCTGCTGCGGACGATCGCCCCCCACCTCGTCTCGGCCCAGCCGTTCCTGTGGCCGCTGAAGACGCCGGTGATCGAGCGGGCCTACAGCGCCGTCGGCGTCGGCATGTACGACGCGCTCGCGATCCTCGGCGCCCGGGGCCTGTCGGTGCCGATCCAGAAGCACTACTCCAAGGCGGGGGCGCTGAGCCTGTTCCCGCAGATGAACCCGAAGAGCCTCGTCGGCGCCATCCGCTTCTACGACGCCCGCGTGGACGACGCCCGCCTCGTCCTCTCCCTCATCCGCACCGCCGTCGGCTACGGCGCGTACGCCGCCTCCCGCACCCAGGTCGTCGAGATGACCAAGGACCCCACGGGCCGCGTCACCGGCGCGGTGGTGGTCGACCTGGAGACGGGAGAGTCGCACACCGTGCGGGCCCGTCACGTCATCAACGCCACCGGTGTGTGGACGGAGGAGACAGAGGCGCTCGGCGGCACCGGCGAGGGCCTCGAGGTGCTCGCCTCCAAGGGCGTGCACATCGTCGTGCCGCGCGAGCGGATCAACGGCAAGACCGGCCTGTTCCTGCGCACGGAGAAGTCGGTCCTCTTCGTCATCCCGTGGGACCGGTACTGGATCATCGGCACGACGGACACGCCGTGGCACGAGCCGCGCCAGCACCCCGTCGCCACCCGTGAGGACATCGACTACATCCTCGACCACGCCAACGCGGTGCTCGACCCGCCCATCGGGCACGAGGACATCATCGGCGTCTACGCGGGGCTACGTCCCCTCCTCCAGCCCGGCACCAAGGGCGACGACACGGCCTCGACGAAGGTCTCCCGCGAGCACACCGTCACCGAGGCGGCGCCCGGCCTGACCGTGATCGCCGGCGGGAAGCTGACCACGTACCGGCAGATGGCGGAGGACGCCGTCGACTTCGCCCTCGGGGCCCGCGCCAAGGCGATGCCGTCCGTCACCGCCCGGACCCCGCTCGTCGGCGCCGACGGGTACACGGCGACCCGCCGCCGCAGCGCACAGATCGCGGCCCGCTACGGGTGGACCTCCGAGCGGGTCGAGCACCTGCTCCACCGCTACGGCTCCGAGATCGCCACGATCCTGGAGATGATCGACGCCGACCCGTCCCTCGGCCGCCCGCTGCAGAGCGCGGACGACTACCTCGCCGCCGAGGTCGCGTTCGCCGCCACGCACGAGGGCGTCCTTCACCTCGAGGACATCCTGCTCCACCGCATCCGGCTCAGCTACGAGACCCGGGACCGCGGGCTGTCCGCGCTCGAGGAGATCGCCGGCATCGCGGGCCCGGTCCTCGGCTGGGACGCCGCACGCACCGAGCAGGAGATCACGGCCTACCGCCGGCAGGCGGAGGCCGAGATCGCCGCCGAGCACGAGCCCTCGGACGAGGCGGCCGCCAAGGCCCGCCTGAGAGTGGAGGAGCTGGTCGCCGTCCGCGAGCTGGGACCGGTCGACCCCACCGAATGACCCCCTGCGCCCGGACCGACCGTCCGGGCGCAGGTCTGTGGGGCGACACGCCCCCGAATTCAGCCCGAAAACGCCCCTACGAGCCTTGACAACGAGGATCATCCTGATCAACCGCCCCAGGCGGCAGGACCGACACCGCGCCACCGGCGCCCGACTGGTCACGCGGACGTGACCAGAAAGTGAGTTCACAGTGGAACTTTCGATGACAGACATCTTCTTCTCGGAGGTGATGGGCACTGCGATGCTGACCCTGCTGGGTTGCGGCGTCGTCGCGAACGTCATCCTTCCGAAGACGAAGGGTTTCAACGCCGGCTGGGTCGTCATCACGTTCGGGTGGGGCCTTGCGGTCTTCGCCGGCGTGTACGTGGCGTACAAGTCCGGCGCCCACCTGAACCCCGCCGTCACCTTCGGCCTCGCCGCCAGCGGCGGCGACCTCTTCGGTGGCAACCAGGACCTCGGCATCGCGCCCGTGCCCAGCACGTTCGGCAACATCGTGACCTACCTCGCCGGCGAGCTGGTCGGCGCCTTCATCGGTGCGATCCTCGCGTTCCTGGCCTTCAAGAGGCACTTCGACCAGGAGGCGCCCGCGGCCACGAAGCTGGCGGTCTTCTCCACCGGCCCGGAGATCCGCAGCTACGGCTGGAACTTCGTCACGGAGGTCATCGGCACCTTCGTCCTCGTCTTCGTCATCATCCTGTTCGGCCCCAGCCCCTCGGGTCTCGGTCCGCTCGCCGTCGCCCTGCTGGTCGTCAGCATCGGCATGAGCCTCGGTGGCCCCACGGGGTACGCCATCAACCCGGCCCGTGACCTCGGCCCCCGCATCGCCCACGCCGTCCTGCCCATCCGCGGCAAGGGCAGCAGCGACTGGGGCTACTCCTGGGTCCCGATCGCCGGCCCGATCGTCGGCGGCGTGCTCGGCGGCCTTCTCGGCGGCGCCGTCACGTGACCGCCCCGGTCGGGCGGACGACGCCGCGACGCAAGCTCCGGCGTCGTCCGCCCGGCCTGTCGGTCCCCGCGCCCGTCCCGGGCCGAACCCGCTCCACCACGCAAGAACCCGCTCGACCCTCCCGGGCACCGGACCGCGGTGCCCCCACGATGATGTGAAAGGAACACCATGGCTGACGAGAAGTACGTCCTCGCCATCGACCAGGGCACCACGAGCTCGCGCGCGATCATCTTCGACCACGGCGGTCAGATCGTCGAGACCGGCCAGCTCGAGCACGAGCAGATCTTCCCCAGGGCCGGCTGGGTCGAGCACGACCCGAAGGAGATCTGGACCAACGTCCGCGAGGTCGTCGGTCGGGCGCTGAGCCGCGCGAACCTGACCCACCGCGACATCGTCGCCGTCGGCATCACCAACCAGCGCGAGACCACGGTGGTGTGGGACAAGACCACCGGGGAGCCCGTCTACAACGCCATCGTCTGGCAGGACACCCGCACCGACAAGATCGTCGAGGAGCTCGGTGGCCGCAAGGGCCAGGACCGGTACAAGAAGAAGGTCGGCCTCCCGCTCGCGACCTACTTCTCGGGCCCGAAGATCAAGTGGATCCTCGACAACGTCGAGGGCGCACGGGAGAAGGCGGAGGCCGGCGACCTGCTCTTCGGCAACACCGACTCCTGGGTCGTGTGGAACATGACCGGCGGCACGGACGGCGGCGTGCACGTCACCGACGTCACCAACGCCTCGCGCACCATGCTCATGGACCTGGAGACGCTGAGCTGGGACGAGGACATCGCCAAGGACATGGGCATCCCGATGTCCATGCTCCCGGAGATCCGCTCCTCCTCCGAGGTCTACGGCGAGGGGCGCGAGGGCGGCTTCGTCCCCGGTGTCCCGATCGCCGGCATCCTCGGCGACCAGCAGGCGGCGACGTTCGGCCAGGCGTGCTTCGAGGTCGGCATGGCCAAGAACACCTACGGCACGGGCAACTTCATGCTCCTCAACACCGGCACCGAGCCGGTGGCGTCCAAGAGCGGCCTGCTGACCACGGTGTGCTACAAGATCGGCGACCAGCCGGCGGTGTACGCGCTCGAGGGCTCGATCGCCGTGACCGGGTCGCTGGTGCAGTGGCTGCGCGACAACCTGGGCATCATCTCCTCCGCCCCGGAGATCGAGACGCTCGCCAAGACGGTCGACGACAACGGCGGCGCCTACTTCGTGCCGGCGTTCTCCGGCCTGTTCGCGCCGTACTGGAAGTCCGACGCCCGCGGCGCGCTCGTCGGCCTGACCCGCTACGTCAACAAGGGCCACATCGCCCGCGCGGTCCTGGAGGCCACGGCCTTCCAGACCCGCGAGGTCAACGACGCGATGAAGGTCGACTCCGGCGTCGAGCTGACGGAGCTGAAGGTCGACGGCGGCATGATCGCCAACGAGACCCTCATGCAGTTCCAGGCCGACATCCTCGGCGTGCCGGTGGTGCGCCCGAAGGTCGCCGAGACCACGGCGCTCGGTGCCGCGTACGCGGCGGGCATCGCCGTCGGGTACTGGCAGGGCGAGCAAGACGTCATCGACAACTGGGCCGAGGACAAGCGTTGGGAGCCCTCGATGGACGAGGAGGAGCGCGAGCGCACCTACCGTCTGTGGAAGAAGGCCGTCACGCGCACCTTCGACTGGGTCGACGACGACGTCCGCTGAGCACGGCGCTGACCGCGGCGCGCTGACGCACTGACACTGCGCGGCAGCCGCGCTCCGGCAGCCGTCAGGCTCAGCAGGGCCACGACGGGGAAGATCGGTGTTCTCCCCGGACACCGATCTTCCCCGTTCGTCGTCCCGGGGACCGGTCAGGGCAGGTGTTCGTCCCGGGGACCGCTCCGGGAGGGGCGCCAGCGCTACAAGAACGGTGCAGATAGCGCACCGTTCTTGTAGCGCAGGGCGCAGGTGCGGAGCCGGGACGCAGCAGCGGAACCAGAGCGCAGCAGCGGAGCGGCGCCGCATCGGTCAGACTGGCCCCATGACCACTCCCGAGCAGATCACCGACCCGCTGTGCTACCACGGAGAGGGCCCGGTGTGGTCCGAGAGCTGGGGCGGCCTGCGCTGGGTCGACATGCTCGCCGGCGACCTGATGACCCTGCGCGCCGACGGCACCGTCGACCGGCTCCACGTCGGGGAGGTCGCCGCGTTCGTCCGCCCGCGCACGCGGGGCGGGTACGTCGTCGGGATCGAGCGGGGCCTGGCGCTCGCGGACGGCCCGGACGAGGTGCCGACGCCGCAGCCCGAGCTGTGGTCGGACGCGGGCATCCGCATGAACGAGGGCGGCTGCGACCCGGCCGGCAACGTCTACGCCGGCGGCATGGCGTACGACCGGACCGTGGGCGCGGCCTCGCTCTACCGGGTCTCCCCGGAGGGCCAGGTCTCCGTGGTCCTGCCCGAGGTGACGACCTCCAACGGCATCGACTTCTCCCCCGACGGTACCCGCGCCTACTACAACGACACCCACACCGGCGGGACGGACGTGTTCGACGTCGTCGACGGGGAGCTGACGAACCGCCGCCGCTTCCACTCGGCGGACGACGGGCGCGCCGACGGGCTGTGCGTGGACTCGGCCGGCAACGTCTGGGTGGCGCTCAACCGGGTGGGCCGGGTGCGGCTGTACTCCCCCGGGGCGGAGATCCTCGAAGAGATCTCGCTGCCCGTCCGTCTGGCGACGGCGTGCACGCTCGGCGGCGAGGACGGCCGCGACCTCTTCGTCACCACCTCCCGCGAGAAGCTCGAGGACCCCGAGCCCGAGGCCGGAGCGGTGTTCCGGATCCGCGTGGACGTCCCGGGGCGCCCGGTGCTGCCCTACGCCGGCTGACGGCCGCCGCACCGGCGCCGGCACCGGCACGCCCTGGCCCGCCGCGGCCGCGTCCCCGGCCGCCCCACTAGGGTGAGGGGCGAACCCGGGGCACCGTCGCCACCCGCTCGACGAGGAGGTCATGTGCGGATCGCACTGTTCGCCACCTGCATCAACGAGGCCATGTTCCCGCAGGCCCCGGCCGCGACCGTGCGCCTGCTCGAGCGGCTGGGGCACGAGGTGGTCTTCCCCGAGTCCCAGGCCTGCTGCGGCCAGATGCACGTGAACACCGGGTACTTCCGCGAGGCGGTGCCCGTGATCCGCAACCACGTCAGGGCCTTCGAGCCGGTGCTGGACGGGGAGTGGGACGCCGTGGTCGGGCCCTCGGGGTCGTGCGTGGGGTCCGTGCGCCACCAGCAGGCGATGGTCGCCCGCCGGGAGGGCGAGGACCGCCTGGCCCGCGACGCCGAGCTGGTGGCCTCACGGACGTACGAGCTGTCCGAGCTGCTGGTCGACGTGCTCGGTACGACCGACGTCGGAGCCTGGTTCCCGCACTCGGTCACCTATCACCCCACCTGCCACTCGCTGCGCATGATCAAGGTGGGCGACAAGCCGCTCCGCCTGCTGCGCGCGGTGGCGGGGATCGACCTGGTGGAGCTGCCGGAGGCGCAGGCGTGCTGCGGGTTCGGCGGCACGTTCTCGCTGAAGAACTCCGAGACGTCGGCGGCGATGGTGCACGAGAAGGTGCGCAACGTGGTCTCCACCGGCGCGGAGGTGCTGGTCGCCGGTGACTACTCCTGCCTGATGAACATGGCCGGAAGCCTGTCCCGCCAGGGCACCGGCGTCCACGCGGCGCACCTGGCCGAGGTGCTCGCGAGCACCCGGGAGGCGCCCTGGTCCCCCACGGTGCTGCCCGGGGACCGCAGCCGTGCGACGGCCGTCCCGGCGGCTGTCCCTGGGCCGGCGGCACCGGCGGCACGGGCGGAGGAGGCCGGACCGGCGGCCCCGGCGGGACCGGCGGCTGCGCCGTCGTCCGTGCTTCGCGGGACGACGGCGGAGGTGGGCCGATGACGACGTTCCTGGGCATGCCCCGCGTCGCGCCGCAGCCGGCCACCGCGCCGCAGGACCCGCTGCGCTGGGGCCCCGACTTCCCGACGGCGGCGCACGAGACCCTGGGCAACGGCCAGATGCGCACGAACCTGCGCCACGCCACCCGCACCATCCGCGACAAGCGGCTGCGGATGGTCTCCGAGCTGCCCGACTGGGAGGAGCTGCGCGAGGCCGGGTCGGCGATCAAGCACTGGACGATGTCGCACCTGCCCGAGCTGCTCGTGCAGCTGGAGGAGAACGTCACCGCGCGCGGCGGGGTGGTGCACTGGGCGCGCGACGCCGCGGAGGCGAACCGGATCGTCGCGGACCTGGTGCGGGCCACGGGCGAGTCCGAGGTGGTCAAGGTCAAGTCGATGGCCACGCAGGAGACCGGCCTGAACGAGCACCTCGCCGCCGAGGGCATCACCGCGACGGAGACCGACCTGGCGGAGCTGATCGTCCAGCTCGCCGGGGACATGCCCTCCCACGTCCTCGTCCCGGCCATCCACCGCAACCGCGACGAGATCCGCGCCATCTTCACCGAACGGATGGGCGACGCCCCGGCCGACCTGACGTCCGAGCCGCGCGCGCTGGCGATGGCGGCCCGGGCGCACCTGCGCGCGAAGTTCCTCACCGCCAGGGTCGCGATCTCCGGCGCCAACCTCGCCGTGGCGGAGACCGGGACGGTGTCCGTGTTCGAGTCCGAGGGCAACGGGCGCATGTGCCTGACGCTGCCCGACACGCTCATCACGGTGATGGGCATCGAGAAGGTGGTGCCCGCCTTCCAGGACCTCGAGGTCTTCACCCAGCTGCTGCCACGCTCGTCCACGGGCGAGCGGATGAACCCGTACACGACCATGTGGACCGGGGTCACCCCCGGCGACGGGCCCCAGGCGTTCCACCTGGTCCTGCTGGACAACGGGCGGACCAAGGCGCTGGCCGACGAGGTGGGGCGCCAGGCGCTGCACTGCATCCGCTGCTCGGCGTGCATGAACGTCTGCCCGGTCTACGAGCACACCGGCGGGCACGCCTACGGCTCCGTCTACCCCGGGCCGATCGGGGCGATCCTCACCCCGCAGCTGACCGGCATGGGCACCCGCGGGGCGACCGACCCGCACGACCCCACGGCGTCCCTGCCCTTCGCGTCGTCCCTGTGCGGGGCCTGCTACGAGGCCTGCCCGGTCAAGATCGACATCCCCACCGCCCTCGTGCACCTGCGCAACCGGGCGGTGGAGTCGCAGCAGCGCCGGCTGCTGCCCACCGGGTGGGAGGCGGGCATGCGCGCCGCGTCGGCCGTCATGTCGTCCGGGTCGCGTTTCGCCGTCGCCGCGAGGGCGGCCGGGCTGGGCCGCATCGTCGCCCGGCACGACCGCATCGCGCGCCTGCCGTACCCCGGGTCCCTGTGGACGGGCGTGCGGGACCTGCCGGCGCCGCCCGCGCAGTCGTTCCGCACCTGGTGGAAGGAGCACCAGGCCGACGGCGCGACCCGACCGGCCGGCGCACCTTCCCCTGGCTCGACCGCGGGGAACGAGGCGTGATGGACGCGCGCGAGGCGATCCTGGCCCGCGTCCGCGACGCGCTCGGCCGCTCCCAGACCGAACCGGCCCCGCCGGTGCCGCGCGGGTACCGGGCGCACTCCGACGTCGTCCCGGGTTCCGGCGAGGCGGTCGACCTGCTCGTCGACCGGCTGGTCGACTACCGCGCGAACGTCCACCGGTGCCGGGAGGCCGAGCTCGCCGACACCCTCGGTGACCTCCTCGGCGATGTCGGCTCCGTCGTCGTGCCGCCGGGGCTGCCGCCGGAGTGGGTGGGCGCGGCGACCGCCGGTGGTGCGCGGACGCTCCTGGACACCGCGGACGAACCGCTCCCCAACGCCGCCCTCGACACGGCGGGCGCGGTCCTCACGGCAGCGCGGGTGGCGATCGCGGAGACCGGCACGATCGTCCTCGACGGCGAGCCGGACCAGGGTCGGCGAGCCATCACGCTCGTGCCCGACCGGCACGTCTGCGTGCTCCACGCCCGCCAGGTGGTGGCGACGGTGCCCGAGGCCGTGGCCGTCCTCGGCCAGCACCCGCACCGGCCGATGACGTGGGTCGCCGGGCCGAGCGCCACGAGCGACATCGAGCTCATCCGCGTCGAGGGGGTCCACGGGCCGCGGACGCTGGACGTCGTCATCGTCACGTGAACGGACGCGGTGGCACCCGGACCGGTGACCGGCGCGCCGCCTAGACTGGCCGAGGCCCCGGCCGGGGTCGCGGAGCATACGGAGGACGTGGCATGCCCCTGGGCGATCTTCGGGCGGACGAGCTCGCCGACGACCCCCAGCTCGCCGAGGACCCGCAGGAGGGGCTCTTCGAGCTCCCGCCCGGTTCCCGGCAGGCCGCCGCGCGCGTGGTGCTGCTGACCGGCCCATCGGGGTCGGGGAAGACGTCGCTGACGCGGCGGGTCGGGCTGCCGGTCGTCTCCCTCGACGACTTCTACCTCGACGGCGACCACCCCGGACTGCCGCGCCGCTACGGCGTCGTCGACTGGGACTCGCCGCGCACCTGGGACAAGGCCGGCGCCATGGCCGCGCTCGTCGAGCTGGCCACCACCGGCGAGGCCGAGCTGCCCGTCTACGACATCCCCACCAACGCGCGCACGGGCACCACCAAGCTGGCGCTCGACGGTTTCCCGGTCTTCATCGCCGAGGGCATCTTCGCCGCCGAGATCGTCGAGGCCTGCCGCGAGGAGGACATCCTCGCCGACGCCCTGTGCATCTTCCGGCCCCGCGCCCAGACGTTCTGGTTCCGCCTCATGCGCGACCTCGGCGAGGCCCGCAAGCCGCCGATGACGCTGCTGCGCCGCGGGCTGAACCTCGCGAAGAACGAGCCCGCCATGATCGCCGACCTCGAGAGCAAGGGCTGCCGCAAGGTCCGCGTCGAGGAGGCCGAGCGCGACATCCGGGCACTCCTCACCGCGCGCTAGCAGCGCCGGGGGTCACAGTCCGACCACGATCGGGTCACGATCCGGCCACCGCGCTCCGCGGCCGGCCCGTCCGCACCTACCTTGCGGCCATGAGACGACTGCGCTGGATGCTCGCCCTGCTCGTCGCCGCGCTGCTGCTGGCGGGCTGCACCTCCGGCTCCGGCGGCGCGGAGAGCGCCGAGGGCGTGGCCGCTCCGGGTCAGGACGCCGGTGACGGGGCCGGCGGCGAGGCGGGAGGTGGCGCGGGCGGTGAAGCGCCGGCGGGTGGTGACCCCGCCACGGGTGGCGGCTCTGGCGCTGACGCCGACCGGCAGGTGGTGACGGAGGTCGACGCCACCGTCGTCGTCGACGACCCGACGGCGGCCGCCGACCAGGTGGTGCGCCTCGCGGAGTCGGCGGGCGGCCGGGTGGACCAGCGCCGTCAGCGCGCGGCCGGCGCGGAGGGCATGGAGTCGCTGCCGTCGGCGTGGCTGACCGTACGGGTCCCGGCCGCCGACCTCACGACCGTGCTCGACGACCTGCGGGAGGTCGGCGAGGTCCGCGAGCTGGACGCGGCCACCACCGACGTCACGACCACCACCCGGGACCTCGACTCGCGCATCAAGGCCCTGCAGACCTCGGTGGACCGGCTGCTCGCCATCATGGCCGACGCGAAGGACACCGCGGCCCTGCTCGCCACGGAGAGCGAGATCAGCGCGCGCCAGGCCGAGCTCGAGTCCCTGCAGTCCGAGCGGGCGCACCTGGCGGACCGGGTGTCGATGTCGACCCTCCGGGTGGACCTGATCGCCAAGGACGCCCCGGTGGTCGTCGAGGCGGGCGGGTTCCTCGGCGGCCTGCGCACCGGGTGGGACGCGCTCGTCACGACGATCGACGGCGTGCTGGTGGCCCTGGGCGTGCTGCTGCCGTGGCTGGTCGTGGTCGGCGTCCCGCTCGGGGTCGCCTGGGTCCTGCGCCGGCGCCGGCGGAGGGTCAGCGCGGCTTGACCAGCGGGAAGGTGATCGTCTCGCGGATGCCCCGGCCGGTCAGCGCCATGAGCAGACGGTCGATGCCCATCCCCATGCCGCCGGCGGGCGGCATGCCCTGCTCCATGGCCTCGAGGAAGTCCTCGTCCAGCACCATGGCCTCGGGGTCGCCGGCCGCGGCCGCGAGGGCCTGGGCGGCGAAGCGCTCGCGCTGGACCACGGGGTCGACGAGCTCGGAGTAGGCGGTCGCCAGCTCGAAGCCGCGCACGTACAGGTCCCACTTCTCCACGACGCCGGGCTTCGAGCGGTGGGCGCGGGTGAGCGGGGAGGTGTCGACGGGGAAGTCGCGAACGAAGGTCGGCGCGTACAGGTCGTCACCCACGAGGTGCTCGAACAGCTCCTCGACCACCTTGCCGTGCGTGTAGTGCGGCGCGATGTCGAGGCCGAGCCGCTCGGCGTGCGCCTCCAGGACCGCGTCGGGAGTCTCCGGGGTGATCTCCTCGCCCAGCTTCTCCGAGACCGAGTCGAAGAGGCTGATCTGCGCCCACTCCCCGCCGAGGTCGTACTCGGTGCCGTCCTCGAGCGTCACAGTGGTCGAGCCGTAGGCGTCGATCGCGGCCTGCTGCACGAGCGTGCGGGTGAGCTCGGCCATGGTGTCGTAGGAGCCGTAGGCCTCGTACGCCTCGAGCATGGAGAACTCGGGCGAGTGGGTGGAGTCCGCACCCTCGTTGCGGAAGTTCCGGTTGATCTCGAAGACCTTCTCCACACCCCCGACGACGGCGCGCTTCAGGAAGAGCTCCGGCGCGATGCGCATGTACAGGTCGATGTCGTAGGCGTTCATGTGGGTCACGAACGGCCGGGCGGCGGCGCCGCCGGGCTGGACCTGGAGCATCGGGGTCTCGATCTCGACGTAGTCGCGCGCGTCGAGGGTGCGGCGCAGCGACTTCACGACGGCGGCGCGGGTGCGGACCATCTCCCGCGCGGCGGGCCGCATGATGAGGTCGAGGTGACGACGGCGGACCCGCCCCTCCTCGGAGAGAGCGACGACCTCGCCGGCCTCGTTCTCGTACGTCTTCGGCAGCGGCCGCAGCGCCTTGGCGGCCAGCTGGAAGGAGTCGGCGAAGATGCTGAGCTCGCCGCGGCGCGAGGCGATGACGCGGCCGTGGACGAAGAGGTGGTCACCGAGGTCGACGTCGGACTTGAAGGCCGCCAGGGCCTCCTCCCCCACCTCGGCCCTGGACAGCATGGCCTGCAGCTGCCGGCCCTCGCCGTCCTGGAGGGTGGCGAAGCAGAGCTTGCCGGTGTTGCGCAGGTACATCACACGACCGGCGACGCCGACGACGTGGTCGGTCTCCTCGCCGGCGGCGAGCTCGCCGAACTGGGCGCGGACCTCCGCGATGGTGGTGGTGACGGGCAGCGTGACCGGGTAGGGGTCGATGCCGGAGTCGAGGAGCCGCTGGCGCTTCTCGGTCCGCACCCGCACCTGCTCGGGGGCGTCGTGGGTCTGCTCGTCGCCCTCGGCGCCGGTGGTCACGACGCTCTTCTCCTCGGTCTGCTCGGTCACCGGTCCAGGGTAGCCGGGGTCGGGAGCGCCTTTCCCCGGCGGCCCCGTGAGGTGCGCCGCCCCGGGGCCGGGGTGCGCCGTCTCAGATGAGGACGGACGGGTCCTCGCCGGGCAGCGACGCCCGGTACGAGGCGGTGGTGATGCCGCTGGCCTCGACGTAGGGCGCCTCGCCGGCCTGGGTGTCCGGCACCTGCCCCGGCTCGTCGCCCACGTCGACGATGCGGTTGCGGTCGTCCACGAACACCACGTGGGGGGTGTAGGTGCGGGCGTCGGCGTCGGAGAGCTGGCCGTAGGCGATGAGGATGACCAGGTCGCCGGCGTTGACGAGGTGGGCGGCGGCACCGTTGATGCACAGCACCCCGGAGCCGCGCTCGCCGGGGATGACGTAGGTGGTCAGGCGGGCGCCGTTGGTGACGTCCACGACGTCGACCTGCTGGCCGGGCAGCAGGTCCGCGGCGTCGAGCAGGTCGGCGTCGACGGTGATCGAGCCGACGTAGTGCAGGTCCGCCGCGGTGATGGTGGCCCGGTGGATCTTGGAGATCATCATGGGCCGCAGCAGTGAGCGGGGGGTGGTCACGGGCGGGTTCCTTGCAGGTCGACGGTCATGTTGTCGATGAGCCGGGTGGTCCCGACCCAGGCGGCCACGGCGAGAAGGCCGGGGCCCGTCGCACGCTCGTCCAGCGGGAGGAACGTGTCCGGATCGACAAGAGCAAGGTAGTCCACCTCGACGCCGTCCGCAGCGGCCAGGACCTCCTCGGACACCCGGCGCACCTGGGCGGCCGTGCCGCCCGCGGCCGCGGCGTCCCGCCCCGCGGCCAGCGCCCGGGAGAGGGTCAGGGCACGACGGCGCTCGCCGGGCGAGAGGTAGGCGTTGCGGCTGGACATGGCCAGCCCGTCGTCCTCCCGGCGGATCGGCACGCCGACGATCTCGACCCCGAGATCAAGATCACGCACGAGGGTGCGCACGAGCGCGAGCTGCTGGGCGTCCTTCTGCCCGAAGACGGCGACGTCGGGGCGCACCAGGTTCAGCACCTTGGCGACGATCTGCAGGACGCCGGCGAAGTGTCCGGGCCGGGTACGGCCCTCGAGCACGCCGGCCACCGGCCCCGGGTCGACGCGCACGAGCGGCTCGGCCACGTAGGCCTCGTCGTCGGAGGGGGCGAACACGAGGTCGACGCCCTCGTGGGCGAGCAGCGCCACGTCCGCGTCGAGGTCCCGGGGGTAGGCCTCGAAGTCCTCGCCCGGGCCGAACTGGAGCGGGTTGACGTAGACGGAGACCACCACGTGCTCGGCCCGCGAGCGCGCCTCCCGGACGAGCGTGAGGTGCCCCTCGTGCAGGGCGCCCATGGTCATCACCAGCGCCCGGGTCCCGGGCAGCGCGGCGAGCGCGCCCCGCAGCTCGGCGCGGGTGCGCACCACGACCGGCTCGAGCGGTGTCGCCGGCTCCGGCGCCCGCCCGGCCCGGTCTCCGGGCGTCGTCGCGGCCGCCGCGCGGGCGCCGCCCGCCGCTGCAGGCGGCCACGCCGCCCCCGCCGCCGTCGTCCCGGCCCGCTCGTCAGCGGCGGAGGCGCCGTCGGCCAGGACGTCGAGCAGCCGGGCGGCGGGGGCGTCGCTCAGCCGGCCCGTCGCCAGCGCGCGGCGGGTGGTGGCACGGGCGAGGTGGCGGTAGGTGTCGGCGACGTCGGCGAGCTCCTCCCCCAGGCCGCCGAGCGCGGCCAGGTGGGCCTCGACAGTGCCCGCGTCACCCCGGACGACGGGCCCGGTCAGCCCCTGCTCGCCGCCGCGCACGGCGCCGTCCAGGGCGGCGGAGAGCAGCGGCGCCAGGTAGGTCCCGGGCTCGTCGAGGCCGGCGGTCCGGAGCGCGCGCTCGGCCTGCGCCACCAGGGTGACGAGGTGGTTCGCGCCGTGCGCGAGGGCGGCGTGGTAGACGGGACGATCCTCCTCCGCCACCACCACGGGCTCGCCGCCGATCTCGACCACGAGGGCCTGGGCGATGGGCAGCACGGGTCCCGCGGCCGTCACCGCGAAGGGGCAGCCGGTGAGCCGGGAGATGTCCAGGCTCGTGCCGGTGAACGTCATCGCCGGGTGGATGGCCAGGGTGATGGCCCCGGCCGCCCGGGCGGGCGCGAGCACCTCGGTGCCGTAGCGGCCGGAGGTGTGGACGACGAGCTGGCCGGGCTGCCAGCGCCCGAGCTCGGCGAGGCCGCGCACGAGGTCGGCGAGGACGTCGTCGGGGACGGTGAGGAGCACGAGCTCCGCACGCTCGACGACCTCCTCGATCTCCAGCACGGGCACCCCGGGGAGGAGGGCCTCCACCCGGTCCCGGCTCTCGGCCGAGACGGCGGTGGCCCCGACGACGGCGTGCCCCACGCTGCGCAGCGCGCTCGCCAGGACGGCGCCGACGCGGCCCGCGCCGACGACTCCGACGCCGAGACGTCCGGGGCGCGCGCCGGGGCGTGCGGGTTCGGTGGGTGGGTTGCTCACGCCCCCATCATCCCAGGGGCCCGGACCGTCCCGTCGTCCGGTCCTCGTCGATGAGCTGCCCGCCCGCGGTCTGCCCGTCCCCGAGGTGCCCGGGCGCGAGGTGCCCCGGCGCGAGCTGGCCGGTCGACCCGGTGCCCGGCACCTGCACGCGCCGCATCCACTCCTCCGGCCCCTCGGCGGCGCGGGCGCTCCGGGCGCGGCCGGCCTGCTCGCGCAGGATCGTCAGGGCGAGCGTGGCGTCGAGGTGGTGGCCGACCGGGGTGACGGGCCCGGGGACCGAGTGGGCGTGCAGGTCCGCCACGTGGAACCGGCGTTCGAGCGGTCCCTGCGTGATCGCCAGTGACTGGGTGCGCTCGTGCGGCACCACGACGAGGTGGCGCGAGAGGCGGCCGCTGCGCATGAGCAGCGCCGTGCGGGTGATGCGCAGCCCGTTGCGCCGCCAGGTGAGCGGATCCAGCCAGCGCACCCGGCGGGGGCTGGTCCGGAAGCCGGCCGTCTCGCCGGAGCCCTCCAGGGCGGCGTCGAGCAGCTCGGCCGCGTCGTCGACGCCGAGATCGGGCAGCACCAGCCACAGCGCGGTCAGCGCGTCCCCGCGCGGGCCGACGGGCAGCAGCACCGTCTCGACGGCGCCCTTCCCCATGGGGTCGGCGCCGTACCCGGCCACGTTCACCTCGACCCGCCACCAGTCGAACCGCCGCCACAGCAGCGCCTGCGAGAGCCGGACCGCCTGCACGCGCCCCGGCGGGAGGGTCTGCGTGCGCGTCTCGAGGAGACCGTGGCGCAGCCTGATGCCGTCGGGCGAGAGCGCGGCCCGGAAACCGAACTCTCCCGCGAAGCGGTTCCACAGGTAGCCGGCCCAGCCCAGCAGCGCGGGCACCGCACCGAAGATGGGGGCGAAGCTCTCGGTGACCACCGCAGCCACCAGGAGGCCGATCATGACGAGCACGAAGAGGGTGAGGCTGCCGGAGATCGCGAGGGAGGCCACGAGCCGGCCGGGCGGGACCTGCAGCAGCTCGCGCTCGGGGGCGGCGGCCACGACGGGTGCCACGTTCCGGCCGGCCCTCGGTCCGCCCCGTGCCGCACCGCCGGGGCCCGCGGCCCCGTGGACCGCTCCCCCGGGAGCCTCCGGGAAGGCTCCGTCCGGAGGGCCGGCCGCCCCGTCCGGCGTGCCGGACGCGCGGGCCTCGGAGACGTCGACGCCGGCCGCCCGCGCCATGACCTCGTTGCGCAGTGCCTGCGCCTCCGCCTCGTGGAGGTAGCCGATCACCACGTTGGACTCGCCGCCGCCGGCCGTCTCCACCCGCACCTGGGCGAGCCCGAACAGCCGCCCGAGGAGCGGCTGGACCACGTCGACCGCCTGGATGCGGACCAGACGGGCGTGCCGCTGCTGGCGGAAGAGGATGCCGGTGTGCAGGTCGACGGACTCGCTCGTCACCGCGAACTGCATCCGCCGCCAGGAGAGCACCGAGTACAGCCCGGCGACGAGCGCGACGAGCACCAGGGCACCGGCGACGGCCAGCAGCACCGTGGTGCGGTACCGGGCGACGGACTCCCAGACGTCGGGCAGGTTCGCGATCTGGTCGGAGACCTGCCAGACGACGGCGGCCACGACCGCGGCGACGACCTTCCAGGCGTTGAGGATCGGGGTGATCTTGTGGACCCGGCGCCAGGTCACGCCGTCGGCACGCGGGTCCCCGCCCCCGTCCCGCGGGGCAGGGAGCGACTCGGCGGGGTGGGGCGGGCCGGCCGCGTGGGGCGCGCCGTCGGGGAACGGGGCGGTCACAGCCCCGCCAGCCTGGCCTCGCCGCGGGCGGTGAGGCGGTCGCGCAGCCGGGCCGCCTCCGCCGGCGGGAGCCCGGGGATGGTGGCGTCCGTCTGGGCGGCGGCGGTGTGCAGGCGCACCTCGGCCACGCCGCAGCGCCGGTCGAGCGGACCGGCGTTGACGTCGACGAACTGCATGCGGCCGTACGGCACCACGGTGAGCGAGCGGAAGAGGATCCCCTTGCGCACGAGCAGGTCGTCGTCGGCCTCGGCGTACCCGATGGCGCGGACCTGGCGCGGGATGAGCCACAGCAGCCAGGCCAGCACGGCGAGCACGGCGACAGGCGCGACCAAGGCCCAGCCGCCCACGAGGATCCCCAGCGCCACCGACCCGACCACCGGCAGCACGAACGTGGCGACCAGGCTGATCAGCCGGGCGGTCACCAGCCCCTTCGACACGGGCGTGAACGTGATCCCCGCCGGGTCGAAGGGGTCGCGGGTGGCGCGGCCGTCGCCGGTCGTGGGGAGCCCGCTCGTCGTCATGTCCTCGGTCACCGTCCCAGGGTGGCAGAGTTCGCGGGCCGTTCCATCATCCTCGGGACGGAGCTCAGGCGGCGGAGGCGCCGTGGTTGACGCCGGAGGAGTCGTCCTCGTCGTCGGGCGGCACGCGGCACCACCACTCGACCAGCAGCGCGACGGCCACGAGCGCGAGACAGCTGAGCAGCGCCAGGCCGGCGGCGATCGCCTGCTCCCGAGGGAGCGGGGCGGAGAGGTTGTCGAGCGCGACGAGGACCTGCGCGGCGAAGTACCCGACGAGCACGGAGCCGACCAGGGAGCTCGCCTTGGCCAGCAGCACCACCCGCGCCGCGCCGAGGGGTGTCATCGAGGTGGCCTCCTGCCGCACGAGGCGCCGGACGCCCCGCCCGAGCCAGAGCAGGACGACGGCCAAGACCGCGGGCCCGGCGGCGGAGATCATCGGCACCGGCACCGGCAGGAACCCCCGTGCCTCGGCGCCCTCGAGCAGGAGGAAGCAGATCAGACCGCCGCCGAGGGCCAGGAGGACGAGGCTCTGCCAGGAGGTGCGGCTCACCGCTCTCCCTCCACGGCAGGCTCCGCCGCGGTCCGGGGGTCGGTGCGGAGCCAGTCCTCCCCCGCCCACGTCAGGGTGGCGCGGTCGCGCGCCCGGGCGGCGAGGTCGGCCACCGGGCCGCCGTGCGGGCCGGGCAGCACGGCGGTGGGCTCGGCACGGGCCCAGGGGGCCAGGACGAAGGCGCGCTCGTGCGCGCGCGGGTGCGGCAGGGTCAGCTCGGGGTCGTCGCTGACCAGGTCCCCGTAGGCGACGACGTCCACGTCCAGCGTCCGCGCGCCCCACCGCTCGGTGCGCCGGCGGTCGTGGTCGTCCTCGACCCGGTGCGCGAGGGCGAGGACCTCCGCCGGGGCCAGGGTGGTGGTGCCCAGCACGACGGCGTTGAGGTAGTCGGGCTGGGACGCCTGCCCGGGGGCCAGGACGGGGGCGGTCCGTGCCAGTGGCGAGACCGTGGTGAGGCTGACGCCGGCGGCATGGGCCAGCTCGGTGACCGCCTCGCGCAGCGTCCCGACGGCGTCGCCGAGGTTCGCGCCGAGCGCCAGGACCAGCGGCACGGGCCGGGCGGGACGACGCCGGAGCGGAGCTGAGTCGTCGGCGTCACCCGGTGCCGCGGCCTCGGCGATCTCTGCGACCGCCGCCTCTGCGGTCTCAGCGTCCCCCGCAGCGCCGGCCACCCGGCCGGCCGTGGCCGCCCGGCGGCGGACGGAGACCTGGACGTCGTCGAAGGGGACGGTCAGCGGTGCCTGCGGCTTGTGCACGGTGACGTCGACGGCACGCACGCCCGGCCGGGCGAGGGCCGCGTCCGCGATGCGTTCCGCGAGCGTCTCCACCAGGTCGACCGGCTCGCCCGCGAGGACGGCGACGACGTCCTCGCCGACGTCGGCGTAGCTCACGGTCAGGGCCAGGTCGTCGGCGCGGCCGGCGGCCCGGGTGTCGAGGTGGAGGACGACGTCGGCGGAGAACTCCTGCCCGTCGCGGCGCTCGTGCTCGAGCACCCCGTGGTGCCCGCGGGCCCGCACGCCAAGGAGGCGGATGCGGTCGAGCTCGCGTCCGTCGTCGTCGAGGACGGGGCCGCCGGCGCCCGTCACCGGTGCCCCTGCCACGCGGCCGCCACCCGCACCGCGTCCATGCTGGGGGCCACCTCGTGCACCCGCACCGCCCACGCCCCGGCCGCGGCGGAGAGCGCGCTGACGGCGGCGGTCGCCGCGTCGCGCGCGAGCGGCTCGTCGGCGAGGCGGGGCGGGACGACGCCGGAGAGGAACCGCTTGCGCGACGCCCCGACCAGCAGGGGCCGGCCGAGCTCGAGGAGCGCGTCGAGGTGCGCCAGGAGGGTCCAGTTGTGGGTCGCGTCCTTCGCGAAGCCGAGACCCGGGTCGAGGACGACCTGCTCCTCGCGGACGCCGGCGGCGAGCGCCTCGTCGAGGCGCTGGGAGAGCTCCGCGCGGACCTCGGCGACGACGTCGTCGTAGACGGCCAGGGAGTTCATGGTCTCGGGGGTGCCGCGCCAGTGCTGCAGGACGTAGACCGCGCCGGTGCGGGCCACGGTCGCGGTCATCTGCGGGTCGGCCAGGCCGCCGGAGACGTCGTTGACGATGAGCGCGCCCGCCTCGGTGACCGCCTCCGCGGTGGCGGCGTTGACGGTGTCGACGCTGACGACGGCGCCCTCCCGGGCGAGCGTCTCGACGACGGGAAGCACCCGGGCGAGCTCCTGCTCGGGGGTGACCGGGGCGGCGCCGGGACGGGTCGACTCACCACCGACGTCGACGATGTCGGCGCCCTGGGCGACGAGGTGGCGGGCGTGAGCGATCGCGACGTCGGTGTCGAACCACTGGCCGCCGTCGGAGAAGGAGTCCGGCGTGACGTTGACGACGCCCATCACCAGCGTCCGGCCGGGCTCGCGCAGCGCCTCGGGCAGGGGCTCCGGCCCCATGGCGGCACGCCGCACCACTCGCTCGCTCATTCCCCCAGGCTAGCCGTCGGCGCCCTCAGGCCCGGTTCACGAGCAGGCTCATCGCCTCGGCACGGGTGGCGGCACGGCGCATCTGACCGCGCACGGCGGAGGTGATCGTGCGGGAGCCGGGCTTGCGCACGCCGCGCATGGACATGCAGAGGTGCTCTGCCTCGACGACGACGATCACGCCCCGGGGCTCCAGCCGGTCGACGAGGGCGTCGGCCACCTGCGAGGTCAGCCGCTCCTGCACCTGCGGGCGGCGGGCGTAGCCCTCGACGAGGCGGGCGAGCTTGCTCAGCCCCGTCACGCGGCCGTTCTCCGCGGGGATGTAGCCGACGTGGGCGACGCCGTGGAACGGCAGCAGGTGGTGCTCGCACATCGAGTACAGCGGGATGTCGCGCACGAGGACCATCTCCTCGTGCCCGATGTCGAACACGGCGTCGAGGTGGTCGGCGGGGTCCTCGGCGAGACCGGCGAAGATCTCCGCGAAGGAGCGGGCCAGGCGGTCCGGGGTGCCGAGAAGCCCTTCCCGGTCGGGGTCCTCCCCGACCGCGGCGAGCAGGTCCCGGACGGCCCGGCGCACGCCGTCGGCGTCGTAGGGGCGGGGCGTGTGCCGGTAGCGGATCGGCGAGGAGTCGCTCGCCATGCCGTCGGCCTCCGGGGGCGAGCCCGCGATCCCGGCGTCCCAGGTCGCGGAGCCGGTCCCGGTGGGGTCCTGCGCCACCATCAGAGCCCCTCGGCGGGGCCGCCGACCGTTCCGCCGTCGGGGATCTGGCCGACGCCCGGGCCGTGCTCGCCGAGTCGGGTCTCGCCCGCCGCGGCCACCTGGTCCTCGGGCAGCATGTGCTCGCCCCGGGCACGCTCGGCCGCGGTCTGGACCGGGGGACGGTCGCTGACGTAGCGGTCCTCGGAGGAGAGCCACACCGGCCGCGCGGGGCGCTTGGTCACCGGGGCGAACACGCGGGCGAGCTCCGCCTCGTTGAGCGTCTCCTTCTCGAGGAGCTCCAGGACGAGGTGGTCGAGCACGTCGCGGTAGGTGTTGAGGATCTCCCACGCCTCGTCGTGGGCCGCCTCGATGAGCCTGCGGACCTCCTCGTCGACGATGCGTGCGACGTCCTCGGAGTAGTCGCGCTGGTGGCCGAGGTCGCGGCCCAGGAACGGCTCACCCTGGGTCTGGCCGAGCTTGATGGCGCCGACGCGCGAGCTCATGCCGTACTCGACGACCATCTTCCGGGCGATGGCGGTGGCCTTCTCGATGTCGTTCGAGGCGCCGGTGGTCGGGTCGTGGAAGACGATCTCCTCCGCCACGCGCCCGCCCATGGCGTAGGCGAGCTGGTCGAGCAGCTCGTTGCGCGAGGTGGAGTACTTGTCCTCCGTCGGCATGACCATCGTGTAGCCCAGGGCACGGCCGCGGGGCAGGATCGTCACCTTGGTCACCGGGTCGGTGTAGCGCAGCGCGGCCGCGGCGAGCGCGTGACCGCCCTCGTGGTACGCGGTGACCTTGAGCTCCTTCTCGTTCATCACGCGCGTGCGCTTCTGCGGGCCGGCGATGACGCGGTCGATCGCCTCGTCCAGGGCACGGTCGTCGATGAGCTGGGCGTTGGAGCGCGCGGTGAGAAGCGCCGCCTCGTTGAGGACGTTGGCCAGGTCGGCGCCGGTGAACCCGGGGGTGCGCTTGGCGACCATGTCCAGGTCCACCCCGGGCGCCATGGGCTTGCCCTGGGCGTGGACCTTGAGGATCGCGGACCGCCCGTGCAGGTCGGGCGCCTCGACGGCCACCTGGCGGTCGAAGCGGCCCGGGCGCAGCAGCGCGGGGTCGAGGACGTCCGGGCGGTTGGTGGCGGCGATGAGGATGACGTTGGTGTGGACGTCGAACCCGTCCATCTCGACGAGGAGCTGGTTGAGGGTCTGCTCGCGCTCGTCGTGGCCGCCGCCCATGCCGGTGCCGCGGTGGCGGCCGACGGCGTCGATCTCGTCGACGAAGATGATGGCCGGCGCGTTGGACTTGGCCTGCTCGAAGAGGTCGCGCACGCGGGAGGCGCCGACGCCGACGAACATCTCGACGAACTCGGAGCCGGAGATGGAGAAGAACGGCACGCCGGCCTCGCCGGCGACGGCGCGCGCGATGAGCGTCTTGCCGGTGCCGGGCGGTCCGTAGAGCAGCACGCCCTTGGGGATCTTGGCCCCGACGGCCTGGAACTTCTCCGGCTCGGCGAGGAACTCCTTGATCTCCTGGAGCTCCTCGACGGCCTCGTCCTCGCCGGCGACGTCGGCGAAGGTGACCTGGGGGTTCTCCTTGCTGACCATCTTGGCCTTGGACTTGCCGAACTTCATCATGCCGCCGGCGCCGCCCTGCGCCCTGGAGAGCAGCCACCAGAAGACGATGAAGATGATGATCATCGGCAGCATGAAGGTCAGCAGCGACGTCCAGATGGACGTCTGCGGGACCACGGAGTTGTACCCCTTGTCGGGGTTCGCCGCCTCGACGGCCTTCACGACCTGGTCACCCTGGGGCTGGACGTAGAAGAACTCCACGCTCTTGCCCTTGTCCACGGTGCCGCCCTCGCCGTGGTCGGCCTTGAAGGGCTCGGACAGCGTCAGGCGCACCCGCTGGGCGCCCTCCGTGATCTCGACCTGCTCGACGGTCTTCCCCTTGAGCAGCTCCAGACCCTGGGAGGTGTCGATCCGCTGGGTGCCGGACTGCCCCAGGAGGGACCACCCCAGGGAGATGAGCACGAGCATGATCAGGATCCAGACGAGTGGACCCCGCAGCAGATTCTTGGCGTTCATCGAGTGTGGGCTAGGCCCTCGTCCCTCCTGGTCGCGCGGATCCCACGACGGTATACGACAAACCTGACCGCGGGCTGAGCGGTGGCTCGATGTTCGCGCAGGGCAGTACGGCCCGGCCGCTCAGCCGCCGTAGACGTGCGGCGCGAGCGTCCCCACGAACGGCAGGTGCCGGTACCGCTCGGCGTAGTCCAGCCCGTACCCGACGACGAACTCGGGGGCGATGTCGAAGCCCACGTACCGCACGTCGACGTCGACCTTCGCGGCCTCCGGCTTGCGCAGCAGCGTGGCGATCTCCACCGACGCGGGGCCGCGGGAACGCAGGTTGGCGAGCAGCCAGGACAGCGTCAGGCCCGAGTCGATGATGTCCTCGACGATGAGGACGTCGCGCCCGTGCAGGTCCGTGTCCAGGTCCTTGAGGATGCGCACGACGCCGGAGGACTTGGTGCCCGAGCCGTAGGAGGAGACCGCCATCCAGTCCATCTGCACCGGCAGGTGGAGCTTGCGGGAGAGGTCCGCCATCACCATCACCGCGCCGCGGAGCACCCCGACGAGCAGGACCTCCCTGCCCGCGTAGTCGGCGTCGATCTCGGCGGCCATCTCGGTCAGCCGGGTGTCGATCTGCTCCTGCGTGAGCAGCACCTTCTCCAGGTCCTGCCCCATGTCCTGCGCGTCCACTCGGGTCTCCTCGCTGTGCTACGTCCGTGCCGGGCCGGCCGGGCTCCCCGGGTCCGGCGGCGCCAGAGTTAGCCTGCCACACCGGCGGCGCCCGAGAACCGGCCCGGGCAGCGGCACCGCGCCCTGGCCGTGGTAACGGGTCACGAGAGCGTCGAGGGCCTCCACGTGGACGGCCGCCAGGGCCCCCGGGGTGGCGCCGGCGCGCAGCGCTGCGGCGTGGAGGGCCCGGGTGCGCAGCGCCGGGTGGGCGTCGGCGAGGACGGCGACGTCGAGCGTGACGCCGCTGTCGTCGGTGGGGTGCGGCGCGTCGTCGTCAGGGCCCGCGGCGCCTCCCGCCCCCTCGCCGGCGGCCGCGACGGCCCGGTCCAGAAGGTCCTGCGCGAGGGCGTCGAGGAGGTCGGTGTCCCGGGCGAGGTGGGCGGCGGTGCGGCCGAGCGCCTCGACGACGCCCGGCCCGAGCGCCTCGGTCAGCGCGGGCAGCGCCCTTTCGCGCACGGCCGCGCGCCGCAGCGGGCTGCCGTCCGCGGCGCGCCACGGCCCGGAGGCGGCGTTGGTGGGGTCGCGGATGAAGTCCAACCCGACGGCCCGGCACACCTGCTCGGTCTGGGTCCGGCGCAGGCCCAGGAACGGCCGGTGCCACAGGCCGCGGACGGGCGGCATCCCGGCCAGCGACCGGGCGCCGGACCCCCGGGCGAGCCCGAGGAGCACGGTCTCGGCCTGGTCGTCCAGGGTGTGCCCGAGGAGGACGGCGGCCGCGCCGGCCTGCGCGGCCGCGTCGGCGAGCGCCGCGTACCGGGCGGTGCGGGCCGCCGCCTCGGGCCCGCCGGCGCCGGTCCCGCGAGCTCCGCCGTCGACGTCGACCTCGCGGACGACGACCGGGTCCAGGCCGAGGTCCCGGCACTGCGCCGCCGCGACGCGCGCGACCTCGACGGAGCCGTCCTGGAGGCGGTGGTCGACGACGACGGCGCCGGCCTGCCAGCCGGCCCGCGGCGCCACGAACGCCGTGGCGGCGGCAAGCGCGAGGGAGTCGGCGCCGCCGGAGCAGGCGACGAGCACGCGCGCGCCGGGCGGCAGGTCGGCGAGCGTCTCGCGGACGGCCCGGCGGGCGGCGGCGACGTCGGGATGCGGTCCGGCCACGGCTCAGCCGTGGACGCGCCGCACCCAGGCCACCGGGTCGGCGACCTCGGCCGCCGTGGGCAGCAGCTCGGGCGCCGTCCACACCGCGTTGAGCCCGTCGTGGCCCACCTTCTCGACGACGGCGCGCACGAACCGGGCGCCGTTGCGGTACTGCGCGACCTTGGCGTCCATGCCGAGCAGCCGCCGCAGCATGATGTCGAGCGTGGAGGTGCCGTCGCGGCGCTTCTCGAACGCGGCGCGGATGCGGCGCACCGACGGCAGGCGGGCCGGCCCGACGGCGTCCATGACGACGTCGGCGTGCCCTTCCAGCAGGCTCATCACGGCGACGATCTCCCCCATCGCCGCGCGCTCCTCGGGGTCGAGGAAGGCGTCGACGAGCGGGCCGCCGAGCTCCGGGACGGGGTTGTCCGCCACCCCGCCGCCGATGCCGGAGGTCAGGGCCTCCACGACGGCGCGGACGGCGCGGACGAGCCGCTCGGAGCCGTCGGTCGGGGTCGCGGTGACGCCGCCGACGAGGTCACGCATCTTCCCGGACAGGTGGTCGACGAGCCACGGCGCCGCGGCGAACTGCACGGCGTGCGTCTGCTCGTGCAGGCACACCCACAGGCGGAAGTCCATCGCGTCGAGGTTCAGCTCGCGCTCCACCTTGAGCACGTTGGGGGCGACGAGGAGGAGCCGGCCGGGGCCGCCGTCGGCGGGGGTGAAGGGGTCGAACTGGCCGAGGACCTTCGGGGAGAGGAGGGCGAGCATGACGCCCATCTCCTCCCCGGCGACCCGGGCCGAGCCCGGCACCTTCGGCGTGGGCAGGAGGCCGTCGGTGAGGTGGGCGAACATCTCCACGTTCGCCTGGGCCCACCGCGGGCGGTCGACGACGAAAACCGGGGTGGCCGCGACCTGGGCCGCGGCGCGGCGCAGCCCGGTGATCTCGCCGACGTGGCCGGGGGCCTCGGCGGCCGCGGCGCGCAGCACCTTGATGAGGGCGCGCAGCTCCGCCGGCGTGCCGCGCGGACCCGGGCGCGACAGGCTCCCGGCGCGGCGCACGGCCACCTGCCAGTCGACGGCGCTGCTCATGGGGCCACGGTAACCGGTCAGCCGCACCCGCACGCCGCGAGGGAGGAGACCCAGGCGTCGAGGGCGATACGGGCCTGCTTGCCCGTGCCGACCTCCAGGTCGGAGGCGAGCAGGGAGAACAGCAGCGGGCGGCCGTCAGCGGTGACCACGCTGCCGGTCAGGGAGACAGCCCGCACGAGCGTGCCGGTCTTGGCGCGGACGTGACCGGCCGCGTCACCGGTGAGCCGGTCGGCGAGCGTGCCGTCCAGCCCGCCCACGGGCAGGCCGGAGACGAGCCCGTGCAGGGAGGGGTGCGAGTCCTCGGACGCCAGGCGCAGCACGTCCAGCAGCGCCGACGGCGGCACCGACGTGGCGGTGCTCAGTCCCGAGGAGTCGGCCATGGTCACCCCGGTGACGTCGACGCCGAGGTCGCTCAGCTGCCCGCGCACCGCCGAGGTGCCGCCGGGGAAGTCGGGCTCCTGGCCGCGTTCGACGGCCACGAGCCGGGCGAGCGCCTCGGCGACGGAGTTGTCGGAGGCCTTGAGCATGTGGCGGACGACGGCGCTGAGCGGGGCGGACCCGACCTCGGCGAGGGGCGTGGCGTCCGCGCCGGCGGCACGGCGGCCGACGTCACCGACGACCTCGACGCCGTTCGCGGCCAGCGCTGCGGCGAACGCCCGGCCGGCGTCCGCCGCGGGATCCGCGGCGTAGGCCCCGCCGTCCCGGCCCGCCTCGATCGCCAGCGGCTGGATCGGCATGACGAAGCGGCGATCGATGTCGTCCCAGTCGGCGTGGTGCGCCGGGCCGGTGAAGAGGGTGTCGTCGACGTCGACCCGGACGCTGGTGACGCCCTGGTCCTTCAGCGTCTGCGCCGCCGCCGCCGCGAGGTCGCCGAGCCCGGCGTGGCCGACGACCGCCGACGGGTCCCCCTCCCCCGCGGCCAGCAGGATGTCGCCCCCGCCGACGAGCACCACCCGGTCCTGGCCGGCGAGCACCGCCCTGGTCGGCAGGGTGCGGGCGGGCCCGAGGGCGTCCAGCGCCGCGGCGGCGGTGAGCACCTTGAGGGAGGACGCGGGCGTGCGGGGGGTGTCGCCGTCGTGGTCGAGGAGCACCTCGCCGGTGATGGCGTCGGCGACGACGAGACCGAAGGTGCCGGTGCGCCGGTCGTCCTCCTCCAACGCCGTCGTCAGCTGCTCGAGCGCCGCGGCGCTGGGCACGGGCGCGTCCTCGTCGGGGCCGGGCACGGTGGGGGCGACCAGGTCGCCGCCGGGCAGCTCGACGTCGGGGAAGGGCTGCGCCTCGGCCGGGACCGGGTCAGTGGTCAGCACCCCGGGCACCAGGTCGGCGGCGTCGGCGGTGCCGTAGCCGGCCAGGCCGACCGCGAGCACAGCCACGATCGTGGTGGTGCGGCGCATCAGTCCCACTGCTCCCCCGGCTCGTCCGTCGGCGGGCCGCGTGCGCGACCACACCACTCGGTACGCCACACTAGTGGCCAGGAGCGGCCGGGCAGGTAAGCGCCGGACGCGTGAGCGATGCATCGGCGCCGCATGCCGGCGCGGGGAGGGAAGCCGTGGAGTTCGACGTCACGATCGAGATCCCGAAGGGGAACCGCAACAAGTACGAGGTGGACCACGAGACGGGCCGCATCCGGCTCGACCGGATGCTCTTCACCTCCACGCGCTACCCCGACGACTACGGCTTCATCGAGGAGACCCTCGGCGAGGACGGCGACCCGCTGGACGCGCTCGTCCTCCTGGAGGAGCCCACGTTCCCCGGCTGTCTGATCCGCTGCCGCGCGCTGGGCATGTTCCGCATGCGCGACGAGGCCGGCGGTGACGACAAGGTGCTGTGCGTGCCGGTCGGGGACCAGCGCGCCTCCTGGCGCACCGAGATCGACGACGTCTCCGAGTTCCACCGCCTGGAGATCCAGCACTTCTTCGAGGTCTACAAGGACCTCGAGCCGGGCAAGTCCGTCGAGGGCGCGCACTGGGTGGGCCGTGAGGAGGCGGAGGAGGAGATCCGCCGCTCCTACCAGCGTGCCAAGGACGCCGGGTACTACGACAACCACGGCGGCAACCACGGCGCGACCCGCCCCGACGAGGCGATCTCGGCCGACGGCGACCGCGGCCACGCCGACCCCACCGGCCCGGGCGACGCCGGCACCGCCGTCTGAGCCGGGCACCGTCCGCCCATTACGAGAACGCCCTAACTGCTCGTCCGAACACGGACTCGAGCAGTTAGGGCGTTCTCGACGTACAGGGACGACGTGCAGGGCCACTGAGCGCGGCGGCCGACGTCGAACGACGGTCGCCCGCCTCGAGAGGCTGTCGAACGACGGTCGCCCGCTTCAGGCTCGGGTCAGACCCGACCGCCGTACGGCATGATGTTGACGTGCCACATCGGCACCTCTTCCACCGTCTTGCCGGGGGTCGGCGCGTGCAGCCGCATGCCGTTGCCGGTGTAGATGGCCACGTGGTAGATCCCTGAGCGCTGGCCGTTGTTGCTCCAGAACACCAGGTCGCCCGGCTGCAGCTGGCTCAGGGGCACGCGTGCGGTGGCGTCCCACTGGGAGCGGGTGTTGCGCGGGAGTGAGACACCGGCCTGCTGGAACGCGCGCATGGTCAGGCCGGAGCAGTCGTAGCCGTTCGGGCCCGTGGCGCCCCACACGTAGGGCGTGCCGATCTGCGTGCGCGCCCAGGCGATCGCCGTCTGCGCCGCAGAGGTCTTCGGAGCGGGGGCGGGTGCAGGAGCCGGAGCCGGCTTCGGGGCCGGCTTGGGGCTCGGAGCCGGAGCGGGCGCCGGTGCGGGAGCCGGGGCCGGCGCGGGAGCGGGAGCGGGGGCGGGCGCCGGGGCAGGTGCGGGAGCGGGCGCCGGGGCCGGCGACGGCGCAGGTGCCGGACGGGCAGGCGTGGCCGGGCTCGGGCTCGCAGGGGCAGCGGGCGCGGCGGGCTGTGCAGGCTGGGCGGGCGCGGCCGGGGCCGCGGGCGTCGCGGGAGTCGCAGGCGTCGCAGGCGTCGCGGGAGTCGCAGGGGCGGACGTCGGCGCCGCCGGCGCAGCAGCCGCGAGCGCCTCGTTGCGGGCGACGTTCTCCTCACGGCGACGACGCTCGGCGTCGAGGGAGGCCTGCCGCTCCCGCTCGAGCTCCACGGTGGTGCTGCGCTGCTCCGCGAGCTGGCCGATGAGCTGCTCGCGGCGCTCGTTCGACAGCCTCACCTGCGTCTGCGCGGCGGCGAAGCTCGACTCCGCCTCCTCCGCGGCCGCGGCGAGCGCGGCGGTGGCCTCCTGCTGCGCGGCGACCGAGTCGTCGGCGCGGCGCTGGAGAGTGGAGTGGACCTGGCGGAGCGCGTCGAAGCGCTGCACCTGGCTGTCGGCGCGGTTGCCCAGCCGGTCGAGCGTGTTGGTGCGCGCCATGGCGTCCGTGAAGCTCTCGGCCGAGAGGTACGGCGTGATCCCCGACAGGCTGCCCGCTCCGTCGCGGTAGAGGGCTGCACCGATCTGCCCGAGCTCCGTACGCGCGGCCTCCAGCTCCTCGGCCGCGGCGTCCGCCTCGGCCTGCGCCTTCTCGGCCGTCGCGACGGCGGCCTCGAGCTCCACCTGGGACTCCAGGTAGTCCTCGTTCGCGAGCTGCGCCCGCACCTGCGCCTCCTCCGCCTGGGCGGAGACCCGGGCGAGCTCGATCTCGAGCTCGGCGATCTGGCCGGAGGTGGACCGCTCCGCGGACCGGGACGCCTCGACGTCGTCCTCGCTCGGTGCGGCGTTCGCTGCGGTCGCGAGCAGCGTGCTGCCGAGTGCGAGCGCTGCGAACGCGGCCGTCGCGCGCGCAGAGCGCCTGAGGGTGGTCGCCACGGTACCTCCGAGTACTTCCTTCAGATCCCGCTCCGTCGCACACCGCGGCGTGTCGGGTTGACGCCAGGGGGAAGGCGCCGGAGGTGACGCTATCGGACGATCGCCGAATTGTGAACAGGAACAACTCTGTTCACATCAGTCACACATGCAACATCGGTGGCGAACTTCGCGGGTACGGGACGTTCGTCCCGCCCTCGCCGCCGCCCTCGAGACGAGCCCGAGGTCCCGCGCTCCCTGACCAGGACAGGAGCACCGACCACTCCCCGTGCTCGGGAGCCGGACCCACGGGCACTCTGCTGGACAGACCTCCGCCGCTCCGGAGAGATCGGGGCACTCTCCCCGCGTCCCACCATGCAAGACACCACTCGTCCAGCGCCGGGACGCTGCCTAGAGTCGGTCGCATGTTCCTCCGCCGAATGTGCCGCTGACGCGCACGTTCGGCATGCCCTCGTACCGGTCTGACCCGGTCGGACGCCCCTGACAAGGTGGCGGAGGGCCCCACACCCCGACGTGCACGTCACTGCCAGCCCCACCGCGGGCTGACGGGACAGGCGGCACGCTCCGCGGCTCGTTGGCCCGCTCCTACCCCCACCACCAGGAGCAGACAATGAGCAACGAGACCGCCGGGACCGCCTGGTCCTTCGAGACCCTCCAGGTCCACGCCGGCCAGACGCCCGACGCCGCCACCGGCGCCCGCGCGCTGCCGATCTACCAGACGACGTCGTTCGTGTTCGAGGACGCCGCCCAGGCCGCCGGCCGCTTCTCCCTCGCCGAGGCCGGGCCGATCTACACCCGCATCACCAACCCGACGCAGGAGACGGTCGAGAACCGCATCGCGGCTCTGGAGGGCGGCGTCGGCGGTCTGCTGGTCGCCTCCGGCCAGGCCGCGACGACGCTGACGATCCTCAACATCGCCGAGGTCGGGGACAACATCGTCGCCAGCCCCAACCTGTACGGCGGCACCGTCAACCTGCTCGTGCACACGCTGAGCAAGTACGGCGTCACCACGAAGTTCGTCGAGGACCCGGACGACCCGGAGTCGTGGCGCGCGGCCGCCGACGAGCGCACCAAGCTGTTCTTCGGCGAGACGATCGCCAACCCGAAGAGCGCGATCCTGGACATCGAGGCCGTCGCCGCCGTCGCCCACGAGGTCGGCGTGCCGCTGGCGGTGGACAACACCATCGCCACCCCGTACCTCATCCAGCCTCTCAAGCACGGCGCCGACATCGTCATCCACTCGGCGACGAAGTACCTCGGCGGCCACGGCACCTCCATCGCGGGCGCCATCGTCGACGGCGGCACCTTCGACTGGTCCGCCAGCCCCGAGCGCTTCCCGAACTACAACACCCCGGACCCGAGCTACAACGGCCTGGTCTACAAGGACCTCGGCGCCCAGGCCTTCATCCTCAAGGCCCGCGTCCAGCTGCTGCGCGACATGGGTCCCGCGGTCTCCCCGCTCAACGCCTTTCTCATCGGCCAGGGCATCGAGACCCTCTCCCTGCGCGTCGAGCGCCACGTCGCGAACGCCCGGAAGGTCGCCGAGTTCCTCGAGGGGAACGACCAGGTGAGCCGCGTCGCCTACGCCGGGCTGCCCTCCTCCCCCTGGTACGAGCGGGCGCAGCGGTACGCCCCCAGGGGCGCGGGCGCCGTCCTCGCCTTCGAGCTGACCGGCGGCTACGCGGCCGGCCTGGCGTTCGTCGACGCCCTCAAGCTGCACTCGAACGTCGCCAACATCGGCGACGTCCGGTCGCTGGTGATCCACCCGGCCTCGACGACGCACTCGCAGCTGAACCCGGAGGAGCTCGAGGCGGCCGGCGTGAGCGCCGGGCTGGTCCGTCTCGCCGTCGGCATCGAGAACATCGAGGACATCCTCGCCGACCTGCGGCTCGGGCTGGAGGCGGCCGCCTCCTTCACCGGCACCCCGGCCACCACCGAGGCCGGCGCGTGAGCACCGGCAGCCGGCCGCCCCGCCCGGGCGCGCCGTCGGCAGGGACGTCGTTCTCCGCCGACGGCGCCCCGGCGCGCCACGACTCCCGGCGCGCGCGCCGCACCGTCGACCCGGCGACCCTGCCGGCCACCGGTGCCTGGCGCGAGGGCGACGACCCGGCCGGGCGCCGGTTCGCCGACCTCGGGGCGCTGCCGCTGGAGGCGGGCGGCCGGCTGCCGCACGTCCGGCTCGCCTACGAGACGTGGGGTGAGCTCAACGAGGCCGGCGACAACGCCGTCCTCGTCCTGCACGCGCTCACCGGCAACTCCCACGTCACCGGGCACGGCCCCGACGACGCCGACCCCGGCTGGTGGCACCAGGTGGTCGGGCCGGGCCGGGCCATCGACACCGACCGCTACTTCGTCGTCGCCCCGAACGTCCTCGGCGGGTGCCAGGGGTCCACGGGGCCCTCCTCACCCGCCCCCGACGGCACCCCGTGGGGGTCGCGCTTCCCGGTCCTGACGGTGCGCGACCAGGTGGCCGCCGAGCTCGAGCTGAGCGACCTGCTCGGCATCGAGCGCTGGGCGCTGGTGGTCGGCGCCTCCATGGGCGGCCACCGCGTGCTCGAGTGGGCGGTGACCGCGCCCGAGCGGGTCGGCGCCATCGCCGTCGTCGCCTCGTGCGCGCAGACGAGCGCCGAGCAGATCGCGTGGTCCCACGCGCAGCTGGCCGCCATCGAGCTCGACCCCAACTGGCGCGGCGGCGACTACTACGACGCCGCACCCGGCCACGGCCCGCACGCCGGCCTGGGCCTGGCCCGGCAGATCGCCCACACGACCTACCGCACCCCCGTGGAGCTGGACCAGCGGTTCGGCCGGATCCCCCAGGGCGGCGAGGAGCCGCTCTCCGGCGGCCGGTTCGCCGTGCAGTCCTACCTCGACCACCACGCCACCAAGCTGGCCGAGCGCTTCGACGCCAACAGCTACCTCACGCTGACCCGGGCGATGACGACCCACGACGTCGGCCGGGACCGCGGCGGCGTGGAGGCCGCCCTGGCCCAGGTGACCGCCGAGACGCTGGTGGTCGCCGTCGACTCGGACCGCCTCTTCTTCCCCGCCGAGTCCGAGCGCATCGCGGCCGCCGTGCCGACGGCCGGCCCGGTGGCGTACGTCCGCTCGCCGTTCGGGCACGACGGGTTCCTCATCGAGCACGACCAGGTGGCGGCCCTGCTCGGCCGGTTCCTCCGCGCCGTCGCACCCGTGGCGCGCACGGCGCGCTGACGGCTTCACGCACCCCGCGGCCGGCGCGGGGAGGGCGTCACATGCCCGCGTGGGCCCGTCCGCTGGCGAATCATCCCCGGGGGACGTGCCCCGGCACCTGCGGCGCCGTCCCGGCGGACGGCATGATGGGGCCATGGCCCGCAGGAACAGCAAGGTGGAGGAGACGTCCCCCGACCGGACGGACGGCGGCGCGGTGCTGCCCGAGGAGATCGTCGAGCTGCCGGCACCGCCGCCGGCCGACCGTTGGACGCCGGACGTGCTCGGTGCGGGGTTCCAGGCCAGGACGCTTCCCCTGCACGACGACGACGAGGGCGAGGTGGCCGCGACCCTGGTCCGCCACGTCCCGGCCGACGACCCGGACGCCCTGCCGGGCACGCCGTCGTCACCCACGTTCGCCGTGCTGTACCTGCACGGGTGGAACGACTACTTCTACCAGCGCGAGCTGGCACGGCGCTGGTCCGCCGACGGGGGCGCCTTCTACGCCCTGGACCTGCGCAAGTACGGCCGGTCCCTGCGGGCGCACCAGACCCGCGGCTTCATGGAGTCGCTGACCGTCTACGACGAGGACATCCACGCCGCGCTGAAGGTGGTGCGCGCGGAGCTCGGGGTCGGCACCGACCTCGTCCTCATGGGGCACTCCACCGGCGGCCTGACCGCGGCGCTGTGGGCGCACCGCCACCCCGGGGCTCTGCGGGCGCTGGTGCTCAACTCGCCGTGGCTGGAGCTGCAGGGGTCGGCGATCCTGCGGGGGGTGGCGCAGCCCATCGTGGGGAGCCTGGCGAAGCTGCAGCCGCGGGCCGTCCTGCCGACGTCGGACCTGGGCTTCTACCAGCGCACCCTCACCGGCTGGACCGACGACGACGGCCCGCTTCCCGACGGCGGCACGGACGATCCCTTCTACGCCGGCTGGGCACCCGACCCGCGGTGGAGAGTCGTCGGAGCACCCATCCGAGCCGGCTGGCTGGCGGCGGTGCTCGCCGGGCACCAGCAGGTGGCCGCCGGCCTGGAGATCTCCTGCCCGGTTCTCGTGCTGACGTCGGGGCGCACCCTCATCGCCCCGCGCTGGTCGCCGCAGATGCGGGAGACGGACACGGTGCTCGACGTCGAGCAGATCCGACGTCGGGCGCTCCAGCTCGGGCCGTTGGTGACGGTCGCGCGGTTCGAGGGGGCGATCCACGACGTGACGCTCTCCGCGCGGGACGTCCGCGGGCGCGTCTACGCCGAGCTGCGGCGCTGGTCGCGGGCGTACGTGCACCGCTGAGGGACGCCGCTGCGTCCCCGCGCGGGGAGCTGACTCCTCCCTGGCGCCGAGTACGCTGCCGTGTCCCGAGCGCCGAGGTGGGGCTCCTGCGGCGGCAGCGCCGAGTGGGCTCCGGCGCTCAGCAGCGCCGAGTGCGGGCTCCGGCGCTCAGCAGCGCCGAGTGGGCTCCTGCGCTCAGCGCAGGCCGGCGCGGCTGAGCCGGTCGGCGGAGCGGTGCGCCCGGGGACCGCGCACGCGGGCGGCCGCCAGCTCGGACCGGGCGTCGGCCAGCGACGGGCCGCTCTCCCCGAAGCGCCAGACCCGCCAGCCGTCGACGTCGTCGCGCCCGGAGACCGCGCGAGCGGCGAGGTGGGGGTCCGCGAAGGCGTCGCCGTCGGGCAGCCGGATCTCGCCGTCGGTGGTCAGGACGGCGTCGTGCCGGATACCGCGGCGCAGCTGGGCCCACACGAGCGGCGTCTCGTCGTCCAGGCTGGCGGCGATGTCCCGGAGGTCGATGCCTCCGGGTGCGCTGTCCGGCGTCGTGGGCGACTCCGGTGAGGGGGCACTCGTCGGCGAGACCGGTGTTGCGGGAGCGACCGGGGCCGCCGGAGAGACCGCGGTCGCAGGAGAGACCGGCGAGGGCGCGCTCGTCGACGAGGCGGGCGTCGCCGGAGAGACCGGCGTCGTGGGCGAGACGGGCGTCGTGGCCGAGTCCGGCGTCGTGGGCGAGACGGGCGTCGTGGCCGAGTCCGGCGTCGTGGCCGAGTCCGGCGTCGCGGGCGAGAGGGGCGTCGCGGCGGCAGGAGCAGCGGCTCCGGTCGACGCCTCCGCGGTCAGCTCGTTGTGCCGGACCCCGGCCGCGAGCACGTGACCGACGTCCACCTGATCGGGTCGCAGCTCGTTGACCTCGAGGAACCGTCGTCCGTTGGACATCTGGCGCAGCGCCAGCTCGTGGACGACGACGCCCGACTCGGCCAGGACCTGCAGGGCCGGCCGCACCTCGTCGAGCACGGCACCGGCGACGATCACGAGTCGCGGGCCCGCCGTCGGCTTGGGCGGCAGCAGCTCACGGAACGCGTTCCAGTCCCGACGGAACGCGGCCACGCCGCGCGGGTACAGGTCGGCGAGCTGGGACCAGCCGAGGCCCGCGTTGCGGGCGGAGCGGGAGAGCGCGTCGACCAGGGCGGCCGAGTCCAGCTCCTCGACGACCTCGACGGTCACCACCTGCCCGGTGGCGTCGAGCGCGGTCAGCCGGGGGGCCGGCGCACCGGCGGGGCGGTACGTGCCCGGGCGCCGGCCGTCGCCGTGCCAGCTGATCGGGAACAGGGGTCGCTGCACGACCTCGAGCACCTGGTCGCGCACGGCTTCCAGGATGTCGGGCTCGATGTCGTCCGGGACGGGGTGACCGAACTGGGCAGGCACGAGGCGCCCGTCGTCGAACTCGAAGAACGGCATATACGACGTCGACCTGACTGACTCTGAGACGGGATGGGTTCCGTCCCTATCTTCTCACGTCGGCGTCGAGCAACCGGAGCCCGGAACCCGCTGGCCGGCCGCGTTGGGGCCGGCCGCGGTTGCGTCCGGCGGGGCGACCGGGTCCGCCGTCGTCCCTGGCGCTGATCCGTCCGGGAACGAGAGACGCTCCGCCGTCGTCCTAGCGTTGGCCGGTGAGGAGCTGGGCGAGGTGGACGCCGTGCCGGCCGGCGAGCTGGTCGGCCTGGGTGCGGCAGGAGAAGCCGTCGGCGAGGTAGACGGTGTCCGGCCCCGCCTCGCGCAGCGCGGGGAGCAGGGCGTTCTCGGCGACGGCGACGGAGGTGTCGTAGTGGCCGGCCTCCATGCCGAAGTTCCCGGCGAGCCCGCAGCAGCCGGCCAGGCGGGTGACGGTGGCCCCGGCGCGGGCGAGCAGCGCGGCGTCGGCCTCCCAGCCCATGACCGAGTGGTGGTGGCAGTGCGGCTGGGCGACGACCTCCACGCCCTCGAGCGAGGGCGGTACCCAGTCCGGGCCGGGGCCCACGGGCGCGGGGGCGGTGAGGAGCTCGGCGAGGGTGTAGGTGTCGTCGGCGAGCATCTGCGCGCGCGGGTCGTCGGGCAGGAGGTCGGGCAGGTCCGAGCGCAGCACCGCGGTGCACGACGGCTCCACCCCGACCACCGGGATGCCGTTCGCGGCGTACGGGGCGAGCACGCCGAGCAGGTGGGTCAGTCGCTTCTTCGCCCCGTCGAGCTGGCCGGTGGAGATCCAGGTCAGGCCGCAGCAGGCGTTCTCGGCCGGAACGATGACCTCGTAGCCGGCCTGCTCGAGCAGGGTCACGGCGGCGCGGGCGCCGTCGTTGTCGAGGGTCTCGGAGAAGGAGTCGGCCCACAGCACGACGCGGCGCCGGGCGACGCCGTCGGCCGCCGCCCGCTCCGGCGCCCGGCCCTTGCTCGCGCGAGCGCTGCTCGACGCGCCGACCGCGGGTGGTGCACCGGTAGCGGTCGCGGTGTCGAGGCGCGCTCGCGAGGAGGCGGTGGCGCCGTCGTCGCGCTTGCGCCACCACGTGGAGAAGCGCTCCTCGGCGAAGGTGACCATCTCCCGGCGCGGGTCCATCCCGCCCGCGCGCAGGACCAGCCTGGCGAGCGGCCTGGCCTTGAGGACGGTGTTGCTCAGCCTGGCCAGCCCGGGGACCTTGGTGACCAGCCCGGTCCAGCGGGGCAGCTGGCCGAGGAGGTAGTGGTTGACCGGGCGGACCTTGCCCTCGTAGGCGCGGTGGAGCACCTCGGACTTGTACCGGGCCATGTCCACCCCGGTGGGGCAGTCGGCCGAGCAGGCCTTGCAGGACAGGCACAGGTCCAGCGAGTCGCGCACCGCCGGGGAGTCCCACGTCGGGATGAGGGAGCCGTTGGTCAGCTCCTGCAGCACCCGGGCGCGCCCGCGGGTGACGTCCTTCTCGTCCTTGGTGGCCTGGTAGCTCGGGCACATGAAGCCGCCGGCGGCGGAGTTGTCGGCGCGGCACTTGCCCACGCCGGTGCAGCGGTGCACGGCGGTGGCGAAGTCGCCGCCGTCCTCGAGGAACGCGAAGCCCTTCCGCGCCGGGGTCGGTTTCGCGTACGGGCGGCGCAGGTCCGCGTCCAGCGGGGCCGGGTCGACCAGGACACCGGGGTTGAGGTGCCCGGCGGGGTCGAAGAGCGTCTTGACCTGCCCGAACAGGTCGAGGACCTCGGGGGTGTACATGCGGTCGAGCAGCTCGGAGCGGGCGCGGCCGTCGCCGTGCTCGCCGGAGAGCGAGCCGCCGTAGCGGGCCACCAGGTCCGCACTGGCCTCGAGGAACTCCCGGGACGGCCCGATGCCGGCGGGGGTCTCCAGCGGCAGGTCCAGGCGCACGTGCACGCACCCGTCGCCGAAGTGCCCGTACAGCAGCCCGTCGACGCCGCGGTCGGCCATCAGGGCGGTGTAGTCGCGCAGGTAGTCCCCCAGCCGCTCCGGCGGGACGGCGGCGTCCTCCCAGCCCGGCCAGGCCGGGTCCCCGGCGGGGGTGCGCCCGCCCAGGCCTGCGCCGTCGGCCCGGATGCGCCACAGCGCGTCGGCCTGCGCCCCGGCGGGGACGACGGCGGCCGCGTCGGTCCCCCCCGCGGCGGCCAGGGCCCGGGCGCGGGCCAGCACGTCCTCGGGTCCCTCGCCCTCCCGGGCGCCGACCTCGACCAGCAGCCACCCGCCGCCCGGCGGCAGCTCCGGCACGGCCGCCGGCCCGCGGTGCCGGCGCACCACGTCGACCAGCCGGGCGTCGATGCCCTCCACCGCGAGCGGGTCGAACCCGAGGAGGGCCGGCACCGCGTCGGCCGCGGTGGGCATGTCGGGGTAGCCGAGCGCCACGACCACCGGCGCGGTGGGCATCGCGACGAGGTCCACCGTGGCCTCGAGGACGGTGACGAGCGTGCCCTCCGACCCCACCAGGAACTTGGCGAGGTCCGTGCCGTTCTCGGGCAGCAGGTGCTCGAGGGAGTAGCCGGAGACCTGCCGCTTGAAGCGGCCCAGCGCGGTGCGGATCGTCGCGAGGTTGGCCCCGACGAGCTTCTCCAGCCCCGGAACGACGTCGAGCGCCCCGGACCCGGCGCCGGCGGTGAAGCGGCGACCGGAGGCGTCGACGACCTCGAGCGAGCGGACGTTGTCGGCGGTGCGCCCGTAGGCCACCGCGTGCGGGCCGCAGGCGTTGTTGCCGATCATCCCGCCCAGGGTGGCGCGGTTCTGCGTGGAGGGGTCCGGCCCGAACCGCAGCCCGTGCGGGCGCGCGACCGCCTGCAGGTCCGACATCACCACACCGGGCTGGACCACCGCGGTGCGCGCCTCCGGGTCGAGCGAGAGCACCTTGTTCAGGTGCCGGGAGAAGTCGAGCACCATCCCGGGCCCGACGGCGTTGCCCGCCACCGAGGTGCCCCCGCCCCGGGCGGTCACCGGGACCTCCAGCCGGCGGGCCACGTCGAGGGCGGCGAGCACGTCGTCGGCATCCCGGGGGGCGACGACCACCTGCGGCACCACCCGGTAGTTCGACGCGTCCGTGGAGTACTCCGCCCGCCGGCGGTCCGAGTCGTCGACCTCGCCGGCCACCGCGGTGCGCAGGGCGGCAGTGATGTCCTGGGCGGTCACCGTGCTCACCCGCGCCAGTCTGGCACGGCGCCGGAGGGGCGGAGCCGCGCATCCGGCGTGCGGACGTGCCCCTCCGGCGAGCGGACAAACCGCGGGAGTTCGTGACGTCTCAGGCAGTTCGTGACGACTCACGGAGTTCGTGACAACTCAGGGAGTTCGTGACGACTCACCGAGTTGGTGACGACTCGCCGGAGGACGGGCGGGCGCTGCTCGCCGGAGCGTGGCGGGTCATGCGGTGGCGTCCTCCCCGGCCATGACGGCGGCGCGGCCGGCCTCGAGGCGGGCGATGGGGACGCGGAACGGGGAGCAGGAGACGTAGTCGAGCCCGGCCTGGTGGAAGAAGTGGATGGACTCGGGGTCGCCGCCGTGCTCGCCGCACACGCCCAGGTGCAGACCCGGCTTGGTGTGCCGGCCGCCCTCCACGCCGGCCTTGACGAGGGCGCCGACGCCGTCGGCGTCGAGGGTCTCGAACGGGGAGATGGTCAGCACCCCGTTCTCGAGGTAGTCGGCGAAGAACGCGCCCTCGACGTCGTCGCGGGAGAAGCCCCAGGTGGTCTGGGTCAGGTCGTTGGTGCCGAAGGAGAAGAAGTCGGCCTCCTCGGCGATGCGGTGCGCGGTCAGCGCAGCACGCGGCAGCTCGATCATGCACCCGATCGGCAGGTCCAGCCTGGTGCCGGCCGCCCGGCCGACCTCGGCGAGGATGCCCTCGGCCTCCTCCCGGACGATCTGCAGCTCCCGGACCGAGCCGACGAGCGGGACCATGATCTCCGGGCGGGGGTCCTTCCCCGCCTGCCGCAGCGCCACGGTGGCCTCGGCGATGGCCCGGATCTGCAGGGCGAACAGGCCCGGCACCTTCAGGCCCAGGCGCACCCCGCGCAGGCCGAGCATGGGGTTCTGCTCGTGCATGCGGTGCACGGCCGCGAGGAGCTTCTCCTCACGCTCGGCGCTCTCGCCGCGCTCCTTCGCCAGCGCCACCCTCACCGCCAGGTCCGTCAGGTCGGGCAGGAACTCGTGCAACGGCGGGTCGATGAGCCGGATCGTGGTCGGCAGGCCGTCCATCGCCTCGAGCAGGTCGACGAAGTCCTGGCGCTGCAGCGGCAGCAGCTCCGCCAGCGCCGCCTCGCGGGCCTGGTCGCCCTCCGCCAGGACGAGGTGCTCGATGTACTCGCGCCGCTCGCCGAGGAACTGGTGCTCGGTGCGGCACAGCCCCACGCCCTGCGCGCCGCGCTCCCGGGCCCGGCGCCCGTCCTCGGCGGTGTCGGCGTTGGCGCGGACCTGCATCCGGCGCACGTCGTCGGCGTGGGTGAGGATCCGGTCGACGGCGAGCACGAGCTCACGGGTGGCCTCGTCCTCGCTCGCCGCCAGCCCCGCGTCCATGCCCTCGGCGATGTAGCGCATCACCGGGGAGTCGACCACGGGCACCTCGCCGAGGAACACCTCACCGGTGGAGCCGTCCAGCGCGATGACGTCGCCCGGGCGCAGCACCTGGCCGTCGACGCGGACCTCCTGCGCGGCGACGTCGACGTCGAGCTCCTCCGCGCCGACGACCGCCGTCGTGCCCATGCCGCGCGCGACGACGGCGGCGTGGGAGGTCTTCCCGCCCCGCGCGGTCAGCACCCCGGCGGCGACCATCATCCCCTGCAGGTCGTCCGGGTTGGTCTCCCGGCGCACCAGGATCACGTTCGCGCCCGCGTTGGACCGCTCGAGCGCCTGGGCGTTGTCCAGCACGATCTCCCCCACCGCCGCGCCGGGCGAGGCCGCCATCGCCTTCGTCAGGAGCTGACGCTCGGCGTCGCCGTCGAACTGGGGGAAGAGCAGCTGGGACAGCTGCGCGCCCGTCACGCGCGAGATCGCCTCGTCCATGGTGATCAGGTGCTCGTCGACCAGCTGGGTGGCCACCCGGAACGCCGCACCGGCG